>NZ_CAXTHR010000015.1:28571-45515 GCF_964244095.1 uncultured Methylobacterium sp. | reverse complement strand
GAAAATGCGACCGCACAGAGACTTAGAGTATTTTCCGTGATCCAGGGATCATGGAGAATACTCTAGGAGCAGCAGGTCGACGAGCCGCCGCAGGCGCGGGCGGCTGGTCCGGTCGATCGCCGCGCGGGCGGCCAGCGCGTGGTCGGCGGCCGTCTCCAGCGGATCGGGCGGCGCGCGGAGCCGGCGCTCGGCCAGAGGCACGACACCGGAGCCGGAGGGCTTGGTCGAACCCGCGCGAAGCGTTCCCGATCGTTCGCGCAGGCGACGCGGTCGCGGTCACCGGACGCACCGAGGCCCACTGATCCCGCCGCCCGTGCGAGGGACCGGAGCCTACCGCCGCCCCGGCCGGGCCATCCAGTCCGAGCGATTGCCGCCGCGGGCGGGCATCGCCTCGCCGACCTGGATGCGCGAGAGTTCGGCGGCGCGGGCCGCGATCCAGCCGGTGTGTTCGGCGACCGGCGTCACCGCCGTGAAGCCGCCGCAGGCGGTGCGGCGGCGGGAATCCTGGCGCATGGCCCCGCTCGACCAGCTCACCACGCCGACGATGCGGTAGCCGCCGGGACCGCCGGACAGGATCGGCCCGCCGGAATCGCCGAGGCACGCGCCGGCGCCCGCGGTCTCGGCCATGCGGCGGCGGTCGGTCACCACGGTGACGCGGTTGGCGACCTGCAGCGAGCCGATCGAGACGAGATGCGCCTGCCGCAGCGTCCGGGCGGTGTTGCGGCGGTTCTCGGCGACGACGCCGAAGCCGGCGATGTCGACCGCCTCGCCGTTGCCGATCGAGCCGGCGCCGCGCGGATCGAGGGGCGCGTAGTCGGCACCCAGCGGCTGCTCGAGCTTCAGCAGCGCGAGGTCGATGCCGGGCTGGTCCTCCGGCGTGGTGCCGGGCACGAAGTCGGGATGCATCGAGGCGGCGATCGCCGAGACCCGGCGCTGGCGGAAGGCGCGGTCGACGGCGACGATGCTGTAGCCCGCCGGCTGCATCACGCAATGGGCCGCGGTCAGCACGAGGTCGGGGGCGATGAGCGTGCCCGAGCAGATCTCGCCCTGGGTGCTCTCGATGCGCACGACGAAGTTGCGCGTGCCGTCGGGGTCGCGGGCGACCTCGCCGTTGATCACGGCCGAGGCCGGCGCGGGCAAGAGGCCGGAAAAGAGGCCGAGCAAGCCGCCGAACAGGGCGCCGCGGAGGACAGGGGCGAACATCGTTCTCTCCGGGGCCGGGGGCGCGTTCGGCACGATCGGTGGAAGAGTAGCGTATAGCAATCCGCCGGCCAAGGTTCCGTTCCACGGGGCGGGTCCCGGGGGAGGACGGTCGGCTCAGCGCCAGCGGGCCGTCCGGCCCCAAAGGCCGAGCGTCTGGTCGAGCCAGTCGCGCTGCGGCGCGACGAGGACCCCTTGCGTGAGGCCGCCGCAGGCGCCGCCGATCCAGGCGGTGACGGCGACGACCCCGTCGCTGTCCGAGACCGGCCCGCCGGAATCGCCCTGGCAGCCGCCGGCGCGCCCGGCGGCCCTGAGCCAGACCAGGATGCGGCTCGGGCCGTAGGGCTCGATCACCGGAAGCGCGACGCTGCGCAAGGTGCCGGTCGAGCGCGGATCGCCGGACCCGTCGGCGCCGTAGCCGGCAAGCGTCAGGCTCTCGCCGGCCCGCGGCAGCGCCGGACTGAAGGTGACCGGGGTAAAGCGCGGCGGCAGCGGCGTCGCGGTGCGCACGAGCGCGAGGTCGATCGAGCGCCGCCGCCCGGCGATCGCCCCGGCATCGTAGCCGGGATGGACCGCCCGCGCCGCGACCGCGACGAGGACCGGCGCGCCGGCCTCGTCGCGGAAATGGACGCGGTGCTCCGGGCCGGCGGCCGCGCAATGGCCGGCGGTGAGCACCGTGTCCGGCGCCACGACGATGCCGGTGCAGACGCCGCCCTTCGACGACAGCACCATCACGGCGTTCCGCGCCGGCGCCTCGGCCCCGCCGACCACGGCACCCGCCGGGGGCAGGAGCGCGATCCACGCGAGGCCGATCCACGCGAGCCGAACGCCGCTTCCGAACACCATCGAGACCCCTCGATCCGACACCCACGGAGATTGCGATGATGCCGATACGCGTGGCGGGCGCGGCCGTCGAGCCGGTGACCCTGGCCGAACTGCGCGGCTACCTCCGCCTCGACCCGGACGACGGCGGCGTCGAGGACGCGCTGCTGCTCAACCTGATCGCGGCGGCCCGCGCCAGCCTGGAGGCCGAGACGCGGCGCATCCTCGTGCCGGGCACGTGGCGCGTCGTGCTCGGCGGGCGCCCGCGGGACGGCCTGGTGCCGCTGCCGCTGAGTCCCCTCGTCGCCCTGGTGCGGGCCGGCTTCTGCGAGGCCGACGGCAGCCTCGTCCCGTTCGCGCCCGGCCTCGTCGCCCTCAAGCCCGACCGGATCGAGGCGCCGTGCCTGGCGATCGCAGCGACGCTTCCCGAGGCCGCCGGCCGCAGCCTGCTGATCGAGGTCGCGGCGGGCTACGGCGGCGACGGTCCGGCGCTGCCGCCGCCGCTCAGGCTCGCGGTCCTGCGGCTTGCCGCCGCCCGCTACGAGCATCGCGGCGACGAGTCCGTCTCCGCCGCGCCCGATCCCGCCGCGCTCGCCGCGCCGTTCCGCCGGCTGCGGCTCTGAGCCGGACCGGCCGTTTCCCGATCGCACCACCGACCCGGAGCCTTCCGATGCCCGACACCGTCCCGCGGTCGATCGGCGCGCGCCGGCGCCGGCTCGTGCTTGAACTGCCCGTGGAGGAGCCGGACGGCTTCGGCGGCACGCTCCGGCGCTACGTCGCCGGGCCGGTGCTGTGGGGGGCGGTCGAGCCGCTCGGCGCGGTCGATCGGTTGCGCGGCGGCCGCGACGACAGCGTCGCGACCCACCGCATCACCCTGCGGGCCCGGCCCGGGCTGACGCCGGCGATGCGGCTCGCCGCCGGCCCGCGCCGCTTCGCCATCCGCAGCGTCGTCGATCCCGACGCGCGCGGCCGCGACCTCGTCTGCCACGTCGAAGCCCTGCAGGAGACGAGCCCGTGACGAACCCGCCGCCCGCCGGCCCGGCCGTCGCCGCGCCGAGCCCGCTGCTCGCCGTGCGGGCGGCGCTCATCGCCCTGTTCGCGACCGACGCGGCGCTCGCCCGGCTGATGGGCGGGCACGTGCGCCTCTACGACGAGCCGCCTGCCGGCGCCCCGCCGGTCTTCGCGATGTTCGGCGATGCCGAGATCCGCGACGATTCCGTGGACGGCGCCGTCCGCCACCAGCACAGCCACGCCCTCGTCGTCTTCGCCCGCCCCGGTTCCGTCCGCACCGCCCTCGACGCCGCCGAGCGGATGTCCACGCTCGTCGCCGAGCCGACGCTCGCGCTCACCGGCCACGCCCTCGTGACCCTGCGGGTGCAGGGGATCGCGGCGCGGCGCGACGAGCGCACCGGCGAGGCCCGCGCCACCCTCACGCTCCAGGCGGTCACCGAAGTCCTGCCTTGAGCCACAAGTCCTGTCCTGAGCCACAAGTCCTGCCCTGAGCCACGCCCGATCCCGAAGAAGGAGACCGTCATGACCGCCCAGAAGGGAAAGGATCTGCTCGTCCGGGCCGGCAACGGCGCCGGCGGCTTCGTCGCGGTGGCGGGGCTCCGCGCCCGGCAGATCGCCCTCAACGCCGAGGCCGTCGACGTCACCAACGCCGACTCCGCCGGGCGCTGGCGCGAGTTGCTCGCGGGTGCCGGCCTGCGCCGCGCCGCGATCTCGGGCTCCGGCGTGTTCCGCGACGAGGCCTCGGACCTGCGCCTGCGGCAGATCTTCTTCGACGGGGTGATCGAGACCTTCCAGGTCGTGGTGCCGGCCTTCGGGACGCTCGAAGGCCCGTTCCAGATCACGGCGCTGGAATACCGCGGCGACCATGCCGGCGAGGTCACCTTCGACCTCAGCCTGGACTCGGCCGGCGCCCTCGCCTTCACCGCGCTCTGAGGCGGCACGCGATGGCCAATCGCAGGCGCGGCGAGGTGCTGCTCGATCTGGGCGGCACCCGCTACACCCTCTGCCTGACCCTCGGGGCGCTGGCCGAGCTGGAGGACGCCCTGCAGGCGGGCGACCTCGCGGGGCTCGCCGAGCGGTTCTCCGCCGGCCGCCTCGCGGCGCGCGACCTCATCGCGCTGCTGGGCGCGGCGCTCCGCGGCGGCGGCCACGACCTCGACGACGCGGCCGTGGCCCGCCTGCCGCTCGCCGGCGGGCTGGAGGGCATGGCCGACGCCCTCGGGGAGGCCCTGGTCGCCGCATTCGGGGCGTCGCACGCGGACCCTTGAGCCCCACGGGCGGGCATGCGCCGGGCGAGACGCCCGCCTTCCCGTGGGACGATGCCCTGGCGCTCGGGCTCGGCGTGCTGCGCTGGCGCCCGCGCGACCTCTGGCGCGCCACGCCGCGCGAACTGCTTCTCGCGGCCGGCCGCGGCGCCGGGCCCGCGCCCCTCCGCCGCGACGCCCTGGAGCGGCTGATCGCGGCGCATCCGGATGACGTCTGAGGCGTAAGCGCCTCCGAGCCCTCACAAACCGCGAGGTTCCAAGCATGGCGGAGAGCGATCCCGACCGGGCGAACGCCGCCCGCATCAAGCAGCTCGATACCCTCGACAGGCTCGCCCAGCGGTTCGGGCAGAGCCTGTCCTCGGCGCTGACCCGCAGCCTCGCCTCCGGGCGTCAGCTCGACGGCGTGCTCGGCGCCCTCGGCACCCGCCTCGCCGGGGCGGCGGTGCGGGCGGCGCTCGCCCCGGTGCGCAGCGGCGTCACCAGCCTCGTCAACGGGCTGCTCGGCTCGGGTGCGGGCGAGGCCGCGCCGGGCTTCGCCCGCGGCGGGGTGATCCAGGCCGGACGGGTGCGGCCCTTCGCCGACGGCGGGATCGTGGCCGCGCCGACCTATTTCCCGATGAGCGGCGGCACCGGCCTGATGGGCGAGGCCGGCCCCGAGGCGATCCTGCCGCTGCGCCGCGGCCCGGACGGCCGCCTCGGCGTCGCGGCGGGCGCCGGCGGCAGGCCGGTCGCGGTCACGGTCAACATCGCCACCCCCGACGCGGCCTCGTTCCGCAAGTCCGAGGCGCAGGTGACGGCGAGCCTCGCCCGGGCCGTCGCCCGGGGGCAGCGGGCGCTGTGAGACGGTTTCCGGCTGAATGGTTCGGTCGCGCGCCGTTTTTCCGGACGCCTGGAGCGTGAGCGGAAGGTGATCCGGAACCCAGAGAAACGAAGGGCCGCGTAGCGGCTCGATCCGACCGGCGCCAAGGGTTCGACCGCAAAGGGTTTCGACGCTTCGCGACGTCGTCTGCCGGGTCCCGGATCGGGTTCCGCTATCGCTTCACCCGTCCGGGAAAACGGGCCCTGCATCGACCGAAGCTTTCAATCGGATACCGTATGAGACGGACGAGGGAGGCCCGCGGATGGCGGACGATTTCCACGAGGTGCGCTTTCCCCTCGACGTGTCCCTGCGCGGCGGCGGCGGCCCGAGCCGGCTGACCGAGATCGTCACGCTGGCCTCGGGGCGCGAGCACCGCAACAGCCGCTGGGCGGATTCGCGGCGGCGCTACGACGCCGGCCTCGGCATCCGCACGCTCGACGCCCTGCACGCGGTGCTGAGCTTCTTCGAGGAGCGCCGCGGGCGCCTCTACGGCTTCCGCTACCGCGACCGGGTCGATTTCCGCTCCGGGCCGCCGGGCCGGACGCCGGGCCCGACCGACCAGGTCCTGGGCGTCGGCGACGGCGCGACCGCCGTGTTCGCGCTGGCCAAGACCTACGGCACCGGGCCGGCGCCCTACACGCGCGCCATCGCCAAGCCCGTGGCCGGGAGCGTCCGCGTGGCGGTGGCCGGCATCGAGCGGCCGGGACACCTGTTCGCCTGCGACCCGGCGACGGGCCGCGTCACCTTCGCCGGCGACGCCGTGCCGCCGGCCGGCGCCGCGGTCACCGCCGGCTTCGCGTTCGACGTGCCGGTCCGCTTCGACACCGACGACCTCGTCTTGAACCTCGAAGCCTTCACAGCGGGCGAGATCCCGAAGGTTCCGCTGATCGAGATCGTGCCGTAGCCGGCCTTCCACCGACGATCGGTGACGCGGCGCCCACGCGGAGTTTCCCCGGCCATGCGCGACCTTCCGCCCGCCTTCGCCGCCTACCTCGCCGGCGGCGTGACGACGCTGTGCCGCTGCTGGGCGCTGAGGCGGCGCGACGGCGGCGCCCTCGGCTTCACCGACCACGACCGCGACCTCGTCCTCAGTGGGCTGACCTGCGCCGCCCGCACCGGCCTGGAAGCGGCCGAGGCGAGCGCGGAACTGGGCTTTGCCGTCTCCGGCGGCGACGTGGCCGGCGCGCTCTCCGCCCTCGGGCTCACCGAGGCCGACATCGCGGGCGGGCTCTACGACGGCGCGAGCGTCGAGACCTGGCTGGTCGACTGGACGCGGCCCGAGACGCGGCTGCTCCTCGACGTCGGCACGCTCGGCGAGATCCGCCGGGCGGGCGACGCCTTCGTCGCCGAGGTGCGGGGGCTGGCCGACCGGCTCGATGCCGAGCGCGGCCGGACCTACCGCGCCACCTGCGGCGCCGACCTCGGCGATGCGCGCTGCCGCGTCGATCTCGCGGGCTTCCGCACGGGCGGGACGGTGAACGGACAGCCCGAGCCCGGCATCCTCGATGCGGCGCTCGCGGGCGTCTGTCCCGACGGGTTCTTCACCGGCGGCGGCTTGACCTGGAGCACGGGCGCCAATGCCGGGCTGTCCGCGGACGTGCGCACGCAGCTCGGCCGGCTGGTCGAGCTGTGGGAGGCGCCCCCGCGCGCTGTCGCGCCGGGCGACGCCTTCACCCTCACCGCCGGCTGCGACAAGCGCCTCGCGACCTGCCGCTCGAAGTTTTCCAACACCCCGAACTTCCGGGGCTTCCCGCACATGCCGGGCAACGACGTCGTCATCCGCTACGCGCCGGGCGCCGGGCCCGGCCTCGACGGCGGCTCGCTGTTCCGCTGAATTCCTCGGGAGATGTCCATGCATCACGGGCTCGACGGTGCGGCGGTGGCGGCGGAGGCCCGCCTGTGGCTCGGCACGCCCTACCGGCACCAAGCCTCGCTCCGGGGTGTCGGCTGCGACTGCCTCGGCCTGCTCCGCGGGGTCTGGCGCGGCCTGCTCGGGGACGAGCCCGAGGCCGCGCCGCCCTATTCCGGGACCTGGGCGGAATCGGCCGCCCCCGGCACCGACCCGCTGCTCGAGGCCGCGTGCCGGCACCTCGTGCCGGTGGCCGCCGACCTCGCGCGCCATGCGCCGGCGCCGGGCGACGTGCTGCTCTTCGCCTTCCGCGCGCACCTGCCCGCCCGCCACTGCGCCATCGCGACGGAGGCGGGCATGATCCACGCCCACGACCGCGCCGCGGTGACGGAGGTGGCCTTCACCCCGTGGTGGCGGCGGCATCTTGCGGGGGTGTTCCGGTTTTCGGGTGCGAGACCGTTCGGCTGAAGGATAAGGCCGTCGGCGAACGGGGACGATCGCATCGTCAGGCGGTGGGGCTACCCGTAGTTCCGACGGCAAGCCGGCAGCGGCGAGCATGATGGCGAGCGCATCGATCGCCGATAGGTCGGTCCGGCCACGCATCAGGTCGGACGCTCACGGCCGGGTGATGCCAGAGATCATACACCCGCACCCGGGGCCGCCCCCTGCCGCTCGATGTGAGCCCGCAGGACGGGCATGAGCCGCCACCGAAGCCGCATGTCCGCCGCTTGCGCAGGCTCACGCCGGCGGCGCAACCGTCAGCTTGACGCCGAGCACGTCCATCACCTTGCGGATCGTCTCGTAGCGAAGCTTTGAGCCCGGCGTCAGCGCCTTGTACAGGCTTTCCCGGCCGAGGCCCGCCTCGCGCGCGATCTGCGTCATCCCCCGCGCCTTGGCGACATCGCCGAGAGCCGCCACGAACAGGTCGGGATCGGGGTCGGCGAGCGCCGCGGCGAGATACTCGGCGATGGCCTCCTCGCTGTCGAGGAATTCGGATGCATCGAACGGGGTGAAGCGCATCAGGGGGGCCGATCGAGGTCGCCGGCCATTGCCTTGGCCTTCTGGATGTCGCGGCTCTGGCTGGACTTGTCGCCACCCAGGAGGAGCAGGTAGGTCGCCGCGCCCCGGGGTGCATTAAGAGATGCGATAGCCCGGCCCGTGATGGATGCGCATCTCGTAGACGCCGTCTCCCAGGGGTTCGGCATCTCCGAAATGACCGAGCGTCGCGGATCGGATGCGTGCAGCGATGCGGGCCTTCGCCCGAGCATCCCGCAGCCCACCCAGCCATCGCCTGAACACGTCGGACAGCAGAATCGTCGCCACCCGCGATTTGTATCCGAGCGGATACGATCGGGCAACCGTTCCATTCCAGCACGACGCCCAAACGCCGGAGCCCGCCATGGCCACGCTGATCCTGTCCACGGCGGGCGCGGCCGCGGGCACCGCGTTCGGCGGGCCGATCGGATCGGTGGTGGGGCGGGTGGCCGGGGCGGTCGCGGGGGCGGCGCTCGACGGGGCGCTGTTCGGCGCCGGCGGCGGCCCGCGCTTCGTCGCCGGGCCGCGGCTCTCGGACGTCGCCGGGCTCTCCTCCACCGAGGGCGATCCGGTGCCGCGGGTCTACGGGCGGGCGAAGGTCGGCGGCACCTTGATCTGGGCGACGCGGCCGCTCGAGGTCGCCAACACCACCGTCGAGCGGGCGGCGGGCGCGTCGAAGGGCGGCGGCGGGCAGCGCACGGTGCGGACGTCCTACGCCTATTACGCCAACCTCGCTGTCGGCCTGTGCGAGGGCGAGATCGCCTACGTCCGCCGGATCTGGGCGGACGGGATCGAGCTCGACCGCACCGCGATCACCTGCCGCGTCCACACCGGCTCGCAGAGCCAGGCGCCCGACCCGCTGATCGTCGCCAAGGAGGGCGCCGACGCCCCGGCCTATCGCGGGCTCGCCTACGCGGTGTTCGAGGGGCTGCCGCTGGCCGATTACGGCAACCGCATCCCGCAATTTTCCTTCGAGGTGGTGCGGCCGGTCAACGGCCTCGCGCCGCTCGTCCGGGCGGTGAACCTGATCCCCGGATCGAGCGAGTTCGGCCTCGATCCCGCCCCCGTCACCGTCGATCTCGGCCTCGGGCGGACGGAAGGCGCCAACCGCTTCCAGCTCCAGGCGGCGACCGACGTCGTCGCCTCCCTCGACGCGTTGCAGGCGCTCTGCCCGAACTTGCGTCGCGTCGCCGTCGTGGTGGCGTGGTTCGGCGACGACCTGCGGGCCGGGCAATGCACCATCGCGCCTCGCGTCGAAACCCATGGCAAGACGACGACCGGCGACACTTGGTCCGTGGCGGGGCTCGACCGTGCCGCGGTCGACACCGTCTCGACGGCGCCGGACGGCACGCCGGCCTATGGCGGCACGCCCTCCGACGCGGGCATCACCCGCCTCGTGGCCGAACTCGCCCGCCGCGGCCTCGCGGTGGTGCTCTACCCGTTCGTGATGATGGACATCGCCGCCGGCAACGCGCTGCCCGACCCGTACCGCCCCGCCGTCATGGGCCAGCCGCCCTATCCCTGGCGCGGGCGCATCACCTGCGACCCGGCGCCGGGCCTCCCCGGCAGCCCGGACGGCACCGGAGCCGCCGAGGCGCAGGTACGGGCCTACTTCTCAGGTCCTGACGGCTACCGCCGGCAGGCGCTGCACTATGCCGACCTCGCGGCGCGCTGGGCCGCCGCCGGCACGCCGCTCTCCGGCTTCGTCGCCGCGAGCGAGCTGGTCGGGCTGACCCGCGTGCGCGGGGCGGGCGAGACCTATCCGGCGGTCGCGGAACTGACCGCGCTCGCCCGCGACCTGCGGGCAAGGCTCGGGAGCGGCGTGAAGCTGGTCTACGCCGCCGACTGGACCGAGTACGGCGCCCATGTCCGCGACGGCGGCGCGCGCGTGCGCTTCCCCCTCGACGCGCTGTTCTCGGATTCGAGCATCGACGCGGTCGGGATCGACTACTACCCGCCGGTCTCCGACTGGCGCGACGCGCCGGCCCACGCGGATCTGGCCGAGGCGGACGACATCTACGACCGCGCCTACCTCCGACGCCGCCTCGGCGCCGGCGAGGCGTTCGACTGGTTCTACGCCGACGACGCGGCGCGCGCAGGCCAGATCCGCACCCCGATCACCGACGGGACCTACCGGAAGCCGTGGATCTTCCGGGCCAAGGACCTCGTCGGCTGGTGGTCGAACCCGCATGTCGAGCGCGACGGCGGGGTCGAGACCCGCGCCACCGCCTGGGTGCCGGGGTCCAAGCCGATCTGGCTCACCGAGGTCGGCGTGCCGGCGGTGGACAAGGGCACCAACGGCCCCAACGTCTTCCCCGACCCGAAATCCTCCGAGAACGCCTATCCGCCGGGTTCGCGGGGCCTGCGCGACGAGCTGATCCAGATCCGCGGGCTGGAGGCGATCCTCTCCCGGTTCGATCCGGGAGCCGCGGGCTTCGATGGCGCCGACAATCCCGTCTCGGCCCGCTACGGCGGGCCGATGGTCGATCCGGCCTGCGTCTTCGTCTGGGCCTGGGACGCGCGGCCCTACCCGACGTTTCCCGATTCCGGCAGCGTCTGGGCCGATGCCGGCAACTGGCGGGTCGGCCACTGGATCACCGGCCGGATCGAGGGCTGCGACCTCGATCGGCTGATCGCCGCGATCCTCTCGGACCTCGGCATCGACGTGCCCGTCGCGATCGCGGCGAGCGCCTACCTCGACGGCACGGTGATCGACCGGCCGCTCTCGGCCCGCGCCGCGCTGGAGCCCCTGGCGCAGGTCTACGGCCTCGACGTCTCGGCGGTCGCCGGCATCCTGCGCCTGCGCGGCCCGCGCCGTGCGGCGGCGGTCGCAATCATGGACGACGACCTCGTCCGCGTCTCCGAGGACGAGGCGCCGTTCCGCCGGGTGCGGGCCGAGGAGAGCGGCCTGCCGCGCTCGGTCGAGATCGGGTTTTCCGATTCCGAGAGCCCGGACTACCGCCGCGCCTCGGCCGCCGCGATCCGCCCCGCCGGCGGACGCCGGCGCGAGACCCGCACCGAGACGGCCATCGTCACCCGGCGCGAGAGCGCCGAACACCTCGCCGAGGCGCTGCTCGACCGCGCCATCGCCGCGCGCGACACCGCGGGCCTGACGCTGAGCCCGCGCCGCCTCGACCTCGAACCCGGCGACCTGCTCGCGACCTCGGCCGGCCTCCAGCGTATCGCCCGCATCGACGACGCACCCGCCGGCCGGCGGATCGAGGCCCGCGGCGTGCCGCTGCACGGGCCGGGCACCCGGCCGGCCCTGCGCGCCCCGGTGACGGCGACGGTCCGGCCGCCGGTGCTGGCCGGCGCGCCCTTCGCCCTCACCCTCGACCTGCCCGCCGACCGCGGGTCGCCGACGACGCTCCAGTCCCTCGCCGCGACCGCCGAGCCCTGGCCCGGCGCCCTCGCGATCTGGCGCTCGGAGGGAGCTGACGGACCGCTGGCGCTCCACGGCACCGCCGACTACCCCGCCTGCCTCGGCCGGACGCTGACGCCGTTCCCGCCGGGACCGCTCTGGCGCCTCGACCGCAACGCCCGCCTCGACGCGACCCTGCGCAACGCCGGCGCGCTCGCCAGCATCGGCCTGCCGGCGATGATGGCCGGCGGCAACCTGTTCGCCGTCCTCGCCCCGGACGGGACGGTCGAGCTGATCTCGGCGACGGATGTCGCTCTCACCGGCGCGGAGACGTTCCGGTTCGGCGGGCTGCTGCGCGGGCTGGCCGGCAGCGAGGCCGCGGCGTCGCGCACGGCGCCGGCCGGCAGCCTGATCGTGCGCCTCGACGACGGCACGGTGATCCCGCTCGTCGACCGCCTCGACGAGGCCGGCCGCGGCTTCCGCTACCGGATCGGCCCGGCGGCGCGCGATCCGGGCGACCCGTCCTTCGTCGAGATCTTCGCCACCGCCGGCCTCGCGGCGCTCGCCCCCTTGAGCCCGGTCCATCTCCGGGCCCGACGCGAGGCCGGCGGGGTGCGCCTCTCGTGGATTCGCCGGGCGCGCCGCGACGCCGACGCCTGGGAGCCCGCCGACATCCCGCTGGACGAGGCGGCGGAGAGCTACGCCGTCTCGGTCTTTTCCGCCGACGGCCGGCAGCTCCGCAGCCTGACTGCGATGGGGCCGAACCTGCTCTACGCCGACGAGACCGTGGATTTCGGCGGCCCGCAGGCCGTGCTCGACGTCGCCGTCGCGCAGGTCGGGGCGGTGTTCGGGCCGGGCACGCCCGCCCGCGCCCGCGTGCCGGTCCGCTCCGGCTGAGCGCCGCCCGGTCCGCCCGTGCCGCCCCCGACACACAGTCCCGAGGAGCCCGCCCATGCCGGACACCACCCGGAACCTCGCCCTGCCGCTGATCGCGGGCAACCAGGCGCAGAAGCACGTCACCCACAACGAGGCGCTGGCGCTGCTCGATGCGCTGGTGCAGCTCGCCTGCCTCGACAAGGATCTGGCCGCGCCGCCCGCGAACCCGGCCGAGGGCGACCGCTACCTCGTCGTCGCGGCCAACCCGACCGGGGCCTGGGCCGGCCTGTCGGGGCAGGTCGCGTGCCGGCGCGACGGGGTCTGGGTCGGGCTGGTGCCGCGGCCGGGCTGGTTCGCGTTCGTGGCCGACGAGGCCGAGCTCTACACCTTCACCGGTGCGGCCTGGATCGGCTTCCGCACGACGATCGCGACGCTGGCGCGCCTCGGCGTGAATACCGGCGCCGATGCGACCAACCGGCTCGCGGTGAAGTCCGACGCGGTGCTGTTCTCCTGGGACGACGTCACGCCCGGCGCCGGCAGCCTGCGCGCGAGCGTCAACAAGAAGGCGGCCGGGAACGACGCCGCCTTCGCGTTCCAGACGGGCTTCTCCACCCGCGCCCTGTTCGGGACGCTCGGTGGCGACGACGTGGCCCTCAAGGTCAGCCCCGACGGGACGGCGTTCTCGACGCCGCTCACGGCGTCTGCCGCCACCGGCCGCCTCACCCTCGGCCGGATCAACGGACCCCTGGAGGTGAGCGCGAACGCGGGCACCCTGCCCGACGCGCCCGCGCAGACGGCGCTGCGGGTCTCCGGCGCGGACGGGGTGGCGCCGCGGCTGGTGCTCGACGGTTTCGGCGGCAACGGACCCGCGAACCTCGCCTTCCGGGCCGCCGCCGGGACCGCGGCGGCGCCGGGCGCCGTCCAGGCCGGCCTGTCGCTCGGGCAGGTCTCGGCCTCCGGCTACGGCACGACCGGCTATTCCGGGAGCCCGCGCGCGCAGGTGCAGTTCGTCGCGAGCGAGACCTGGACCGACGCGGCGCAAGGTGCGCGCATCCTGGTGCGGACCTGCCCGATGGGCACGCTCGCCGCGGCGACGGCGGTGACGTTCGAGGGCAACGGATCGCTCGGCCTCGTTCCGAGCGCCGCCGACCCCGCGGCCGAGGCGGCGGCGGGGCAGTTGCGCTTCAACAGCACGCAGACCGCCCTGAAACTCCACACCGGCACGGCGTGGACCCGGATCAGCAACTTCGCCAAGGCGGCGGCCTCGACCAACTTCGACAACTACATCGCCGCCGGCGCCTGGACGAAGGTGCAGTTCAACGCGGCCGACAGCAACGAGCAGGGCGCCTTCGCGGCGGCCGGCAACCGCTTCGTCGCGCCGGAGGCCGGCCTGTACCGCTTCGCCGCCGCGCTCGCCTACAAGCGCAACGGGACGAGCGCGCCGACCGCCTTCGAGGTCCAGTTCTACCGGAACGGGGCCGCCGCCGGGCGGGGACGCGCCGCGGCCACCGGGACGCTCGTGGACGGCGTCACGGCGCTGGCCCTCACCTCCGCCCTGAAGCTCGCGGCGGGCGACTTCGTCGAGGTCTGGGTCCGTTTCACCGGCGCGGACGGCTACGCCGCCGCAGCGGATTCGTTCTTCGGCGCGCAGCAGATGCCGTGACGGACGATGCCTCGGGCGAGCCGCGCCTTCGTGACGATCGGCCGCCACTTCTTCGACAGCGTGGAGGATGCGACCATGGACCTGAGTCCGATCGGCGAGGCCGTGCTCATCGCCCGCGAGGGCCGGCGCCTGAAGGCCTACCGCGACAGCGTCGGCGTGCTCACGGTCGGCATCGGCCATACCGATGCCGCCGGCGCGCCGAAGGTCACCATCGGCCTGACCATCACCGCTGCCGAGTGCGACGCGATCTTCGCGCGCGACGTCGCGACCTACGTCGCCGCGGTGCGCCGCGGCCTCGCGGTCGCGGTGGGGCAGCATACCTTCGATGCCCTGGTCTCGGTCTGCTACAACATCGGGCCGGGGGGCTTTGCGGGCTCGACCTTCCTGAAGCGGATCAACGCCGGCGACCTGGCAGGTGCCCGCGACGCGGTGCTGCTGTGGGCCAGGCCCGCGGCGATCGTGCCCCGGCGGTGCGCCGAGGCCGAACAGCTCGTCACCGCCTACGCTCTCGCCCTGCCGCGCCCGACCGCGACCGCCGCGCGGGTGCGGATCGCGGCCTCCCTCGCCGCGGTGACGGACCCGCGCGTCGCGACCCCGGTCGTCGCGCCCGTCGCGCCGAAGCCGGCGGCGCGGCCGAACCCGCTCGCGCGCCTCCGGCACCGGATCGTCGGCGCCCCCCACGCGGACGCGGCGCCGTCGCTCCGCCGAGTCTGATCCAGCCGCCCGAGCCGGCCGGGTCCGCCGCGCGAAGTCCCCCACAGAAGGATGATCCCATGACCCGCTCTTCCGCGGCGCTCGCCTGCGCCTGCCTCGTCCCGTCCCCCGCGCTCGCCGCGGCGGCGGAGGCCACCGCCGTGACGCTGCCCTGGGGCGACTGGATCGTCGGCTTCGCGGCGGCCGCGCAGACCGTGCTGATGCCGCTCCTCGTCGCCCTCGTGACCGGGCTGATCGCCCGCTTCGCGCCGATGCTGAGCTACGTCGTCTCGAAGGGCGCGGTCGAAGGCATGGTCCGGCGGGTGACGGACTACGCCCTGAACGCGGTCTCCGGCGCTGCCAAGGGGCAGGTGCTGACCGTGCCGGTCGGCGCGGCGGTGATCGCGACGGCCGTCCAGCGCGCGGCCGACCAGGTGCCGGGGTTCGTCGTCAAGGCGGCCGGCGGCCTGCCCGGCATCGCCGAGAAGGTCTTCCGCCGCCTCGTGCTGGAGGATCGGGCGACCGCGGCCAACACGCTCGCGCCGGCGCTTGCCGCCGCCGGCCTCGCGGCGCGGTAGCCATCCCCCGGCCGCGCATCGGACGACGGGCCGCGATGCCCCACGGGAGGCAGCATGAACGCAACCGCTCCGCCGCCGGCGGAACGCGCCTCCGCCTGCCGGCGGGCGGCCCTCGACGCCATCGCCGAGGGGGTCGGCCGGGCGCTGCCGCCGCCCGACGAGGGCCTCGGCGAGACCATGGTCCGCCGCGCCTACGCCGAGCCCTCGGCCGCCGACACCGAGGAGGAGAGGCTGGTCGTCCGCTTCGGCATCGAGTGGCGGACCTTCATCCGGCGCCAGACCCCGGATCGGCTCACCGCCCTCGACGAGCTGATCGACGACCGGATCGAGCGGCGGGCGCTCGCCCGCTTCTATCGGCGGATGAAGCACGCCGCCGTGGCCGTCGCCGTGACGGCCTTCGCGCTGGCGCAGTTCGGCGTCGACCGCCTGCCGCTCGTGCGCCAGGTCTGGCGCCTTCTCAGGGGGGATCTGCGATGAGCGCCGTCCTCGACCGCTGGCTGACCCGGCTCTATCACACGGTCGGCGCCGCCCTGTTCCTGGCGCTCTGCGCCGTCGGCGCCTACACCGCCGGCGATGGGCCCAGGCCCTCCAGGGTCCGCTCGGCCGAGCTGCTCCGGACCACGCAGACCGGGCTTCCGGCCGACGTCCCCCACGGCCCGGCGCCGCTCGTCGACGGCCTGTCGGCCGCCTGCACCTGGGTCCGGGGCATCGTCGCCCACCGGACGGTCACGCCGTGCCGGGTGACGTGCATGCGGCGATCGTCGTTGGCGCGTCCCGTGCCGGGTCTCGATGCGTCCGAGGCATCGCGATCCGGCCTCCGCGACGGCGGGGGACCGCCGGATCTCGTCGATCGCGACCCGTGAGGCCTGGTACGCCGCGTCGCCGAGAGCCTCCCGCTCGGCGCGACGGACCCCCTCTCTTCCGCGCGGGGTGCGGGCATCCTCGCGCGCAGCGGTCGATCAGACGTCCAGGGTGCCCGTCGCGGGCGTGTGGACGGTGAAGGCCGTGCCTTCGTCGATCCACGTCCCGCCGGCATGAGCCCGCACGAAGGCCGCGGTCCCGGCGGCGCCGGCGCTGTAGTGGTGCTCGCCCGTCGCGGTGTCGAGGCATCGCTCCACCGTCAGGGCGCCGGCCCCGGCGCTCGCCGGGTCGGCGTAGGCCTGGAACGCGACGCCCTCGTCGTGGAAGCTCGGCAGGGCCGCATCGATCCAAGTGCGCTCGGCCGCGCTCGCCGTGTAGAAGTGCTCGCCCGTGTTCGTATCGACGAAGCGGAACACGTCCACGGTCGCGGCGCCCGCCGCCAGCGTTGCCCAGACCACGCCCTCCTGCGTGTAGGACGGAAGCTGCTCGGCGATGTATCGCTGCTCGGCCGGGTTGGCCGTGTACACGTCGTCGCCCGTGCCCGCGTCGCGGAAGTGGACCGTGTCGGTCAACTCGGGGCTCCCCGATGGTGCGGCGCTCGCATAGGCCCGGATGTAGTCGATGGTCATCCGCGCCGGGACCGGCGTCGAAGCGTCCGGCTCGCCGGCCCGGGCCCCGCCGACCGCGAGGTTGGCGATCATGTATATCGGCCTGTCGAGGTCGGCCGGCGTCGGCGCGCCGAACACCGCCCGCCCGTCGAAGTACCACGTGATCGTGTCGGGCTCCCAATCGACGTCGTAGGTGTGGAAGCCCGATGTCATGTCGGACACCGTGACGTTGGCCTCGTTCAGGTAGTGGGTCGCGTCGACCT
>NZ_CAXTHR010000015.1:0-28471 GCF_964244095.1 uncultured Methylobacterium sp. | reverse complement strand
GCCGGTCGCCCGAGACTTGCCGGTCGCCCGAGACTTGCCGGTCGCCCGAGACTTGCCGGTCGCCCGAGACTTGGCTGTGGACCGTGTTGCGCAGCGTGTTCGGCTGGCTGCCGATCATCTCCATCACGTCGAGTTCCGGCGGCCAGCTCCCATCCTCCGGCAGCATCCAGAAGGCCGGCCACAGGCCGGGCCCGGCCGGGAGCTCCGCCCGCATCTCGAAGTAACCGTAGGTCTGGCTGAACGCGTGATGCGTGCTGATCATCCCGGATGTGTAGGTCTGCCCGTCGAGCAGGCCCTGGATGCCCGGTGCGGCGGGCGCCGCCGAGATCGTGAGCGCGCCGTCGGCGACGCCGAACGGGTTCGTCGGCCCTACCGTGCCGCCCGCGACGTAGTATTGCAATTCATCGTTGTAGGGCAGCGTCCCCGCAGGCCGGACCTTCGTCGACCATTGCGGGCCGCCGACCGTGTCGAGCCCGGTCGTGCCGTTCCAGTGTCGAAGGCGTCGAAGTTTTCCGAGAAGGTCGGCGTCGCGGTTCGGGTGAGGTCGTTCGGGTCGATCGTCATGGGATTTTCCCTTGAGAGAACCGCCGAGACGATTCCGCATGCTACATACAACTCATGGTAGAATAACTGCGGTCGGCGTCCGGTTCCGCCGCCCTGCGCATCGGAGCGCGTATCCCGCTGCGATCCGTCGCCCGCGTTCGTCTTCATCGTGAAGGATCGCGCATGGACTCCCGGCGTCGCGCCGGATCGGCTGGCGACGTTGCGAGGGCCGACGCCGCAAACCCCCCAGCGAAGCCTCCGGCCGGCGCGAAACCCGCACGAGACGTGCTCCGGCGCTCGGAGCCGGTGCACGCAACCGCGGCGGTCCCAGGCCGTAATGCCCGGCAGACCACGGACCCCGATGAGACCCGCCGCCGCCGACCCCGCTCCGGCCTCACGTCTCCGCCGCCCGTCCGGCGCCGGCATTCACGGCGCATTCAGTGCCTGGCGCCGACAATCCTCGTCGATGCGCCACCCGCTCGCCCTCGCAGCGATCTGCCTGACCCTCGCGGCGCTCGCCGCGGGCGGACCCGGCACGCGCGCCGAGGAGACGCACGAGGCGGCGCCCCCGGCGATGCCCGAGGTCGCAGCGCCGGGGGAGCCGCCGCGCACGGACGCCTGCCTGTCGCCCGCCGACATGCGCGAGGAGGTGTCCGAGCGCCGCGTGATCGCGCCGGTGGCGGCGATCAAGGCCGCGCGCACGGTGATCCCGCGGGCGGAGATCCAGCGCGCCAGCCTGTGCCGCCACGCGGACGGCCTCGTCTACATGCTCACCGCCTTGCGCCGGGACGGCCACTTCGTGCACGTGATGGTCGATGCCAAGACCGGCCAGGTGGCGGGCCAATACTGATGGCCGGCGCCATCGCCAGGGGGGAGTGAGCCGTGCGTCTGCTCGTCGTCGAGGATGACCGGGACATCAACCGGCAGGTGGTCAAGGCGCTTGAGGACGCCGGCTACGTCGCCGACAAGGCCTATGACGGCGAGGAGGGCGGCTATCTTGGCGAGAGCGAGCCCTACGACGCGATCATCCTCGACATGGGGCTGCCCAAGGCCGACGGCGTCAGCGTGCTGCAGAAGTGGCGCCGGGCCGGGATCAAGACGCCGGTCATCATCCTCACCGCCCGCGACCGCTGGTCGGACAAGGTCGACGGGTTCGACGCCGGCGCCGACGACTACGTGACCAAGCCCTTCCACATGGAAGAGCTGATGGCGCGCGTGCGCGCGCTGCTGCGACGCGCTGCCGGCCACGCCACGAGCCAGATCGCCTGCGGCCCCGTGACCCTCGACACCCGCTCAGGCCGCGTGTTCGTGGACGGCAACCCGGTCAAGCTCACGAGCCACGAGTATCGGCTGCTCTCCTACCTGATGCACCACACCGGCCGCGTGGTCTCGCGCGCCGAGTTGACCGAACACCTCTACGACCAGGATTTCGACCGCGATTCCAACACCATCGAGGTGTTCGTCGGGCGCCTGCGCAAGAAGCTCGCGGTGGACCTGATCCAGACGGTGCGGGGGTTGGGGTATCTGGTCGATCCGAGCCAGCCGCCGGCGCGGGTGTGAGGAGGCAGAGCGCCTCAACCGAAGTCGGAATTCACGTCCGTCTTGGAGAAGTCCGCACCCTTGAACAGGAGCGGAACGCGCCGTCGCTTCGCGCCTGCATAGGCGAAACAATCGCCCATGTTCAGCCGTGCCGGATGGCGCTGGCCCTTGCCGAACCGTTCGAATGCCGAGAGCGCGATCTCCGCATCTTCCGGCGTTGTCGGAACGAGACCTATGCCGGCCAAGTCGATCAGCACTTGAAGATCGGAGCGAGCCGCAGCGAGACCGCCCTTGCGGATCCGTGCGATGGCCAGGACCGCTTCGTAGATCGCGATCGGCGAGGTTACCGGATCGTCGGCTGCGTCCAGCCGTTCGGCCAGGGGTTGCGCATCCGGCTCGCCCAGAACGATCGCGACGAGCGCGGACGCATCGACGAACATCACTCGTCGTTCAGGCTGTCGTAGAACGCTTTGTCGGCGACCAGCCCGGTCGCAGGCCTTGCAGCGACCCGTTCATGGAGGGGCTTCAGCCGTTCCCAGAGGCTCGGTTTGTCCTCCTCGCGGCGAAGCTCGTTGCGAACGGCGAGCTTGATCGCTTCCGTCAAGGCAATGCCCTTGCGCTCGGCCAGCGCACGGACGAGACGGTCGGCTTCCGCGTCGCGGATATGGAGTGCCATTTCGCGTCTGCCTTCAAAACATGTACACGGAATGATCCCGACATCTACACCGGCCGAGCTGAATGATCGAGAGCCGTCGGCACTTGCATCGACTGCCGCCCCGACGATGAGCGCGTTCCTCGGCCTGTTCTCCCTCCGCCGCCGCTCGATCGCGGTGCGGCTCGCCGTGTCGGCGCTGCTCGCGAGCTCCGCGATCCTGCTCATCGCGGCCTGGATCCTGACAACGCTCTACCGCGAGACCACCGAGCGCGCCTTCGACAGCCGGCTGCTCGTCTTCGCCAACAACCTCGCCACCGACCTCGTCTCCCCGAGCGATACCGAGAGCCGCGCGTTCTCGCTCGGCGACCCGCGCTTCGACCTGCCGCTCTCGGGCTGGTACTGGCAGGTGGGCAAGCCCGACGCGCGGCCGCGGGACCTGCGCACCTCGCGCTCGCTGGTCGGCGTGCCGCTGAAGGCCGCGACCGATCCGGACGGCAAGACGGGCGTCGGCCAGATCCGCCAGGGCTACGGCCGCGCGCAGGACGAGCGCAGCCTGCGCATCATCGAGCGCGACGTCGATCTCGGCGAGGACGGGCGCTACACCGTGCGCGTCGCCGGCCCGGCGGACGAGATCGTCAACGACGTCGAGCGATTCCGAAACTCCCTGTTCGTGACCTTCGGCCTGCTCGGCCTGTCGCTGGCGCTCACCACCCTGCTCCAGATCCGCTTCGGCCTCGCGCCGCTGAAGAAGATGCGCGCGGCCTTGGGCGCCATCCGCCGCGGCGAGGCCGACCGCATCACCGGGACGTATCCACGCGACATCGCGCCGCTCACCGGCGAGGTGAACCTCCTGATCGAGACCAACCGCGAGATCCTGGAGCGCGCCCGCACCCAGGTCGGCAACCTCGCGCACGCGCTGAAGACGCCGCTTTCGATCATCGTCAACGAGGTCGGTTCCTCGGACGCGTCCGACGACCTCGCCCGGAAGATCCGCGAGCAGGCGGCGGTGATGCGCGACCAGGTGAACTACCACCTCGACCGCGCCCGCGCCGCGGCGCTCGCCGGAACGCTCGGGACCTCGACGGATGTCGAACCGGCGCTCGCCGGCCTCGTGCGGACCTTCGGCAAGATCTACCGCGACAAGGACATCGCCTACGAGGTCAGCGTCGCGTCGGGCCTGCGCTTCCGTGGGGAGCGCCAGGATTTCGAGGAGATGGTCGGCAACCTCGTCGACAACGCCTCGAAATGGGCGGCCGGCCGGGTGGCGATCCGGGCCGAGGCGGTGGACCGGCACGATTATCCCCACCTTCTCGTGGCGATCGAGGACGACGGCCCCGGCCTGCCGGAGGAGGCGCGCTCGGCGGTGCTCGGGCGCGGCCGGCGGATGGACGAATCGAAGCCCGGCTCCGGCCTCGGCCTCTCGATCGTCGCCGACCTCGCCGCGCTGTACCGCGGCCGCTTCCGGCTGGAGCAGGCGGCGCTCGGTGGGCTCCGCGCCGTGCTGGAGGTGCCGGGCGACGCGCCGAAGGGCGTCGCGAGCCACTGATCGCGCCGAAGGCGCCCGCGTCCCGCGGCGCCGCCGTGCACGACTTGCGTGACACCGTGTCGCCGAGGGCGGGCATCGTGCGGCCAGCCGGGGCTGTCTACATCGGATGCGAGGCCACCCGGTTGCCGCGGGGCCGCGCGAACACGAGGGATGGGACGGCCGCGGTCGCGCTCCCACGCGAACCGGGACCGCTCCAGGGGGCTATGACGGCGATCTGGTTCATACTGGCAGGCATGACCGCCGCGGCCGTGCTGGCCCTGCTCTGGCCGATGTCGCGCCGTGCCGCGGTCCTTCCCGACGCGGCCGTCGTCTCCACCGAGACCGGCTTCTACGAGGACCAGCTCGCCGAGATCGCGCGCGACGTGACCCGGGGCCTGATCGCGCCGGCCGACGCCGAATCCGCCCGCACCGAGGCCGCACGCCGCCTGCTGCGGGCGAGCCGCGCCGTCGGCCCCGGCGAGGCGAGCGTGGCCGAGCCGCGCCTGCGCCAGCGCCGCGCGGCCTCCGCCTTCGCGCTCTCGACCATCCCCCTCGTCGCGCTCTTGGCCTACGGCCTCTACGGCTCCCCGGACCTGCCCGCCCAGACGCCGGCCGACCGGCAGACGGCGCAAGCCGGCACGCAGGACCTGATGAAGGCCGTCGGCCAGATCGAGGCGCGGCTCGCGAGCGACCCGAACGACGCTCGCGGCTGGGCGGTGCTCGCCCCCGTCTACATGCGGCTCGGCCGGTTCGAGGACGCGGCCCAGGCCTACGGGTCCGTCGTGCGCATCAAGGGCGAGAGCGCCGAGGCCCTGTCCGACTGGGGCGAGGCGCTCGTGGCCGCCGGCAACGGCGTCGTCCCGGCCGAGGCCAGGACCGTGCTGGAGCGTGCGCTGGTCCTCGATCCGAAATCGCCCAAACCGCGCTTCTACCTCGCCCGCGCGGCCGAGCAGGCCGGCGACACGGCGGAAGCCGTCCGCCAGCTCACCGCGCTGAACGACGCGAGCGCCGCCGACGCCCCCTGGCTCGGGCTGGTGCGCGAGACCCTCGCGCGGCTCAAGGGCGAGCCCGCGCCGCAGGCCGCGGCCGGTCCACCCGAGGCATCCGCTGCCGCCTCCGCGATGCCGGCCGAGCAGCGCGCCGCGATCCAGGGCATGGTCGACGGTCTCGACGAGCGCCTCGCGGCCAAGGGCGGCACCGTCGACGAGTGGCTGCGGCTCGCCCGCTCCCGCAGCGTGCTCGGCGAGCCGGGCCGTGCCCGGGCCGTGCTGGAGCGCGCCCGCGCCACGCTGGCATCGGACCCCGCCGCCCTGGCGAGCCTGGATGCGGGCGCGCGCGATCTCGGCCTCGCCGGGAACAAGCCGGAGGGGAAGGCCGAGGCGGCCCCGCCCGCCTTCAACACCGCGAACCCGGAGGCGCGCGCCGACACCGAGTCCGCGGTCGCCGCGGTGAAGGCGATGCCGCCCGCCGAGCGGGACGCCGCGATCCGCGGGATGGTCGCCGGCCTCGACCGGCGGCTCGCGGCCAAGGGCGGCAGCGCCGACGAGTGGCTGCGGCTGGTGCGCTCCTACAGCGCGCTCGGCGAGCGGGCCCAGGCCGCGCAGGTCCTCGACCGCGCCCGGATGGCGCTCGCGGCAGACCCGGGCTCGGCCGACCGCCTCGATGCCCTGGCCCGGGAACTTGGCCTCCCGCCCCGCCCCTGACAATCGGTCCCGGTCGGCGCGACTTGACCCGCGCCGCCCCACGGCCGACATCCTTCGGGAGAAACGTGAGAACGGTTCCGTGCCGGACCGGCCCGCCCGGGCCCGGCCCGGACACCGGAACCACCCGCCCCGGGACGGACAACGTCGTGACGCGCAAGAGCCGCCGCCTGATCCTGATCGCCGTCTGCGGCGGCGTGCTCGCCCTCGCTGTCGGGCTGATCCTGTCGGCGATGAGCGGCGCGATCGTGTTCTTCCGCTCGCCTTCCGAGGTCGCCGCGCAAGGGGTGGGCCCCGGCACGCGCTTCCGCCTCGGCGGCCTCGTCAAGGACGGCTCGCTCCAGCGCGGGCCGAACCAGACCGTCGACTTTGCCGTCACCGACACCAACGCCACGGTGCAGGTGCAGTATACCGGCCTCCTGCCGGACCTGTTCCGCGAGGGCCAGGGCGTGGTCGCGGAGGGCATCCTCGAGCCCGGCGGTCTCTTCCGCGCCGACACCGTGCTCGCCAAGCACGACGAATCGTACATGCCGCGCGAGGTCGCCGACGCGCTCAAGGCGCAGGGGCGCTGGCAGGAGGGCGGGCTCAAGACTGCAGCAAAGACCGCAGCGACGACCGGGGCCGACACCGGCCCGAAGGCGGCGTCCGCCGCGGAGCCCGCCCTCGGGCCGCGCAGCGAACGCTGACGCGGTGATGCCGGCCAAGGAAAACACCTAAGTGATCGTCGAAGTCGGACATTTTGCCCTGGCGCTGGCCCTGGCGCTCTCCCTGGTCCAGGCGGTGATGCCGATCTGGGCCGCGCGCTCGGGCGATTCCGCCCTGCGGCAGGTCGCGACGCCGGCAGCACTCGGCGCCTTCGCCTGCGTGCTCTTCGCGTTTGCCGCGCTGACGTACGCCCACGCGACCTCCGACTTCTCGGTCCAGAACGTGGTCGAGAACTCGCACACCACCAAACCCTTCATCTACAAGCTGTCCGGCGTCTGGGGGAACCACGAGGGCTCGATGCTCCTCTGGGTGCTGATCCTGACCGTCTTCGGAGCCTGCGTCGCGGGCGCCAGGGACAGCGTGCCGCCGGTGCTGCGCGCCAACACGCTGGCGGTGCAGGGCTTCATCACCTTCGTCTTCGTGCTGTTCATTATCACGACCTCGAACCCGTTCGCGCGCATGGTGCCTGCGCCGGTCGAGGGCAACGACCTCAACCCGCTGCTGCAGGATTTCGGCCTCGCGGTGCACCCGCCGCTGCTCTACGTCGGCTATGTCGGCTTCTCGATCACCTTCGCCTTCGCCATCGCCGCGCTGATCGACGGCCGGATCGACGCCGTCTGGGCGCGGGCCGTCCGGCCCTGGACGCTCACCGCCTGGAGCTTCCTGACGCTCGGCATCGCCATGGGCTCGTACTGGGCCTATTACGAACTCGGCTGGGGCGGCTGGTGGTTTTGGGACCCGGTCGAGAACGCCTCGCTGATGCCGTGGATCGCCGGCACCGCGCTGCTGCATTCCACCGTGGTGATGGAGAAGCGCGACGCCCTCAAGGTCTGGACGGTGCTGCTGGCCATCCTCGCCTTCTCGCTGTCGCTGCTCGGCACTTTCATCGTCCGCTCCGGCGTGCTGACCTCGGTCCACTCCTTCGCGACCGATCCGACCCGCGGCGTGTTCATCCTCGCGATCCTGGTCCTGTTCATCGGCGGTTCGCTGACGCTGTTTGCGTGGCGCGCGCCCAGCTTGCGCCAGGGCGGCCTGTTCGCGCCGATCTCGCGGGAGGGCGCGCTGGTGATGAACAACCTGTTCCTGGTGGCGGCCTGCGCCACCGTGCTGGTGGGCACGCTCTACCCGCTGCTGCTGGAGATGCTGACGGCGGAGAAGATCTCGGTCGGGCCGCCCTTCTTCAACTACACCTTCGTGCCGCTGGCGATCCCGCTGCTGCTGATCGTCCCGTTCGGGCAGACGCTCGCCTGGAAGCGCGGCGACGCGCTCGCCGCCTCGCAGCGCCTGTTCGCGGCCCTGGCCTTCGCCCTGGCGATCGGCCTCGGCACCTTGGCCTGGACCTGGGGCGGCCCGGCGATGGCGCCGGTCGGCCTCGGCCTCGGCACCTACCTGATCGTCGGCTCCGCCCTGGAGATCGTCGCGCGGGCGCGGGGCTACGGCCCCACCAAGACGGCCGGCGCGGTCTGGCGCCGGGCGGTGGGCCTGCCGCGCTCGGCCTGGGGCACGGCGCTGGCGCATGCCGGCGTCGGCGTCGTGGTGCTCGGCATCGCGGCTCAGGGCTGGGCCACCGAAGGTCTCGCGACCCTGAAGCCCGGCGCGACCCTGGCCAGCGGCCCCTACGTCGCGACGCTGGACCGGGTCGCCCCCCGCGCCGGCCCGAACTACGAAGAGGTCGCGGCCTTCCTCACGATCCGCAGCCGCGCGGGCGACGAGATCGGCCGCGTCGACACCGGCAAGCGGTTCTACCCGAGCCGCAAGATGACGGTGACGGAGTCAGGGCTCCTCACCATCGGCGCGAGCCAGGTCTATGCGAGCCTGGGCGAGATCGCGCCCGACGGCAGCGTCGGCCTGCGCCTGTACTACAAGCCGCTCGTCCTGCTGATCTGGCTCGGCGCGGTGGTGATGGCGGTCGGCGGCGGCCTCTCGCTCACCGACCGGCGCATGCGCGTCGGCGCCCCGGCCCGCGCGAAGCCTAGGCCGCTCCCCCCCACCGCTATCCCGGCCGAATGATGCCTTCGCGGCGTGCCCTGCCGGCGTTGGCGCTGGTTCTCAGCTTCGGTGCGGCGCAGGCCGTCCAGCCGGACGAGGTCTTGAAGGACCCCGCCCTGGAGCATCGCGCCCGCGCGATCTCGGCGGGTCTGCGCTGCCTCGTGTGCCAGAACCAGTCCATCGACGATTCCGACGCGCCGTTGGCGCGTGACCTGCGCCTGATCGTGCGCGAGCGCCTCCGGGCCGGTGACGACGACCAGGGCGTCGAGGCCTACGTGGTGAACCGCTACGGCGCGTTCGTGCTGCTGCGCCCGGTGCTCGCCCTCCACACGCTCCTGCTCTGGCTCACGCCGCCGCTCGCCGTCCTGCTCGGCGGGTTCGGCCTCTGGCGGGTGTCGCGCCGGAAGCCGCCTGCTCCCGAGGGCGGCCTCTCGGCGGCCGAGCAGGCCGACGTCGCCGCGCTCCTGCGCCGGGAGTGAGCGCCGGACTCGGGCCGCCGTAGCGATTCCCGCACGCCGGCGAAAGGATCGGCACGGTCGCGCGTGATCCGGCACGAGTCTTGGATCGACCTTCGCGGACGCGACCGCGCCGAAGAGCAGGGCATCGCCGAAGGGAACCACCATGGCCGCGGCGACGCTGACGATCTCGAGCCGGAACTACTCGTCGTGGTCGCTGCGCGGCTGGCTGATCTGCCGGATGGCGGGGCTCGATTTCGAGACCGAGATGCTGGCGGGCGACGACGTCACGAGCCGGGCGGAACTCCTCCACCTCTCGCCCTCGTTCCTGGTGCCGCGGCTTCGCCACGCGGGCATCGTGGTGTGGGACACGCTGGCCATCGCGCAATACCTCAACGAGACCTTCCCCGAGGCCGGTTTCCTGCCCGACGACGTCGCCGCGCGCGCCCATTGCCGCTCCATCGCCGGCGAGATGCACAGCGGGTTCATCAACCTGCGCTCGGCCCTGCCGATGAACCTCAAGGCGTTCCATCCGAGCTTCCGTGTCTTCAACGGCGCCAAGGGCGACATCGAGCGCATCGTCACGATCTTCGACGATTGCCTCGCCCGCTACGACGGGCCGTTCCTGTTCGGCGAGCGCCCGAGCCTCGCCGACGCGATGTACGCCCCCGTTTGCACGCGCTTCCGCACCTACGACGTGACGCTTCCCCCCCACGCCACCGCCTACCGCGACGTCATCCTGCACTGGCCGCCAATGGTCGAGTGGGCCGAGGCCGCCGCCGACGAGCCGGAGGAGATCGAGGAACTCGACATGGAGTTCTGAGCGTTACGCCGTAAGGCGACCTTGCCGCAGCCCATACGGGATCTGAGCAGGGTTGCGTGGCTTCGCTCACGCAACCCTGCTCAGCTCTCTCTTGTTGTCGCATCATTTTTCTCCGCGAACCGCGGTTCCCTTCGCGGAATGATGCTTAATACAGGACCGGCAGGCGCAGGTTCGGGATGGCGATCGGCCCGAACAGCAGGCGCCCGTCCGCGAGCCGCAGCGGCGGCAGGGCCTTCAAGGCCCCGTCGCCGGACGTGGTCTCCGGTGCGCCGTCCGGCCGCCGCCGCAGGCCGAGGAGGCCGCCGACGAGGTTGCCGACCAGCGCGCCGCGGTCGGCCCCGAATCGCTGGCCGACGATCGATCCGACCAGCGCCTCGACGCCGGCCGCGCGCAGGTCGAGCTGTCCGGCCGGCCGGTGGCCCGGGTCGATCGCGAGGCTGCCCTTGGCCTGCACGCGGCGGTCGCCCTTGGCGAGCGACAGGCCGGCGATGGCGAGGCTTCCGTCCGCTTGGCGCCACCGTTCCAGCTCGCGCGCGACCGTCCCCGTGCCGAGCACGGTCGCGCGACTGGCCGTCGCGTCGAGGGCGAGGTCGGCCGGGTCCGTGTTGCCGATGACGGCGTCGGCGAGCGGCGCCAGGGCCTGGGTGAGCCGGAGGCTGACATCGACGGCGCCCTCCGCGTCGAACCGCCCCGGAGTCGGCCGGGCGTGCAGTTCGAGGTGGCGCGCCGACACCGCGATCGGATCGGGCGTCGCGCCCGCCACCGTGACGGACGGCGCATCGACCGCGAGCGAGGCGCGCACGAACCCGCCCGCGACGCCGTGGAAGCTTCCCTCCAGCATGGTCCAGGTGGCATCGCCCACGAGGTCGCCCTGCTCGACATGGAACGGGCCTTCGGCGAGCATCAGCACGTGGCGGGGCTGGTAGACCTGGGCGACGGCGGTCAGCGGCCCGAGGCGGAAGCTGCCGTCAGCGCGGGCGAGGGCGACGGCGGCGCAGCGCAGTTCGATCCGGAAGGGATAGCCGGTGATGGTCCGGTCGGCGCAGGTCCAGGTCCGGCCGGCCTTCGCCTCGCGGGCGATCCAGCCGTCGATCTCGCCGCCGGCCCGGCCGCGGATGTAGAACCAGCCGGCCGACCACAGCACGGCAAGGACCGTGAGCAGGATGTAGGGCAGGAACAGCCCGCGCCGCGAGCGCCGCCTTCGCGGCGGAAACGGCGCGTCCTGCGGCGTATCCTGCCGCGCCGAGTCTTGGCTCATGCGTTCCGCTCCTGCCGGGCCGCCGACGCCCCCGCTCCGCGGAGGCATGAGGCGACGCTCGGGGCGAAACTGGGGCGGCGCCCGCTCAGGCGAGTGCCGGCTCCGCCGTCTCGATGGACAGGTCCTCGACGATGGCCCTGCGCTCGGCCTCGCCTTCGGCGAGCCGGTGGACGTGCATCTCGGTGGCGCCGCCCTTGCGGGCGCGGGCGAGCCAGGTGCGGTGCAGCCGCTCGCGCGGGCTCTCGCCCGAGGCGGAGACGGCCACGAGTTCCGCGATCCCGGCCGGGTCGCGGCGCACGGCGATCACCACCGCCTCGCCCATCTCGTCGAGATCGGGGGCGCTGAGGTCGTGGACGCCGACCACGTAACGCTTGCCCGAGCGCCCGCGCCACGCGCTCAGCGCCAGGGCGGGGGTGCCGCGCAGGCCCGCGGTGGTCCTCAAACGTTCTTCACGCACGTCCCGTCTCCGTGTGCGGTCGTCCTTCAGGTCGCGGAGCGCGGCCGACCAGGACAGGGCTCTCTTGTTCGCCATTTGTTCCGTTTTAGTTCAAAGTCCGCCACGCCGTCAAGGACGTTTTGGGGTGAGCCTGAGATGGGGTTCCCGATGGTCTTCCGCAACGGCAGGGAGCGATCCGGGCGCGGGAGCATTGTCCCGTGAGCTGGACGCCGGCTCACGCGAAGACGATGCGACCACACGAGGCGTTGAAGCATCGTCCATGATCCGAAGATCACGGACGATGCCCCGGCGGCGATCGGCAGGATCAGGCCGGGCGCGAGGTCTCGCGACGGGACCCGAGGGCGGGGTGAGCGGCTTCGGCGAGCTCCGCTCGTCCGGCGGCGAGAAGCGCGTCCGAGGCTGCCTCGACTCGCGCCTCGACGAGGTCGAGGAAGGCGGTGCGCGGCATGCCCGGCGGGATCGGCGGCAGGAACTCGATCACCGCCGTGCCGGGATGGCGGACGAAGCTGCGGCGCGGCCAGTACAGGCCGGTGTTGAGCGCCGCCGGCAGGCAGGGCACGTCGAGCGCCGCGTAGAGGTGCGACAGGCCCTGCTTGTAGGCGGGCGACACGCCGGGGGGCCGCCGCGTGCCCTCGGGGAAGATGATGAGCTGCCGCCCCTGCGCGACGGCCTCGGCGGCGGCGGCGTTCATCAGGCTCATGGCCCGCACGCCCTTCGTGCGATCGATCGCCACCATGCCGCCGCGCGACAGGAACCAGCCGACCAGCGGGATGAAGAGCAGTTCGCGCTTGAGGATGTAGGCGAATTCGGGAAACACCGTGCACAGCGCCAGCGTCTCCAGCGCCGACTGGTGCTTGGCGCCGACGAGGATCGCGCCGGAGGGGATGTTCTCCAGGCCGCGGAACTCCACCCGCGTGCCGGCCACCACCCGCAGCAGCCACAGCGTGACCCGCCCCCAGAGCCGCCCCACCCGCATCACCGCCCGCCGCGAGACCAGGGCCGGCAGGCCGCCGACCGCGATCAGCGTCGTGGCGGCGTAGAAGCACAAGTTGAAGGCGAGGGAGCGGACGGCGAGCATCGGGACCTGCTGTGGCCGCTTCCCTTTAGCGTGCGGGTGAACGCGCGGCCAAGGGCCGCCGCAGAAGCGCCAAAGGCCGGACTGCGCATGGCACCCGGCGGCCGGCGACGACATCGGGACCACGGCGATCGCCTCACCGGATCGCGGAACCGGCGAAGTCTCACGCCGATAGAGGCCTTGGTTTATGGCGTCCCCGGCAGGGCTCGAACCTGCGACCCCAGGTTTCATACCACTTCGGCTTTCGCCGCCGCGGACCGGAGCCCGCGTTCGTGGCCTGGACTATCCCTTCGCCCTAGGCTCCCCGGAAGGAGCCCTTAGGTGCCGCCCGTCTAGTCTCTACACCTTCCCGCGCGTGGCATCGCGCGGGCTTGGCTCGGGATCGGCAGGGTGCGGGCGATCAGATCGCCGGCGCCGGAAGCGTTCCCCGAATTTGAGCGGATCCGCCGCGCGGTTTCCCGATGCGGCGCCCAATTTGCGTTTAGGAAACCTGTGCTCTGTCCAGCTGAGCTACGGAGACGTCCCCGGCTGTGTATCATCCTCGCCGGGCGACGCCAACCGGATGGGGAGCGGCCGATAGGACGATCGCTCGAAAAGCGATCGTGCCGCTTTCCGCGCGCGAAGAGCGCCCCGCGGAGCGGGCCCGAGAGGACGGAGGTCCTCTCGGGCGTCGAGCGGAGCGCAAGCGAAGGCCGCGGAGGCGGCCGCCGGCGCTTGAGGCAACGATAAATCAGGGCGATCGCTTTCAAGTGATCGCCCTGGAGCGGCCGATGGCGCACCGTGGACGGGCCGCCCCGCGGGAACGGAAGGGATTCGCGTTGGACGGGAAGGCGGGCGGATCGATGCGGGTGCCGGCGCTGGGGCTCTGCGCCCTGATGCTCGCGGTGGTGCCGGTGAGGGCTGCGTCGCGATCCGGCCCGGCCGAATGCCACCCGGCTGCGGCGCGGGAGGATGCGATCGACGCGGTCGGGCCCCGCGGCGAGATCGTCCTCGCATCGGGCGCGCGCGCCCTCCTCGGGTCGCTGGGCTGGCCCGACGAGCCGGAGGCCGCCCGGGCCGCGACGGACCGGCTCCTGGCCCATCGCGGCCGGCCGCTGACGGTCGTCGCCCGCGGCGAGCCCGACCGCTGGGGCCGCGCGCGGATCGATGGAACGGTCGAGGACGCGGGGACGGGCCTCGATCTCGCGGGCAGTCTGATCGGCGCGGGGTTGGGCCTCGTCGATGCCGGCGAGGGCGACGCCCTCTGCCGGCCGGCGCTGCTCGCCGTCGAGGAGACGGCGCGCAACGCCGGCCTCGGCCTGTGGCGGCGCCCGCTCCTCGATGCCGGCGACGGCGCGGCCCTGCGCGCGGCGGCCGGCCGCTTCGCGGTGGTGCAGGGCGTGGTCCGTCACGTCGGCGAGCGCCCGGCGCGGACCTATCTCGACTTCGTGGCCCGCGGGGAGGACGGCCTCACGGTGAGCGTGTCGAAACGCACTTGGCGCAGGATGGGCGAACATGGTTTGAGTGCGCAGCGGCTTCGCGGCAGGATGGTGCGGGTTCGCGGGGTCGTCGAGATCCGGCGCGGGGCTATGCTCGACGTCGCCTCGCCCGACCTGATCGAGGTGCAGGAGGAGACGCCGCCGGCGGCCTCCGGTGCGGGACCGGACAGGGAGCGGGTGCTGCGGCGCCGAACGGAATGATGGGCGGCAGGACCATCGACAGGGCTGTCGGCAGGTCGGCGGGCGGCCTCGGCCTCGCCCGCCGGCCCCTGGGCCTTGCGCTCGCCCTCGCGCTCTCGGCCTGCGCCGGCGAGCAGACCGGCGCCGTGCTGGTGCCCGCCGCCGTGACCGTGCCCGCCGAGGCGCCGCGCACCACCGGCCGGGCGCGCACCGCCACCGACGCTGACCATGCCAAGCTCGTCGCCTCCTTCGGCGGCGAGCACCGGGCGCCCGCAGTGCTCCGCCTGCTGACCGAGGTCACCGACCGGCTGGTTCGGGCGAGCGACCGTCCGGACCAGACCTACGCGGTGACGCTGCTCGACGCGCCCGTGGTCAACGCCTTCGCCCTGCCGAGCGGCCGGCTCTACGTCACCCGCGGCCTCGTGGCCCTGGCGGGCGACACCTCCGAGATCGCCGCGGTGCTCGCCCACGAGATCGCCCACGTGACCCTCAGCCACGCCACCGCGCGGACCGAGCTGGAACTGCGCGCGCAGCTCGTCAGCCGCGTGGTGGCCGACGTGCTGAACGATCCGGTCACCGGCGCGCAGCTCCAGAGCCAGTCGCGCTTCGCGCTCGCCCGCTTCTCCCGCGAGCAGGAACTGGAGGCCGACGCCGCGGGCGTGCGGACGCTGGCCAAGGCCGGCTACGACCCTTTCGGCGCCGGCCGCTTCCTCACCGCGCTGAACCGCACCCTGGCGCTGAAGTCCGGCGGCGGCACGGCCGCCGAGCCCGACATGCTCGCCACCCATCCCGGCACCGCCGAACGCATCGGCCTCGTGACGCGGGCCGCCCGCCGCACCGGCGCGCCGGGCGTCGGCACCGACGACCGGGCCGCCTACCTCGCGGCGATCGACGGGCTCGCCTACGGCGACAACCCCGGCGCGGGCGCGGTGCGCGGGCGCCGCTTCGTCCATCCGAGCCTCGGCATCGCCTTCGAGGTGCCGGACGGCTTCGCGATCGAGAACACCCGCAACGCCGTGCTCGGCACCACCGGCGAGGGCAGCCGCCGCCTGCTGTTCGATCAGGTCGAGGCCAAGGACGACCAGGGCCTCGACGCGGTGCTTAGGGCCACATGGAACGACGCGATCGATCCGGCCTCGATCGAGCTCCGGCCGATCGCCGGCCACCCGGCGGCCACCGCCCTGTCACGGGGCAAGGACTGGACCTTCCGCCTCGCCGCGATCCGCGTCGGCGAGGCGACCTTCCGCCTGATCATGGCGGCCAAAGGCGCGACCGACCCCGACCCCGCCTTCCGGCGCTGGACCGCGAGCCTCGCTGCCGTGTCGCCGGCCGAGACCGCGGCGCTGAAGCCGCTGCGCCTGCAGATCGTGATCGCATCGTCGGGAAGCGCCGACGACCTCGCCCGCCGCATGGCCGTGGCGGATCGGGCGCTGGACCGCTTCCTCGTCCTGAACGGCCTGGAGCGGGGCGTGCCGCTGAAGCCGGGGCAGAGCTACAAGGTGGTGGTGGAGTAGGGGGCTCTGCGCGCCTGCGACGGGCCGGGCGGCGGCCTTGCAACGCCTCCGCTTTTCACGCGAAGCACGCCGACGACCGTCACGGATGCAAGCCACGCCATGATCCAGTTCTACTACAACCTCTCGCCGAACCCGATGAAGGTGGCGCTCTGCCTGGAGGAGACGGGGCTCGCCTACGCGCCGGTGCCCGTCGACACCCGCAAGGGCGAGCAGTTCGCGGACGGCTACGCTGCGATCAATCCGAACGCGAAGGTGCCGGCGATCGTCGACGGCGACACCACGGTGTTCGACTCGAACGCCATCCTGCTGCATCTGGCCGAGAAGGCCGGCTGCTTCCTGCCCCAGGGCGAGGCGGCACGCGGCGAGATGCTGTCCTGGCTGATGTTCGTGGCCACCGGCATCGGGCCGTTCTCAGGGCAGTGCGTCCACTTCCGCCACTTCGCTCCCGAAGCGGAGCGGACCGGCTACGCCGCGGAGCGTTACGTGTTCGAGGCACGCCGCCACTGGGGCGTGCTCGACGGGCATCTGGCGGGCCGCGCCTTCATGCTCGCGGAGTACGGCATCGTCGACATGGCGGTCTGGGGCTGGGCGCGGATGCTGCACTTCGTGCTCGGCGAAGACGCGGTCCTCGAATTCCCCAATGTCAAGCGTCTGCTCGACACGGTGAGCGCCCGGCCGGCGGCGCAACGTGCGGAAGCTCTGAAGGGCCGCCACGCCTTCAAGGCCGAGCTCGACGACGACGCCAAACGGTTCATGTTCAGGGCGATGAAACTCGGCTGAGGCCGGTCGCCGATCGAACCAATTCACGCGGCGCCATTTCCCCGGACACCTGAAGCGTCAGCGGGAGGCGATCCGGGACCCGGCGAGAAAAGGAGCCGCGCAGCCGCTCCATGCCGACGGCGCACGGGTCCCGACGCTGCGCGATGCCTTCGTGCCGGCCCCCGGATCGGGTTGGGCTGACGCTCCACCAGTCCGGGGCGGCGTGCGCTTGCGTAACCGATCGGAACCTCAGGCGGCGACGAGCGCCGACATCCCCATCGATTCCTTCTTCATCAGCTCGCGGTAGAACCCGTCGAGATGGGTGAGCTTGTCCGGCGAGCCGTCCTGGATGATGCGGCCGCCCTCCAGCACCACGATCCGGTCGAAGTCCTTCAGCGTCGAGAGCCGGTGGGCGATGGCGATGACGGTGCGGCCCTTCATCAGGTTGGCGAGCGCGTGGCGGATCGCCTCCTCCGAGTCGGCGTCGAGCGCCGAGGTCGCCTCGTCGAGGAGCAGGATCGGCGAATCCTTGAGGATCGCGCGGGCGATGGCGATGCGCTGGCGCTGGCCGCCCGAGAGCTTCACGCCGCGGTCGCCGACGATGGTGTCGAAGCCCTCCGGCAGGGCGTTGATGAAGTCGGTGCAATGCGCCGCGTCGGCCGCCTTCCACACGTCGTCGTCGGACGCCTCGGGCCGGCCGTAGCGGATGTTCTCGCGCAAGGTCCGGTGGAACATCGACACGTCCTGCGGCACGACGGTGATCGCCTCGCGCAAGCTGTCCTGCGTCACCCGATCGATGTCCTGGCCGTTGATCAGGATCTTGCCGCCCTTGGCGTCGTAGAACCGCTGGATCAGCGAGAACAGCGTCGACTTGCCCCCACCCGACTTGCCGACGAGGCCGACGCGCTGGCCCGGCTCGATCGCGAGGTCGAAATCGGTGAACACCGAACGCCCGTCCGGGTAGGCGAAGGCGACGTGCTGGAAGTCGATCTTCGCGCCGCTGCCCGATAGCGGCACGGCCTCCGGGTGATCGATCAGGTCGTGCGGCTGGAGCAGCGTGTGCAACGCCTCGGAGAGCCGCGCGGTGTGCTGCGTCGCGTCGACCAGCGCCACCGCGAGGTCGCGGGTGGCGGCGAGGATGCGGATGCCGAGCGTGCAGACCAGCACGACCTGGCCGTTGGTCGCCTGGCCCGCCTCCCACATGGTGATCGCCCAGTAGAGCAGGCCGAGCACCGCGAGCACCGTGAGGATCGCGTGCACGATCCGGAGCTTTTCGAGGTAGAGCAGCGAGGAGCGCCGTGCCCGCATCTCCTGGGCGATCGTGCCCTCGAAGCGCACGCCCTCGCGCTTGAACGCCGAGAAGGCGCGCACGAGCGGCATGTTGCCCACGAGATCCACCATCTCGCCGTCGACGCTCGCGGCCTTCGACGCGAAGTCGTGGTGCAGCGGCTTGCCCGCCGCCGCCATCTTGAACATCAGCACGACGACGGCGGCGAAGATGCCGGCGAGCACCAGCGCCATCGTGAGGTTGACGCTGCCGATGTAGAGGATCGAGCCGAAGGCGGCCACGCATGGCGGCATCACGTTGAACACGAACATGTTCTCGACCGTGAAGATCGCGTTCGAGGTCGCGGTGATGCGCGAGGCCAGCGTGCCGGGCTGCCGGTCGGCGAAGAAGCTCGGCGAGTGCCCGGTCATGTGCCGGAACAGGTCGCGGCGGATGTCGCCGGTGACGCCGACGAAGGTGAAGGAGCCGACGAGCGACGCCACGCGCCACAGCATGTTGTCGGCGGCGATGAACGCGATCAGGACGGCGAGCGCCCCCCAGACCAGGTTCGCCTGGGGGCCCCTGCTCAGGGCGTCGACGACGCCCTTCAGGGCGTAATCGGTCGAGACCGAGAAGCCGACGGCACCCAGCACCGCGGCCAGGATGACGGCGTGGGGGAGCGCCCGGCGCCGCAGGTAGCGGCCCACGAAGGCGAAGGGCCGGTCGGCGTATTGGCAGAGGTCTTCCATCGCGATGAGCATCTCGATTTCAGGCGACGCGGACGGCCGGCGAAGGGGAGGAGGGTGGGACGACGTGCGCGGATACGGATGCGGGGACGATGCGACGCAGGTTGGAACGAACCACGACGGGGCAACGCGACGGCCTCGCCATATGTTGCGTCCTTCCCGCTCCCGGCCGCGCTTTTAGCGACCGAAACTGAACGGTCCTTGACCGGCATGCGAATCCGATGCCGGGCCGGGATGCGCGGGCGGCATCCCGCATCATGACGTCGCTTCGCGCCGGGTCTCGGGCATGATCAGCGCGACGAGGACGAAGGCGGCGGCTCCCACCAGCGCGAGCCCGAGGAAGGCGGTGTGGCTTCCCAGGCGATCGGCCAGGAGACCGGCGAGCGAGGTCGAGAGCGCGGCGCCGATGCCCATGGCGGTGCCGACGGCGCCGAGGGCGAGGTTGAACCGGCCGGTCCCGCGGGTGAGGTCGGAGACGACGAGGGGCACCATCACGCCGAGGACCGCCGCCGAGATGCCGTCGAACACCTGGATCGCGACCAGCAGGTAGGGGTTGTCGGTGTAGGCGAACAGCAGGCCGCGAACCGGCAGGGCGGAAAAGCCCACGAGCAGGACCGGATAGCGGCCCCAACGCTCGGCCGCCCGGCCCATCGCGGGGGCGAGGATCGCCAGCACCGCCTGCGGGACCATGATGCAGGCGGCGACCAGCGCGGTCGCGGTCTCGCTTGCCCGCAGGGTCAGGACGCTGCCGACCAGCGGCAGCATCGCCGCGTTGGCGAGGAAGAACAGCGTCATGCAGGCGGCAAAGCTCAGCAGCGCCCGGTTGGCGAGCAGCGCCCGGACGCCGCCGGCCTCCCCGCGGGCGGGGCCCGGCTCCTGGGTGCGCACGCCCGCGTCGATCTCGTCGGCGCGGATCGCGGTGAGCGCCATGACCGTCGGCACGACCAGGGCGGCGGTGAGGTAGAACACCGCGTCGTTCGAGAGGTAGTAGCCGCAGGCGCCCATGCCGGCGGCGGCCACCGCGTTGCCCATCGCCTGGAAGCTGGCGTTGCGCCCCAGCCGCTCGCCGGCGCGTGCATGCCCGACCAGCCCGATGCTGATCGCGGCGATCGCCGGCGTGAGGATGCAGCTCGCCGCCGAATGCGCCGCCATGGCGATCAGCACGACGAGGAAGCTCGGCCACAGGGCCAGCGCCAGCGCACTGGCCGAGATGGCGACCACGGAGACGCCGGCGGCGAACCGCTTGGCGCGCATCGCGTCGACGAAGGCGCCGCCGGGCACCTGGCCGAGCAGGCTGACGACGCTGCCGACGGTGAGCGCGAAGCCGATGTCGGCCTGGGTCCACTTCGACTGCGTGAAGTAGACCGCCAGGAACGGCCCGAACCCGGTCTGGAGGTTGGCGACGAAGAAGGCGAAGGCATCGAGGCCGCGCCGGCTCGCGCGCGATAGCCCGGTCGGCGGTCCCGCCGGCGCCGGGGGCGGGGCTTCCGGGGCGGGCTCGCGCAACCGGACCGGCCGGATGCGGGCCTCGTGGTCGGGCCTCGGCTGGCGCTGCGCCTCGCGGGGGGGGATGACGCGGCGGTCCTTGGGCCGGGCCACCGTCACTTATCGGGCACCTTCTCCGGCGCCTTGTCGGCCGCCGGCTTGTCGGAGGGCGGCTTCACGGCCGCGGGGGCCGCCGGCACGCCCGCGGGCGCCGCCGCCTGCTCGCCCTCGTTCGGGCCGGGGCTCGCGGGGCCGAGCACCACGATCGGCTCGCCGGCCTTGTACTCGGGCGAGACGCGGACCTGGTTGCGGCTGAGCTGCAGCCACAGCCGGCCGACCTTGCCGTCGGCGGTGAAGCGCAGCGCCCGCCAATCGACGGCGATCTTGCGCGAGCCGACGCCGAGGAAGCCGCCGAAATCGATGATCGCGGCGCGGGGGCGCCCCTCCTTGTCGATGATCAGGTCGATCACCCGGCCGAGCTCGTCGCCGTTGGCGCTGCGCACGCTCTTGCCGAGCAGGCTCTCGTAGTCCTGCGTGTCGAGGACGGTGGCGGGCGTGCCCTGCTGCGGCGCGGCCGGCGCCGCGGGCGCCCCTTCTCCGCTCGCGGGCGGCGCCTGCGCCAGGACGGCCGCGCTTCCGAGGAGGGCGGCCCAGAGGGTGATCGTCGCGGTCGCGATCATCCGGATCGATGTGGTCACGCAGGTTCCTCGGGTGCTGGCGGCGCCGCGGCGCGCCCGGGTCCTACCGGCTCGTTCCGCGCAAAGCACGATCCTCGCATGGTCCCCGACCAAGGCGAAGTTGTGAACCCGCGCCGTCCCGCAGCGCGGCAAGTTCCGGACGGCAAATTCCGGACGGCAAGTTCCGGGCCGTCCCGCCGGCCCGGACGCCCCCTCCCATCCGCCGAGGCATCCCGCGACGGTCGCGCGGCCGTCTGGTCTTCGCCCGGACCGCATCGTAGACAGGCGCCCAACGACGAAACCTGCGGCCCGGATCGACGGCCGCCGCCCGATGAACAGGAACGCGCCGCCCATGCCCGTGCCCGCACCCCACTTGCTCGCACCCCACTTGCCCGCATCCCGTCCGCCCATCTGCGCCCGGCCGCTGACGCTCGCCGCCGCCTTCTGCCTCGGCGCCTCGCTCGCCGGATGTCAGGCCCTCGGCGGGGCGCTGGGCGGCAGCGGCGGCGTGATGCCGGCCACCGAGGTCGGGCCGCCGCCGTCGCTGCGCAGCGGCCTGCCCGGCCGCGAGGCGCGCACGGTCGACGTCGATGCCGACGGCCGGGCCATCGCGACCGCGCCGACGAAGCGCCTCGACCTGCCCAAGGACAAGCGCGACGCGGCGCGCGCTTCCAACGACGGGCCGCGTCGCATCAGGCGCGACGAGATCGAGGGCTCGTCCGCCGGAGGCTCATCCTCAAGCGCCATGGCGCCTGCCCTCACCCCCGGCGGCGGCGTCGGCCTCGGCGGCAAGTTCTAAGCGGGCAAGTTCCAAGCGGGTCAGTTCCAAGCGGGCCTGCTCGGCGAGACGCGGGTCCTGGAGGTCGGCGCACGCGATGCAGGTCCACGCGATGCAGGTCCACGCGATGCAGGTCATCGGTGCGTGTCGATGCGGCCCCGTCCGGGGACGACCCGCGAAGTGGTCGAGGCCGCGTTCCTCCGTCTTGCGGCATCAAGTGCGCCGCTTGCGCAAGTGGCCCGGGCAATGCATCGGATGCGCGGGAGCGACCCGGCCGCCCGCGGGAAACCCGCAGGATCGTCCCTGGGCCGTTCCGACGCCGTCTGGGAAAGGTCAGGGATGAACCGTCGCGATTTCGCCAAGCTCGTGCTGGCCGCGGGTGCCGCGGGACCGATGCCGTTCGGCATCGTGCGGGCGGCCGGCCAGACCCGCGGCGGCGTGCTCAACACCGTGATCCAGCCCGAGCCGCCGATCCTGGTCTCGGCCCTCAACCAGCAGGCCCCGACACTGACGGTGTGCGGCAAGATCTACGAGAGCCTGCTGACCTACGACTTCGACCTCACCCCGAAGCCCGGCATGGCGCAGAGCTGGGAGCGCAGCCCCGACGGCCTCACCTACACGTTCAGGCTGTTTCCCGGCATCACCTTCCACGACGGCTCGGCCATGACGTCGGCGGACGTGGTGTTCTCGGTCACGAAGGCGCTGATGGAGGCGCATGCGCGGGCGCGCGGCACCTTCTCGCGCCTCGCCTCGGCCGAGGCGCCGGACCCGCTCACCGTGGTGTTCAAGCTCAAGGAGCCGTTCGCGCCCTTCCTGCACGCCTTCGACGCGACCACCGCGCCGATCATCTCCAAGGCGCTCTACGAGGGGACCGACCTGCGCCAGAACCCGAACAACGCCAAGGCGATCGGCACCGGCCCGTTCAAGCTCAAGGAGTGGGTAAAGGGCTCCCACATCCATCTCGTGCGCCACGAGGGCTACTACAGGCCGGGCGAGCCCTATCTCGACGAGATCTACTACCGCGTGATCCCGGACGCCGCCTCGCGCGCGGTCGCGCTGGAGACCGGCACGATCCAGTTGACGCAGTGGAGCGACGTCGAGGCCTTCGACGTGCCGCGCCTCAAGGCGCTGCCCAACCTCGACATGACGACGAAGGGCTACGAGTTCTACGCCCCCCACCTCTGGCTGGAGATGAACACCCGCATCGCGCCGATGAACGACAAGCGGTTCCGGCAGGCGGTGCTCCACGCCATCGACCGCGAGGCGCTGCGCAAGCGCGTGTTCTTCGGGCTCGGCAAGGTCGCCACCGGCCCGGTCTCCTCGAAGACGCGGTTCTACGAGGCGGACGTGAGGACGTACGACTTCTCGGTCGCCAAGGCCACGGCACTCCTCGACGAGATGGGCCTGAAGCCCGGCGCCGACGGCAAGCGGGTCAGCCTCAAGTACCTCGTGCCGCCCTACGGCGAGGTGTGGCAGCGCGTGGCGGAGTACGTCCGCCAGTCGCTCGGCAAGGTCGGGATCGACATCGTCCTGGAGGGCATCGACGTCGGCGGCTGGGCGGCGCGCTGCGGCAACTGGGAGTTCGAGATCTCGGCACCCTGGACCTACCAGTACGGCGACCCGGCGCTCGGCGTCTCGCGCTCCTACATCTCCTCGAACATCCGCAAGGGCATCCTGTTCTCGAACACCTCGGGCTACACCAACCCGGAGGTCGACAGGCTGTTCGAGGCGGCCGCGGTGGCGCGCGACGACGCGGCCCGGCAGACGCTCTACAGCCAGGTCCAGAAGATCCTGGTCGAGGACGCGGCCGTGGCGTGGCTCACCGAACTCGACTTCCCGACCTTCACCGACAAGCGCATGAAGGACTTGGTCGTCAGCGGCAGCGGCGTCAACGACACTTTCGCCAAAGCTTATCGCGCGTGAGGGCGCTCGCGGCCGCCGCCGCCTGGATCGCGAAGACCGTGGCGGTGATCCTGGTCATCGCCAGCGTGAACTTCGCCCTCGTCCACGCCGCGCCGGGCGATCCGGCGCAGGTCATCGCCGGCCAGTCCGGCGCCTCGGACGAGACCCTGCTGCGCCAGCTCCGGGCCGAGTACGGCCTCGACAAGCCCTACGCCGTGCAGCTCGCGGGCTATCTCGGCCGGGTCCTGCGCCTCGATCTCGGCTACTCCTATCGGCAGCAGCGGCCGGTGCTCGGGCTGGTGCTGGAGCGGCTGCCCGCCACCCTGCTGCTCACCGGCACCGCCTTCGCGCTGGCGCTCGGCCTCGGCATCCTGCTCGGCACGCTCTCGGGCGTGCGCGCGGGCCGGTGGTCCGACACGCTGATCGGTCTCGTCTCGCTGGTGCTCTACGCGATGCCGGTGTTCTGGCTCGGGCTGATGCTGGTGCTGGTGTTCTCGGTCCGGCTCGAATGGCTGCCGGCCTTCGGCTACCGCAGCGTCGGCGCGACGTTCTCCCCGGCCGGCCAGGCGCTCGACGTCCTCGCCCACCTGACCCTGCCCGCCTGCGCGCTCGCCGCGGTCTACCTCGCCGTCTACGCCCGGCTGATGCGGACCTCGATCGTCGAGGTGGCGGCCCAGGACTTCGTGAAGACCGCCCGCGCCAAGGGCCTCACCCGCGCGCGGGTGATCCGCGACCACATGGTGCGCAATGCGATCCTGCCCGTGGTGACGGTGGCCGGCATGCAGGCCGGCGCGCTGGTCGGCGGCGCGGTGGTGGTCGAGACCGTGTTCGCGTGGCCGGGCCTCGGGCGGCTGGTGTTCGAGGCGCTGAGCCAGCGCGACTATCCGGTCCTGCTCGGGATCTTCCTGGTGATGTCGGTGCTCGTGATCCTGATCAACATGCTGACCGACCTGCTCTCGCGGCTGATCGACCCGCGCATCGCGGCGCGGGCGAAGGCCGCCTGATGGGCGTGGTCCGCGCCTTCCTGCGCAGGCCCGGCGGGGTGATCGGCCTCACGCTGCTGCTCGCGGTGGTGCTCGTGGCCGTGTTCGCGCCGCTGATCGCGCCGGCCGACCCTTGGGAGATGGTCGGCGCGCCGTTCGAGCCGCCGCTGAGCCCCGACCTGCCGCTCGGCTCCGACACGCTGGGCCGGGACATCGCCGCCGGGCTCGCCCACGGGGCGCGGGTCTCGCTGGCGATCGGCGTCGCCTCGACGCTGGCGGCCCTCCTCGTCGGCGTGGTGGTCGGCGCGCTCGCCGGCTGGTTCGGCGGCCTCGTCGACGACGCGCTGATGCGGGCGGCCGAGCTGTTCCAGACGATCCCCGGCTTCATCCTCGCCGTCCTGCTGGTGGCGACGCTCGGGCCTTCCCTGTCCCACGAGATCGCGGCGATCGCGGCGATCAGTTGGCCGCCTCTGGCGCGCCTCACCCGGGGCGAGTTCCTGCGGCTGAAGGGCCGCGAGTTCGTGCGCGCGGCGGCCTGCCAGGGCGAGCGTCCGCTGGCGCTCGTCCTGCGCCACATCCTGCCGAACGCGGTGGCGCCGATCATCGTCACCGGCTCGCTCACGGTGGCCACCGCCATCCTGATCGAGAGCGCGCTGAGCTTCCTCGGGCTCGGCGACCCGAACCTGATGTCCTGGGGCTACATGGTCGGCGCCGCGCGCACGGTGATCCGGCAGGCGTGGTGGATGAGCGTGTTCCCCGGCGCGGCGATCCTCGTCACGGTGCTCGCCATCAACCTCGTGGGCGACGCGCTCAACGACGCGCTGAACCCGCGCCGCGCAGGCGGGGGCCGGGCGTGAGCGCGCCGCTGCTCGCGATCCGGAACCTCTCGGTCGGCCTGCCGCCGGGCGCCGACCGCAGCCACGCGGTGAGCGAGGTCTCGCTGACGGTGGCCGCGAACGAGATCGTCTGCCTCGTCGGCGAGTCCGGCTCGGGCAAGTCGATGATCGCTCACACGATCCTCGGCCTCCTGCCCCCGGGCGTGACCGTGACGGGCGGCAGCGTGTCCCTGCGCGGGCGCGACCTCGCCGCCGCGGACGAGGCGCAGATGCGCAGCCTGCGCGGGCGCGAGGCGGCGATGATCTTCCAGGAGCCGCTCAGCGCCCTCAACCCCCTGAAGCGGGTCGGCGAGCAGATCGCCGAGGCGATCCGGGCGCACGCGCCCGCGACCCCGCGCGGCGCCCTGAACGCCCGCGTCGGCGCGCTGATCGAGGCGGTCGGGCTCCCGGAGCCCGCGAGCCTGCGCAACAGCTTCCCCTTCGCGCTGTCGGGCGGCCAGCGCCAGCGGGTGATGATCGCCATCGCCATGGCCAACGATCCGGCGCTGCTGGTGGCCGACGAGCCGACCACGGCCCTCGACGTGACGACGCAGGCCCAGATCCTCGCGCTGATTCGGAAGCTCCAGGCCGAGCGCCGCATGGGCGTCCTGCTCATCACCCACGATTTCGGGGTCGTCGCCGAGATGGCCGACCGCGTCGTGGTGATGCGCGACGGCCGGATCGTCGAGCACGGCGGTGCCGAGGCCGTGCTGACGGCGCCGCGCGATCCCTACACGCGCGCGCTGATCGCCGCAGTCCCCCGCGCGCGGTCGCACCCGACGCGCCCGATCGGACACGCGAGCCCTCCGATCCTGCAGGTCGAGGACCTGTCGAAGACCTTCGTCACCCGGCAGGGCTGGTTCCGCCCGCTCCGCCGCGTCGTCGCGGCGGAGCGGGTCTCCCTCGCCCTCGCGGCCGGGGAGACCCTGGCCGTGGTCGGCGAGTCGGGCTCGGGCAAGTCGACGCTCGGGCAGATGATCCTCCGGCTCACCGAGCCGGACTCGGGCAGCGTCCGCTTCGAGGGCCGCGATCTCCTGGCCCTGCGCGGCGAGCCGCTGCGGCTGGCGCGCCGCCGGATTCAGATCGTGTTCCAGGACCCGTTCGCGGCGCTGAACCCGCGCCAGAGGGTGGGCGACGCGATCGCCCGCGGGCCGATGGCCTACGGCGTGCCGGCGGAGCAGGCCATGGCGGAGGCGCGCGCCCTGCTCGACCGGGTCGGGCTGCAGGCGGCGGCGGCCGAGCGGTTCCCACACGCGTTCTCGGGCGGCCAGCGCCAGCGCATCTGCATCGCCCGCGCGCTCGCGCTGAAGCCCGCGGTCCTCGTGGCCGACGAGGCGGTTTCGGCCCTCGACGTCTCGGTCCAGGCGCGCGTCCTCGACCTTCTGGCGGAACTGCGCGCCGAGTACGACCTCGCCCTGCTGTTCATCACCCACGACCTGCGCATCGCCGCGCGGATCGCCGACAGGGTCGCGGTGATGCGGCGGGGCCGGATCGTCGAGGAGGGGCCGGCCGGGACGGTCTTCTCCGCACCCGAGCATCCCTATACGCGCGGGCTCGTCGAGGCGATCCCGGGCCGGCGCCTGTTCGGCGGGCTGGGCGCGCCCGTGCCGGAGGCCCTGCCGGCCTGACGCCGCTCAGGCGGCCCGCACCCACACCGCCGTGTCGTGGAACACCGCCCCGCCGTTGGGCGCCGCCGGCGCGTCGCCGATCAGGACGTTGATCCCGCGCCCGCCCGCGAAATCCGCGCCCGGCCACAGGCTTTCGACCACGACGACCCCGGGCCGCTGTCCCTGTGCGAGGCGGGCGTGCAGGCGGACCGTGCCGCGGGCGTTGCCGACCTCCACCGCGTCGTCGGCGGCGATCCCGAGGCGCGCGGCGTCGTCCGGGTGCAGCAGGCAGGTCGGCCGTCCCTCGCGCCGCCGCGATTCGGGGCTGTTGGTGAAGCTCGTGTTGAGGAACTGCCGCGCCGGCGGCGCGACGAGGCGGAACGGATGCGCGGCGTCCGCCGCCTCGGTGACCGCCCAGTGATCCGGCAGCGCCGGCATGTCCGCGCCGGCAGCACCCAGCGCGGCCCAGTCCGGCGCGAAGCGGAAGCGGCCGTCGGGGTGGCCGAAGCCCGTGAGGAAGTGGCTCTCGGCGAAGGCGGGCTGCGCGTCGATCCACCGCTCGCGCTCTAGCCGGTCGAGGCCGCCCCAGCCGGAGCGGTGGAGCGTCGCGTCGGCGAGCGCCCGCGCCGTGAGGCGGAAGCCGGCGTGCTCCGCTCCCAGGCGGCGGGCGAGGTCGGCGAGCAGGTCGTGGTTCGAGCGGCATTCGCCCGGCGGGGGCAGCACCGCCGGGCCGGCCTGGATATGGCTGTGGCCGCCCGCACCGTAGATGTCGTCGTGCTCCAGGAAGGTGGTGGCGGGCAGCACGACGTCGGCGAGCGCGGCCGTCTCGGTCATGAACTGCTCGTGCACGGCCACGAACACGTCCTCGCGCAGCAGGCCGGCGCGCACCCAGCCGCCGTCGGGGGCGGACGCGGCCGGATTGGCCGACTGGATCAGCATGGCGCCGACCGGCGGCCCGCCCTGGAGCGCCTCCGCGTCGCGGGCGAGGATGGCACCGATGCGGCTCATGTCGAGTTCGCGCACGCCCGGCGCCCGGGCGTCGAGGCCCTCCGTCAGGGTCTTGTCCCACTGGAAGATCGACGCGTTCATCCAGAAGGCGCCGCCGCCCTCGTGGCGCCACGCGCCGGTCACCGTGGGCAGGCAGGTCACCGCGTGGAGGTTCACCGCGCCGTTGCGCGAGCGGGTGAAACCGAAGCCGCAGCGGACGTAGCTGCGCGGCGTGCCGCCGTAGAGGGCGGCGAAGGCTTCGATCTCGGCGACGCCGAGGCCGGTGATGCCCGCGGCCCATTCGGGCGTGCGCGTCGCCAGGTGCGCCTCCAGCGCCGTCGTGTCCTGCGCGTGCGCGGCGAGGTAGCCGCGATCCGCGTGACGGTCGCGGAACAGGACGTGGAGCACGGCGCAGGCGAGCGCCCCGTCGGTGCCGGGCCGCGGGGCGAGGTGGAGGTCGGCCGCCGCCGCGGTGCCGGTGCGGTAGGGGTCGATCACCACGAGCTTGG
>NZ_CAXTHR010000014.1:0-46240 GCF_964244095.1 uncultured Methylobacterium sp. | reverse complement strand
GACGAGTACGGCGAGGTGATGGGCCTCGTGACCCTGGAGGACATCCTGGAGGAGATCGTCGGCGACATCGCCGACGAGCACGACGTGACGGTCTCCGGCGTGCGCCCGCAGGGCGACGGCTCGGTCAACGCCGACGGCGGCGTGCCGATCCGCGACCTCAACCGCGCGATGGACTGGAACCTGCCCGACGAGGAGGCGACCACCATCGCCGGCCTCGTCATCCACGAGGCCCGCGCGATCCCCGACCAGGGCACCGCCTTCAACTTCCACGGTTTCCGCTTCCAGGTCCTGCGCAAGGCCAAGAACCGGATCACCACCCTGCGCATCACGCCGCTGGAGCCGCAGCCGGGCACCAGGCGCCCCGACGCGTGAGGCCGGAAGCGGCACGGAGCCACGGAAACGACGGTGGGCCGCCGGCATCGCGGCCGTCTGTCCATGCGGATGCATACTTCCGCAAATGTATAAAAGATGCAGCCGCAGGAGCGATGCTGAAACCCTTGGCTTCGTGCCATGGTAAGGCAACCTTCAGTCCTTCGTTGCAATCTAGAGGGAAGTCTACCGGGCATCTGGGGCCTTTCCGACGACGTTGAGACCCGTTCGTCGGGAAGCGCGTCGCGACGAGGACCGGGAACCATGGCGATCCGCGTGATCGGCTGAGGTTCCGGTGTGCCCGCAAGGTCGGAGCCCGCCGATGTCGGGTCGCGTCGGAGGGAGGTGGCAAGCGGTCCATGCGTCTCGACATCTCGACCCTGCTGCTCGTGAACTTCGTCCTCACCTTCCTCGTCGGCGTGCTGTTCCTGCTGTCGTGGGTTCAGGCGCGCACCACCCGCGCGCTCGCGATCTGGGGAGTCGCCCATCTCCTCGGCGCGCTCGCCTCCGGCGGCCTGGCCCTTCGCGGGACGATACCCGACCGGATCTCCATCGTCTTGGCCAACGCGGTGCTGATCGCCGCCTACGGCCTGATCTGGAGCGGCGTGCGCGCCTTCGAGGGGCGCGGCCTGCGCCTGCCCGTCGCGCTCGGGGGCGGCGCCGTGTACGCGGCCGCCTGCACGGTGCCCGCTTTCTACGCCTCGATCGACGCGCGCGTCGTGCTGGCCTCCTCCATCGCCGCCGCGTTCTGCGCGGGCGGCGCGTTCGAGATCTGGCGCGGGCGCGGCGAGCGCCTCGTCTCGCGCTACCCGGCGGTCGTCCTGCTCTCGGCCTACGCCGTCTGCTACGCGGTGCGGATTCCCGCCGTGATCGCCGCGCCCTCCCCGCACGATCTTGAACCGCTCCAGTCGCCCTGGGTCGCGATCCTGTGCTTTGCCGCGATGCTGTTCACGATCGCGATCGCCTTCACCTTCATGGCGCTGACCAAGGAGCGGGCCGAACGCGCGCAGCGGCTCGCCGCCTCGTCCGACCCGCTCACCGGCATCGCCAACCGTCGCGCCTTCGTCGTCGGCGCCGAGGCGATGCTGGCGCGTCCCGTGCCCAGCGCCCTGCTCTTGTTCGACCTCGACCATTTCAAGGGCATCAACGACAGCTTCGGCCACGCCGTCGGCGACGGCGTGCTCATCGGGTTCTGCGTCATCGTGCGGGCGCTGCTGCCGGACGGCGCGGTCTTCGGCCGGCTCGGCGGGGAGGAATTCGCCTGCCTGATCCCGGACCGGACCCCGGAGGCGGCGCGGGCGGAGGCCGCGCGGCTCGGCCGCGCCTTCGCCGCGCTGCGCCTCCCCACCCTGCCGCGCCTGCGGGTGAGCGTCAGCATCGGCGTCGCGCTCAGCACCCCGGGGGCGGGCGATTTCGATGGCCTGATGCGCCGGGCCGACCTCGCCCTGTACCGCGCCAAGCACAACGGCCGCAGCCGCACGGAACTCGCCGCGGCAGAGCCTTCCCCGCACGGCGCCGGGGGCCCGCTCCCGGCCTGCCGGGCGACCGCGCGTCACTCCGCCGGCTAAGCATCATTGCGCGAAGTGGCCGCCGGTTCGCGCGAAAAAAATGATGCGGCACCAAAGAGATCGAAGCAGGCATTCGTGGGGCGACCCACGAATGCCTGCTTAGGCTGCGCCCGCGCCGCCGCGTCTTCCCGCGCGAGATCCGGTCGGGTCGGGTTCGAGCCGGCCGACGCGGACGGAGGGCCCGGTCCGCGTCAACGGCGCGTTCCTTGAAGCCGAAGCCCGCATCCGCCTATCAGGCCGGATCATCCGGGCGAGGGCCGATGCGCATCTTCCATCACGCCGACGCCGTCCGGCACGATCCTGAGCGTTATTTCCGGCGCGGCGCCCTCGTCGCGCATCCGGAACAGGCGATCCGCTACCGGGTGCTGCGGGATGCCGCGGCCGGCGCCGGCCACGCGCTGATCGACGCGCCCGACCACGGCCTCGACCCGATCCTCGCCGTCCACGAGCCCGGCTACATCGACTTTCTCCGGCGGGCCTGGGATCGACGCGCCGAGATGCCGGGCACTGGCGACGAAGTGCTGGCCGGCATCTTCGCCCGGCCGCAGATGCGGAGGCGGCCGACCGGCCTGCTCGGGCTCGTCGGGTTCCACACCGCCGACACCTCGACGCCGATCCGCGCCGGCACCTGGGCCGCGGTCCGCGGTTCGGCGCAGGCCGCGGTCGCGGCCGCCGACGCCGCGCTGGCCCACGGGCATGCCTACGCCCTGTCGCGGCCCCCCGGGCACCACGCCTATGCCGGATCGGCCGGCGGGTTCTGCTTCCTCAACAACAGCGCCGTCGCCGCCGAGCGGATGCGCCGAACCGCCGGCGGCCGGATCGCGATCCTCGACATCGACGTGCATCACGGCAACGGCACGCAGGGCATCTTCTACGAGCGCGCCGACGTGCTGACGGTCTCGGTCCACGCCGACCCGTCGGACTACTTCCCGTATTACGCCGGCTATCCGGACGAGACCGGCTCGGGGGCGGGTGCCGGCTTCAACGCAAACCTCGTGCTGCCGCCCGGATCGGGTGACGAGCCCTGGCTCGACGCGATCAGGGCCGGCCTCTCGGCGGTCCTGGCGCACCGCCCCCGCGGCCTCGTGGTGGCGCTGGGCCTCGATGCGTCCGAGGACGACCCGATCGGTGCGCTCGCGGTCACGCGCGGCGGCTTCGCGGCGGCGGCCACCGCCATCGCCCGCGCCGGCCTGCCGACCGCGATCGTGCAGGAGGGCGGCTACCTGTGCGAGGCGCTGCCGCACAACCTCGTCGCCGTCCTCGACGCCTTCGACGCCGCCCGGCCCTGATCGGCGCGGGTGGCCCGGCAGGACGCCGAGGCTCCGCCGGCCCTCTACCCTTATGGGTTGCGCGGCCCGGGGCAGCGGTGCAGGTTCCGCGGAGGCACCACGATCTCGCGAGGCGACGCCCATGAGCAATCCGGTCCGGCTCCGGCCGCAAGGGTCCGAGCACCCCGCCGCCGACGCGATGCGCGTCGACCTCGCCGCCGCCTACCGGCTGATCCACCGGCTCGGCCTCGACGACAGCATCTACACGCACATCTCGGCGCGGCTGCCGGGGGCCGAGCACCGCTTCCTGATCAACCCCTACGGCCTGCGCTTCGAGGAGGTGACGCCGGCAAACCTCGTCACCGTCGACATCGACGGACGGGTGACCGACGATCCGCTCGGGCTCGGCATCAACCCGGCGGGCTTCACGATCCACAGCGCGATCCACGCCGCGCGCCACGACGCGATCTGCGTGCTGCACACCCACACGGTCGCCGGCGTCGCGGTCTCCTGCCAGGCGGAGGGGCTGCTGCCGCTGAACCAGTGGTCGATGCAGTTCGCCGGCCGCATCGCCTACCACGACTACGAGGGCATCGCGCTCGACCTCGACGAGCGTCGGCGGCTGGTCGCCGACATCGGCGACAAGTCCGTGATGGTGCTGCGCAACCACGGCCTGCTCACCTGCGGCCGCTCGGTCGGCGAGGCGTTCAAGCTGATGCACAACCTGGAACGCTCCTGCCGCGCGCAGCTCGCGGTCCAGGCCGCGGGCGCGCCCGTGATCCGGCCCTCGGCCGCGGTGGCCGCGAGGACCGCGGGCCAGTACGCGGCCGGCTACGAGCGCGTCGCGGTCGAGGGCGCACCCGACCACGAGTGGGACGCGTTCAAGCGGATGCTCGCGCGCACCGACCCCGATTTCGTTTCATGAGCGAGGCGCCGGACCACGACGCCGACGCTGCCGGGACCATCGACGCGCCCGAGGCGCTGCGGGTGCATGTCGGCCCCGTGCTGCCGCTCGCCGAGCGCAAGGTGATGCGCCGGCTCGATCGCTTCGCCCGCGACTTCATCGCGCTCTCGCCCTTCCTCGTGCTCGCCTCGATGGACGGCGAGGGCCGGGCCGATGCGAGCCCGCGCGGCGACGCGCCGGGCTTCGTCCGGGTGCTCGACGCGGCGACGCTGCTGATCCCGGACCGGCGCGGCAACAACCGCGTCGACAGCTTCGGCAACGTGCTGGCCAATCCGGGCATCGGCCTGATCTTCCTCGTGCCGGGCATCGACGAGACCCTGCGGGTGAACGGGCGCGCGCGGCTCGTGACCGGCGCCGACCTGCTCGAACCGCTGGCCGCCCAGGGCAAGGTGCCGACGACGGGCCTGCGCGTGTCGGTGGACGAGGTGTTCTTCCACTGTGCCAAGGCGCTGATCCGCTCCAGGCTGTGGGCCCCGGAATCCCGGGTGGAGCGCGCGCGCTTCCCGAGCCTCGGCCGCATCCTCGCCGAGCAGAGCGGCACGGTCAGCGTGGCCGACGCCGAGCGCGCGATGGAGGAAGGCTACCGCACGCGGCTGTATTGACCGGCTGGGCGGCCCGCTTGGCGGGGCCGCGGGGCAGGGGACGTCGCTCCCACCGAACCGGCAATCACTCGGCTTCGGGCGCGACCGGCTCCAGGCCGCCGATGTGGCGCTGGGCGTAGAGCGGCAGGCCGATCTGCGCGATCAGCGTCTGCTGCGTCTCGAGGAAGTCGATATGGCCCTCCTCGTCCTCGGCGAGGTCCTCGAACAGGCGCTTCGAGACCCGGTCGTTGATCGAATCGCAGTACTTGGCCGCCTCCAGGTAGAGCGCGCGCGCCTCGACCTCCGCGGCCAGATCGCAGGCGATGATCTCCTCGACGGTCTGGCCGATCCGCAGCGGGTCGAGTTCCTGAAGGTTGGGGAAGCCGTCGAGGAACAGGATGCGGTCGACGAACCGGTCCGCGTGGTTCATCTCCTCGATCGACTCCTTGCGCCAGAACTTGGCGAGGTCGATGTAGCCCCAATCGTTGAGCATGCGGAAATGGAGCCAGTACTGGCTCACCGCGGTCAACTCGCTGCGCAGGCCGCGGTTGAGGTACGCGATGACCTTGATGTCGCCCTTCATGGAACCCGTACTCCCCCTTGGATGGCGGGGGAACGCACCGGGCCACGCCTCAGGCGGCGATCCCCTCCTCCGCAGCCTGGACCTTTCCCAAACCGCAGCCGGTTGCGCAACCCGTCCCGCAGGCATGGGCGTCGTGGCCGGCCTCGATCGCCGCGGCGGCGAGCGCGTCCCGCATGATCGTGCGGATGGTGCGCGCGCAGCGCCCGCATTGCGGGCTGCAGCCGAGGCAGGCATGGACCTGGGCCGGCGTGCGCGGGCAGCCGGGACCGGGCCCGAGGCATCCGCGCACGGCGCCGTCCGACAGGACGTTGCAGGAACAGACGATCATGCGATCCAAAAACCTGCTGACGCGGCACCCGTATCCCGCGGCGGCCCCGGCGCGCGGGGCCGCCCATCGGCCGGCGTTCCAGTTTAGAATTCTTGAAAACCGCATGTTTTCAAGGTGTTGGTCCACCACGTGAGATGCCATCCCGCGTCCCGCGGGTCAAGGCGCCGTCGCGACGGCCGCGCGCGGACGGGTCCCTTGATCGACCCTACCGCGCCAGCTCCCTCAGCCCGAGCCGGATCAGCACCTTCGTCTCGGCGCCTTCGCCGGCGCCCTTCAGGGCGGTCGCGATGGCCGCCGAGGCCTGGAGCTGGGCGTAGCCGAGGTTGACCAGGGCCGAGATCGCATCCGCCACCGGCTGCGGCGCGGTGCGGTCCTCGACCGCGCCGGAGAGCGCGATCAGCGCCGGATCGATCGGCGCGAAGGCCGGCGCCTTGTCCTTCAGCTCGGCCACGAGCCGGGCTGCGAGCCGCGGCCCGACGCCGGGCGCGCGGGCGACGGCGCCCCTGTCGCCGAGGGCGATCGCGGAGGCGAGCTGGGGCGGCTCCAGCACGGAGAGCACGCCGAGCGCGACGCGGGCGCCCACGCCCTGCACCGTCTGGAGCAGGCGGAACCACTCGCGCTCGGCATCCGAGCGGAAGCCGTAGAGCCGGATCATGTCCTCGCGGACATAGGTCTCGATCGCGAGGGTCGCGGCCTCGCCCGGCTTCGGCAGCCGCTGGAGTGTGCGCGCCGAGCAATGCACCACGTAGCCGACGCCCTGGACGTCGAGGATCACGAAATCCTCGCCGTAGGAATCGACCACGCCCTTGAGCTTCCCGATCATGCCGGCCCCCGTGTCCCTGCGTCAGCCGAGCTTGGCCAGCGCCGCCGCGATCCGCGCGGCGCCGGGGCCGGCGGCGTCCGGCGGCGGGTTGGCGCGCTTCAGCGCATGCGCGCCGCGATGGTTGACGTGGGTGATGGCGATGGCGAGCGCGTCGGCCGCGTCCGCGAGCCTGAACTCCGCCTTCGGCAGCAGGAACCGCACCATCGCCTGGATCTGGGCCTTCTCCGCGTGGCCCGAGCCGCAGACCGATTTCTTGACGAGGTTGGCCGCGTATTCGAACACCGGCACGCCGGCCAGCGCCGGCACCAGCAGGGCGATCGCCCGCGCGTGGCCGAGCTTCAGCGTCGCCTGCGCGTCCTTGTTGACGAAGGTCTCCTCCACCGCGACCTCGTCGGGCGCGAAATCCCGGACGATCCGCGTGATGCCCGCGTGCAGTTCGCGCAGCCGCAGGGCGAGCGCCAGGTCGCCGTCCGAGGCGACGACGCCGCAATCGACATACGTCAGCTTGGCCCCCGTCACCGTCACCACGCCCCAGCCGGTGCGGCGCAGGCCCGGATCGATGCCGAGGACGCGGATGGGGGTCATGGACGGGACCTGATCGGAACGGCGCGGGGACCGCATCCGCTCGACCCTCGGCACATAGCGTGAACGAAGGCTTTCGCCAAACCGGCGCGGGACCGGTTTCCGAAGCGGGCCCGATTGGTCTATCCTTCGTGCGAGGGCCAGCCGAACCGGTCCGGGCCGATCACGCATGGGGGCTGGCGGATGACCATCGAGTGGCTCGTGCCGACCGCGTGGCTTTTGCCGACCGCGTCGCTCTTGCCGACCCTGGCCTTCCTGGCGCCGCTGCCGCCGATGCGGCCGGAGCCGCCCAAACCGCTGCGCGGGAACGAGTGGGCAGCCACCGTGGTGATCGGCAGCGTGTGCCTGATGATGGTGCTGCCGATGATCACGATCTGGAGCTTCTGGGGACCGCACGATTCCTTCCGGGTGCGCTGCGAGGCCTCGGGCGGCCACGTGGTGCAGGACCCGGCGGCCGGCGTCGCCCCGTATCGGTGCGATCGCAGCGGGTCGGCAGCCTCACGCTGAGGACCGCCCGCGCTCACGCCTCGAGCTTGGCCACCAGCGCGTCGGAGAGCGCGAAGTTGACGTAGACGTTCTGCACGTCGTCCTGGTCCTCGATCACCTCGACGAGGCGGACCAGCTTCTCGCCGGTCTCGTCGTCGACGTCGAGCGTGTTCTGGGGCTTCCAGACGAGGCCGGTGCGGGTCGGCTCGCCGAAGCGGGCCTCCAGCGCCCTGGCGACCTCGCTGAGCGCATCCTGCGCGCAGAACACCGCGTGGCCGGCCTCGTCCGAGCGCACGTCGTCGGCGCCGGCCTCGATCGCCGCCTCCAGCATCGCGTCGGCATCGGCCACCGAAGCGGAGAAGCCGACGACGCCCACGCGATCGAACAGGAAGGCAACGGCGCCGGTCTCGGCGAGGCTCCCGCCGGACTTGGTGAAGGCCGAGCGCACGTCGCTGGCCGTGCGGTTGCGGTTGTCGGTCTGCGCCTCGACGATCAGCGCAGCCCCGCCCGGGCCGTAGCCCTCGTAGCGGATCTCTTCGTAGCTCTCGCTGTCGGCGCCGGACGCCTTCCTGATCGCCCGCTCGATGTTGTCCTTCGGCACGTTCTCGGCGCGTGCCGCCAGGATCGCGGCGCGCAGACGCGCGTTCATCGCCGGGTCCGGGACGCCGAGCTTGGCCGCCACCGTGATCTCGCGGGCGAGCTTGCCGAACAGCTTCGAGCGGACGGCGTCCACCCGACCCTTGCGGTGCATGATGTTCTTGAACTGGGAATGGCCGGCCATGGCGTCGCGCGCTTCTTGTCGTTGGCGGCGGAGAGCGGTCGCCCTCGACGCCGCCGGGCGGGGAATGCCGGCGTTTATACGCTCGCGGGGCTGGGCGAGGCAACGCGGATGGCCCGCCCGAGGATGATCGCACCGGCGTGGAAGGATCGGGCGCGCCGGGCGTTCACGCAGCATGGTCGATCGCAGCACCGACGAGGACTGGATGCGCAGGCAGGTCGATACCGATCCCGGTGCGCGGAGCGGCTTCCACCGGCGCGCCGCCGGCGGCATGACGGCGACCGATCGGACATGGCTGACGCTCGGCCTCGCCGCCGCCCTCGGGCTGGTCGCCGGGGCGACGCTGTTTGCGACCGAGGCGCAGGGGCGCGACGCGGCACGGCACCGGCCGGCCCGCCGGCCGCGCTGACGGGTCAGGCGGTCGCGTGCCAATCCTTCAGCGCCGCCAGCGTCACGACGCCGTCCGGCCAGGTCGCGCCGCGTATATGCCGATGCGGCCGGCCCGGCTCCCCGAGGTCGGACACCGCGGAGAACGCGCCGTCGAGCCGGTGGCTCCCGGTGTAGCGGCTGCGGGTGGCGAGCACCGGCAGGCCGGCATCCAGCGCCGAGCGGATGCCGGCGGCGGAATCCTCGAAAGCGATCGCCTCCGACGCAGCGATCCCGAGGCGCCGCACCGCCAGATCGAAGATGTCCGGCGCCGGCTTCTTGCGCGCCGCCTCGTCGCCCGAGGCGATGACGTCGAACGGCCGGTCGCCGGCGGGGAAGTTGACGGCGATCAGGCTGTCCACGTTGGGCCGGCTCGTCGTCGTGGCGACCGCGAGCAGGACGCCCGTGGAGCGCGCTTCCGCGACGAGCCGCGCGATGCCGGGCCGGAGCGCCAGCGCCCCGTCCGCGACGAGTCTGCCGTAGATGTGGGTCTTGAGGTCGTGGATCTCCGCTATCCGGGCGCGCAAGGGGGCGGCGTCGGCGTGGCGGGTCGCGATGTAGTGGGCGAGCCGTTCCTTGCCGCCCATCACCGCGAGCAGGTCGGCGTAGAGTCCCGCATCCCAGGTCCAGGGCAGGCCGAGCATGGCGAAGGCGCGGTTGAACGCCTGCCGGTGCAGGTCCTCGGTCTCGGCGAGCGTGCCGTCGACGTCGAAGATCAGCGCCTTCAGCATGAAAACGCGTCGCCGCCGGTCGCCGCCTCGGCCCCGGCGCGGACCGCGGCGATCCGCGCCGCGTAGTGCGCCGGACCGTCCTTGAACACGGCGTTGCCGGCCACGAACACGTTGGCGCCGGCCGCGGCGGCGCGAGCGGCCGTCCCGGGATCGATGCCGCCGTCGACCTGGATGTCGATGGCGCGTCCGGCCGCCATCGCCCTGACCCGCGCCACGGTCTCCAGGGCGCTCGCCAGGAAGCTCTGGCCGCCGAAGCCCGGGTTCACGGTCATCACCAGGACGAGTTCGGCGATGTCGAGCAGCGGTTCGATGGCCGCGGCCGGGGTGCCGGGGTTGATCGCGACGCCCGCGCGCTTGCCCAAGCCCTTGATGGCCTGGAGCGAGCGGTGGATGTGCGGGCCGGCCTCGACATGGACGGTGATGCCGTCGGCGCCGGCCTCGGCGAAGGCGGCGAGGTAGGGGTCGGCCGGCGCGATCATCAGGTGGACGTCGAAGAAGGTTTTCGCGTGCGGTCGCAGGGCCTTCACGACCGGCGGGCCGAAGGTGATATTGGGCACGAAATGCCCGTCCATCACGTCGAGGTGAATCCAGTCGGCGCCGGCCGCGACGAGGCTGCGCGTCTCTTCGCCCAATCGCGAAAAGTCGGCGGACAGGATCGAGGGGGCGATGATGGCCTTGGTCATGCGGGGCGTTCCGGGACGGGAGGCGACGATGCGCGCTCGCGCGGGGCTGATGATGCGTCCGGACGACGGCCCTGACCAGCCGGACGTCCGTCCGCCACGACGTGTCCGCTCAGGCCAGCCGCCGCTTGCGCTCGACCAGTTGCATGATGATCGGCGTGAGGATGAGCTGCATCGCCAGATCGAGCTTGCCGCCGGGGATGACGATGGAGTTGGCCCGGCTCATGAAGCTGCCCTCCAGCATCGAGCGCAGGTACGAGAAGTCGATGCCCTTCGGGTCCTTGAAGCGGATCACCACCATCGATTCATCGGCCGTCGGAATCCAGCGGGCGATGAACGGGTTCGAGGTGTCGACGGTGGGCACCCGCTGGAAGTTGATGTCCGTCCACGAGAATTGCGGGCAGATCGTCTGCACGTAGTCCGGCATCCGGCGCAGGATCACGTCGGTGACGGCGTCCGTCGAGTAGCCGCGGAACGAGCGGTCCCGGTGCAGCTTCTGAATCCATTCGAGGTTGATGACCGGCACCACGCCGATCTTGAGGTCGGGGTAGCGCGCGAGATCGACGCTCTGGTCGACGACGCAGCCGTGCAGGCCCTCGTAGAACAGCAGGTCCGAGCCGGGCTCGAACGCCTCCCAATCCGAGAAACCGCCCTGGCGGATGCGATAGCGCGCGGCGTCCTCGGCATCGTGGGCGTAGTGCCGGGTGCGGCCCTCACCGGATTCGCCGTAGCGGCGGAACACCTCCTCCAACTCCGGCAGCAGGTTGGCGCGGGGGGCGAAGTGCGACAGCGTTGGCTCGGCGGCCATCATCGCGTGCATGGTCTCGCGGTCGAAGGCGTGGAAGCCGTCGCCCTCGATGTAGACCGCCGACACGTCCTCGCGCCGGAAGATCTGCTCGAAGGTGTTGCGCACCGAGGTCGTGCCGGCGCCCGAGGAGCCGGTGACGGAGATGATCGGGTGGCGGGCCGACATGCGGTTACGCGGCGACGGCTGCGGTCACGAGCGCATCAGCCCGCGCTGGCCGAACAGCGGCGAGCGCCCGGCGGCGTGGTTGCGCCCGTCGTAGTACTTGGCGACGCAGGCGACCTCCTCGACCGAGCCGAACACCAGCGGGACGCGCTCGTGGATGCCGGTTGCCGCGATGTCGAGGATGCGGCGCTCGCCGTCGGTGGCGCCGCCGCCGGCCTGCTCCACCAGCATGGCGACCGGCGCGGCCTCGTAGAGCAGGCGCAGGCGCCCCTGCGCGTAGCCCTTCCGCCCGTCGCCGGGATACAGGAACACGCCGCCGCGCATCAGCACGCGCTGCGCGTCGGCCACCAGCGAGCCGAGCCAGCGCATGTTGAAGTCCTTGTCGCGCGGCCCCTCGGCGCCGCGCAGGCAATCCTCGATGAACGCCTTGATCGGCCCGTCCCAGTGCCGGGCGTTCGAGGCGTTGATCGCGTATTCCTTGGCCGCGACCGGCACGTCGAGCGCGGCGTGCGTCAGCCGGAAGGCGCGCTCTGCGCGGTCGAGGACGTAGACCTGCGTGCCGCGGCCCAGCGTCAGCACCAGGGCGGTCGCCGGCCCGTAGGTGACGAAGCCGGCGGCGACCTGCGCGGTGCCGGGGGTGGTGAACGAGGCGATCGGGTCGCCCTCCACGACGACCGTCGGGCGGATGCCGAAGATCGTGCCGACGGCCATGTTGACGCCGATGTTCGACGAGCCGTCGAGCGGGTCGATCGCGACGGCGAGCGGCGCCCCGGCGTTCAGGTGCATCACGCCCTCGGCCTCCTCGGAGGCGACCTCGGCCACCGGCGCCCCCCGCAGCGCCGCGGTGACGCGCTCGTGGGCGATCACGTCGAGCGCCTTCTGCACGTCGCCGTCGCTGTTGTGCTCGCCCGTGGCCGCCAGATCCCCGCCGAGCGCGCCGCGGCCGATCACGTCGCCGATGTCGATGGCGGCCTCGGCGATCGCGGCGATCACGGCGGCGGTGTCCCCGAGCCCCGGCTCGCCCGCGACGGCCTCGGCGAGGCAGGCGTCGAGCCGAGATCCGAGTGCCGCTGATCCTGTCGCCATCCGCCCGACCCTTCCCGCTGGAACTCTGCCCGCCGGACATCCCGCCGCACCGGCGTTCGAGACCCGGCCCGCGCCGCATGCTCTACGCGCCGCGCCACCGCCATGATACCGCCCGGCGTGCCGCGATCACCAGGGACCGTCGCGGCGCGCTCAACAAATCTAAGACATCTTGCGGCGGCCTACAAAAAAACTAGAAACGCCCGATGCGCAACCTGTCCCTCAAGCAGCTCCAGGCAGTCGCCGCGGTGGCCCGGCTCGGCACCATGACGCGGGCCGCGCAGGAGCTCAACGTCACCTCGGCGGCCCTCTACGCCCGCATCCGCCAGTTGGAGGAGGAGGCGGGCCTGCTGCTATTCGACCGCACGCCCACCGGCCTGAAGCCGACGGACGCCGGCCGCGAGATGCTGTGGGCGATCGACGGCATCAACACCGTGCTGGAAACCTGCGCCGACCGCCTCCGGACCCTGAAGGGCGGCGCCGGCGGGCGGGTGACGATCGGCGTGGTCTCCACCGCCAAGTACTTCGCGCCGCGGGTGATCGCTGGCTTCGTCGAGCGCCATCCCGGCGTCGAGATCAACCTCTCGGTGCGCAACCGCGGCAACACCGTCGAGGCCCTGCGCAACTACGAGATCGACTTCGCGATCATGGGGCGCCCCCCGCGCGACTTCGCGATCGAGGCCGAGATCTTCGGGCCGCATCCGCTGGTGCTGATCGCCGACCCCGGCCATCCGCTGAGCCGCCGCCGCGGGCTGGCCCGGGCCGACATCGCCGAGGAGGCGTTCCTCGTGCGCGAGGACGGCTCGGGCACCCGCACGGTGTTCGAGGAGTTCATGAGCGGCATCATCATCAGGCGGGCGAAGCTCGGCATCGATTCCGGCTCGAACGAGACGATCAAGCAGGCGGTGATGGCGGGCCTCGGCATCGCGCTGCTCTCGGCCCACACGGTGGCCGCGGAGGTCGAGAGCGGCCGCCTCGTGCTGCTCGACGTCCAGGGCCTGCCGATCCGGCGCGACTGGTACGCGGTCCGCCGGGCCGACAAGGTGCTGGGCCCCGCGGCCGCGGCCTTCTGGGACTACCTGATGCGCGACGGCGCGCGCTGGTTGCCGGGGGTCGACCTGCCGGGTTTCGCCGCGCTCGCCCCGGCTTCAATGGGTGCCGTATCGTGAGCGCGGCGGGCGTCGTCGTCGTCGGCGCGGGCCAGGCGGGCTTCCAGGTCGCCGCGTCGCTGCGCGAGGCGGGGTTTTCCGATCCCGTGACGCTCGTCGGCGACGAGCCGGGACTGCCCTACCAGCGGCCGCCGCTGTCGAAGGCGTACCTCGCCGGCAGGACCGATGCCGAAGGGCTCGACCTGCGCCCGGCTGCGTTCTTCGCAGAGCACCGCATCGCGCTTCGGGCGGGCGTGTGGGCCGCCGCGATCGACCGGGCGGCCCGGACGCTGCGGCTCGGCGACGGCGATGGGCTCGCCTACGACCACCTCGTGCTCGCCACCGGCGCACGCAACCGCCCGCTGCCGGTTCCGGGCGCCGACCTCCGAGGCGTGCGGCAACTGCGCGGGCTGACGGATGCGGATGCGCTCCGCGCCGCGCTCGGCGACGCCCGCCGCATCGTGGTGGTCGGCGCCGGCTTCATCGGGCTCGAATTCGCGGCGGTCGCCGCCGCCCGCGGCCTCGACGTCACGGTCATCGAGGCCGCCGGCCGGCCGATGGCGCGGGCGGTCTCCGCCGAGACCGGCGCGTTCTTCCGCGGCGCCCACGAAGGGATCGGCGTCCGCTTCGCCTTCGATGCCGCGATCCTGGCGATCGAGGGCGAGGCGGGACGGGTTGCCGCGGTTCGCCTGTCGGACGGCCGGTCCGTGCCGGCCGATCTGGTCGTGGTCGGGATCGGCGTGCTGCCCAATCAGGAGATCGCGGCCGAGGCCGGACTCGCCGTCGCCGACGGCATCCGCGTCGATGCGTTCCTCACGACCATCGACCCGGCGATCTCGGCGATCGGCGATTGTGCCCGCTACCCGAGCCCGTTCGGCCTCGGACACGACGGCACCATCCGGATCGAATCGGTGCAGAACGCGATCGACCAGGGCCGCTGCCTCGCCGCGCGACTCGGCGGACGACCGGCGGCTTATGCCGCATTGCCCTGGTTCTGGAGCGACCAGGGCCGCCACAAGCTTCAGATCGCGGGTCTCGCGGCGCCGTCCGATGCGGGCGTGCTCCGCGGTTCCGGCGATGCCTTCTCGGTGTTCCGGTTCCGCGGCGACCGTCTGACCGCGGTGGAATCGGTCAACCGCGGCGGCGACCACATGATCGCCCGGCGGCTCCTCGGCGCCGGGCGGGCTTTGACCGCCGCAGAGGCGGCCGATCCGCGCTTCGATCTCAAGGCGCTGGCCATGGGCTGACCCCCGCGAGGTCCGCTAGGTCCGGGCGGCGGACGCTCAGGAGATCAGGTCGAGCTTGGCGGCCTCGAGCCCGTCGCCCCGCACCGCATCCGGCAGCGCCGAGAAGTCGCGGTAGCCGGCCTCGCGCGCCATCGCGTCGAGGGCGGTCTGCTCGTCGTCGGCCGAGCCGGTCCAGAGGACCGCGCCGTTCTTCTTCTGACGGACCTGGAAGATGCTCATCGGACGCCCGCAGCTTGGTGAATAGCATTTTAACGTGCTCGACGCGCGCCGGTTGCCAATATCGCGTGCTGAAGCTTTGCTCCTCGCGCCTGCGGCCATCCTGCATCCGATTGCGGACGACGGCCGGCCCTTCCCCGGTGTAGGGTCGGGCCGGCGGACGGCTGGCGCCGGGACGCGCTGCCTTGAGGCGCGGCCATGAAATCGCCGGGCTGCACGGCGACACGGGATGCCGGGCGTTCCGACGCCGGCGAGCGAGACGTGACCGTGATCTTTCCTATCGTTGCCGCCCTGCGCGTCGCCGGCCTCGCGACCCTCCTGTCCGCGGTCGCGCCGCCTGCGCAGGCGGTCGAGACCGCCGCGGTTCCGGAACCGCAGGCGATCGCGCCCGCGATCACCGTCGTGCCGGCCGAGACCCGCGAGATCGTCGAGCGTGCGGTGATCACCGGCACCCTGGTGCCGCGCGACGAGATCCTCGTCTCACCCGAGATCGAGGGTTTTCGCATTACCGCGTTGCTGGCCGAGGAAGGCGACCGCGTCGCCGCGGGCCAGGTGCTCGCAGAACTCTCCACCGAGATGATCGCGACGCAGGAGGCCTCGAACGTCGCGGCTCTGGCCCGCGCGGAGGCGGCCATCGTCCAGGCGCGGAGCCAGATCGTGCAGTCGGAGGCGGCCCAGACCGAGGCGCGGCTGTCGCTGGAGCGGGCGCAGGCCCTGATCAAGACCGGGAACGCCACCGCCGCCATCCTGGAGCAGCGCGTCTCCGCGGCGCAGAGTGCCGACGGCAAGCTCGCCGCCGCCCGCGGCGGGCTCCAGGCATCCGAGGCGGATCTTGCCACGGCGAAGGCGGCCGGCGCCGAGATCGCCCTGCGGCGCGCCCGCGCCGCGATCCGCGCCCCCGAGGCCGGCATCGTCAACCGCCGCACCGCCCGCGTCGGCGGCATGGCGAGCGGCGTCGGCGAGCCGCTGTTCCGCCTGATCGCCCGCGGCGAGATCGAGCTGGAAGGCGAGGTGCCCGAGGGCTGGCTGCCCCGCATCAAGGTCGGCGATCCGGCACGCCTCGACCTCGACGACGGGCGCGAACTCGCCGGCAAGGTCCGCCGCGTCTACCCGGAGGTCGACCGGACGACGCGGCTCGGCAAGGTCCGCATCGCGCTCGGCGACGATCCGGCTCTGCGCATCGGCGCCTTCGGCCGCGGCAGCGTCGAGGTGGCGCGGCGGACCGGCGTGTCGGTCCCGGTCTCGAGCCTGCTGTTCTCCGCCGACGGAAGCGCCGGCGTGCTGGCGGTGCGGGACGGGCGCGTCGAGGCGCGCAAGGTCGTGACCGGCCTCTCGGCGGATGGGTTTTCCGAAGTGCGCAGCGGGTTGTCGGCCGGCGAGACGGTCGTCGCCCGCGCCGGCAGCTTCCTGCGCGACGGCGACCGTGTGCGGGCCGTGCCGCCCAAGGCGGCGACGCCGCTGGCCGACGCGACGGCACGATAGAGGGCCGAAACAGATGCGCCTGAACGTCTCCGCCTGGGCGATCCGCCGGCCGCTGCCCTCGATCGTGCTGTTCCTCGTGCTGATGCTGCTCGGGCTCGTCAGCTTCCGCAGCCTGCCGATCACCCGGTTCCCCAACATCGACATCCCGATCGTCTCCGTGACGATCACGCAATCCGGCGCCGCGCCGTCCGAGCTCCAGACCCAGGTCACCAAGTGGGTCGAGGATTCGGTGGCCGGCGTGAAGGGCGTCAAGCACATCCTCTCGACCATCACCGAGGGGTCGTCGGTCACCACCATCGAGTTCCGGCTCGAAGTGAACAGCGATCGCGCGGTCAACGACGTCAAGGACGCGGTCTCGAAGATCCGCCTCAACCTGCCGCGGACCATCGACGAGCCGATCATCAACCGCGTCGAGATCGCCGGCCTGCCGATCATGGTCTACGGCGCCTCGGCGCCCGCGATGACGCCCGAGGACCTGTCGTGGTTCGTCGACGACGTCGTCGCCCGCGGGATCCAGGGCGTGAAGGGCGTCGGCGGCGTCGAGCGGCTCGGCGGCGTCGCCCGCGAGGTCCGCGTCACCCTGAAGCCCGACCGGCTGCTGGCGCTCGGCATCACCGCGGCCGACGTGAACCGCCAGCTCCGCCTGACTTCGGCCGACATGGCCGGCGGGCGCGGCGAGGTCGGCGGCCAGGAGCAGTCGATCCGCACGCTCGCGGCCTCGGCCACCCTCGACACGCTCGGCGCGACCACGATCGTGGTGCCCGGCAACCGCAAGGTGCGGCTCGACGAACTCGCGACGCTCACCGACACCGCCGAGGAGCCGCGCACCTTCGCCCGCTTCAACGGCGAGCCGGTGGTCGCCTTCGCGATCTCGCGCTCCTCCGGCGCGAGCGACGCGGAAGTCTCAGTCGGCGTCGCGCAGAGAATCGCGGTGCTGCACGCGGCCAATCCGGAGGTGCGCTTCGACCTGATCGACACCTCCGTCACCAACACGGTGGGCAACTACCACTCGGCGATGCTGGGGCTGCTCGAAGGCTCGGCGCTCGCGGTGATCGTCGTGCTGCTGTTCCTGCGGGACTGGCGGGCGACGCTGATCGCGGCCGTCGCGCTGCCGCTCTCGGTGCTGCCGACCTTCTGGGTGATGAGCACGCTCGGCTTCTCGCTGAACGCCGTGAGCCTGCTTGCGATCACGCTGGTGACCGGCATCCTCGTCGATGACGCCATCGTCGAGATCGAGAACATCGTCCGCCACATGCGGATGGGCAAGACGCCCTACCGCGCGGCGCTGGAGGCGGCCGACGAGATCGGGCTCGCGGTCATCGCGATCACCGCGACGATCATCGCGATCTTCGCCCCCGTCTCGTTCATGGGCGGCATCGCCGGGCAGTACTTCAAGCAGTTCGGCCTGACGATCGCGGCCGCCGTGTTCATGTCGCTGCTGGTCGCGCGCCTGATCACGCCGCTGCTCGCCGCCTACTTCCTGCGCGACCACGGGCCCGACCACACCCGCGAGGGCGTGGTGATGCGCGCCTACACCCACCTCGTGGCGTGGTCGGTGCGGCACAAGTTCGTGACGCTGGTGGCGGGCCTTGCCTGCTTTGCCGCCTCGATCATGTCCACCGGCCTCCTGCCGGCGGGCTTCCTCCCGGCCGAGGACGCGGCCCGCACCCTGTTCGTGGTCGAGCTGCCGCCGGGCGCCAAGCTCGCCGAGACTGCCCGCGTCACCGACGGGCTGGTGGAGAAGATCCGCGGCCTGCCGGAAGTCCGCAGCGTCTTCGTCGACGGCGGCCGGCAGTTGCCGGGCAAGAAGGAGGTCAGGCTTGCCAGCCTCACCATCAACCTGACGCCGAAGAACACCCGTCACCGCACGCAGAAGGAGGTCGACGTCGCAGTCGGCGCGATCTTGCGCGATGTGCCCGACATCCGCTTCTGGGCGCTGCGCGAGGGCGGCCAGCGCGACCTCGCGCTGATCCTCTCGGGGCCGGACAAGGCGGTGGTCGCCGACGTGTCGCAGCGCCTCCAGCGCGAGGCGGCAGGCGTCCCTCACCTCGTCAACGTCATCTCGACGGCGCCGCTCGACCGCACCGAGATCCGCATCCGCCCGAAGGCCGGGGTCGCGGCCGACCTCGGCGTCTCGACCGACCTCATCGCCGAGACGGTGCGCGTTGGCACGATCGGCGACATCGGCGCGAACTTGGCCAAGTTCAACGCAGCCGACCGACAGGTGCCGATCCGGGTGCAACTTCCCGAGATCTTGCGCGGGAACCTGAGCCAGTTGGAGACCCTCAAGGTCCCGGTGAAGGGCGGTACCGCCGTGCCGCTCTCGACGGTGGCCGACATCTCGCTCGGCCAGGGCCCGACGGCGATCGACCGCTACGACCGGGCGGTCCGCGTGGCGCTGGAGGGCGACATGCAGGGCTCGGACGCGCTCGGCTCGCTCATCGATCAGGTGATGAAGCTGCCGACGGCCACCAGCCTGCCGCCGGGCGTGACCATCAGCCAGACGGGCGATGCCGAGGTGATGGGCGAGGTGTTCTCCGGCTTCGCGCTCGCCATGGGCGCCGGGCTGATGATGGTGTTCGGGGTGCTCATCCTGCTGTTCGGCTCGTTCCTGCAGCCGATGACCATCCTGTTCTCGCTGCCGCTCTCGATCGGCGGCGCGATCCTCGGCCTGCTCGTGTTCCACAAGCCGATCTCGATGCCGGTGGTGATCGGAATCCTGATGCTGATGGGGGTGGTGACCAAGAACGCGATCATGCTCGTCGACTTCGCCGTCGAGGAGATGGCCCGCGGCGTCGACCGCGCCACCGCGATCATTGATGCCGGCCGCAAACGCGCGCGGCCGATCGTGATGACGACGATCGCCATGGCCGCCGGCATGGTGCCCTCGGCGATGGCGCTCGGCATCGGCGGCGAGTTCCGCGCGCCGATGGCGATCGCGGTGATCGGCGGCCTCATCGTCTCCACCGGGCTGTCGCTGGTGTTCGTGCCGGCGATCTTCGTGCTGATGGACGACCTCTCGCGCCTGATCACCCGCGTCTTCTCCCGCTTCGTCGGCGAGCGCGACGACCCGGACGACGAAGCGACCGCTCAGCCCGGTTATGCGGCGAACGACGGGCGGATCTATCCGGCCCCGCCGCGGGTGGCGGCGGAGTAGGGGATGGAGTTCTCGGCGGCGGTATTTCCGATCAAAGGGTATGGGTTGCCTTCGCGCGACGCAGAATCGGTTTTAAGAGCTCGTTAAGCTTGCTGGCGGCGGAAGGCCCTTCGGCTGCCCGAACGTCTCCCGCACCTGTGCCACGAACGCCTCGGCCTGCGCGACAGCCCATGCGGCGTCGCCCGACCACCGCTAGAGCCGTGTCCGATCACTTTAGGTCGGGCACGGCTCCAGGTCCTTGTTTTGACGTGCTTGCCTGCGACGAACCGGCATCCACTTCGTCGGAGTGCGCTCTAGGAGGCGGGCAAGCTGCTGACGGTCAGCGCGCGCACCGCCCACCGTGTCACGGAACACTTTTTCACACCCGGCAGCCTGCAGCCCCTCCAGTTGGGCGTCGAGGGTCTGGCCGTCAGTCTCCACAAGATCATAGCCGTACACGGTCATGCTATCAGCCTAGCAAGATCAGCATACTTAAATGAAAGTATCTTTTGATAAGATGGACCTTTGAGAAATTGGCCTCTCGGTCTTATGCAAAAGTCCTGATTTGCGCATGGCGCCGCATGCCGTACGCGGGGCAGCGTCGTGGTATTCATCGGCAAGGAGTCTTTGTCCCTCCTCACTCTGCCGGCGCCACCGTCGCCGCCTGCACGTTCGCGCGCAGCGAGGCCGCGGCGAAGCCCTCGGTCTTTATCGCCTCGACGAAGCGCCTGAGATAGACGTCGGGCGCGGTGAAGGCGATGCGGTCGGCGCGCGTTCGCGGACGCTCGCCGACGGCTCCTCGGCGCGTGCCGCGGAGCCGAGGATGATTGCGAGGGCGAGCATCGCCGGAAGGCTTCGCATGGTCCCTCCGGCCTTCACGACGCGGTCATCTGGATGAGCGGCTTTGCGGAAGGGCGGGATAAGCGCGGACGGGTTCTCGGGCATCGGTGAGCGGCCTGCTGCGGCAAGCCCGCGCGAAGGCACTGCCAGCCGACGGGTCCGTACCTACATAAGGGCGGCCTGCATATCGCCACCGAGCCCGCGCTGGATCGGGACGGGGGCCGGACAAGGCTTCGGGCCGCCCGCTCCCGACGGGGCGGTCGCCTTGAGACGACGGACGAGGAGAGACCGCATGATCGAGACCGCAGGCTCGCCGCGCAGGGGCCGCAAGGCGGCTGTTCCGCCCGGCCCCGAGACCGCCGCTCCGACGAGGCCGCCGCGCGAGGCCGCGATCGAGGCGCTGATGCGGCTTGCCGCCGAGCAGCCGTGGAACGACATCGAGGTCGGCGACATCGCCCGCGAAGCCGGCTTGAGCCTCGCCGAACTCCGGGAGCTTTTCCCCTCGAAGGGCGCGGTGCTCGGCGGCCTGTCGCGGACCATCGACCGCACGGTGCTGGAGGCGGACGGCTCCGACCTCGCCGAGGAGCCGACGCGCGAGCGCCTGTTCGACGTGCTGATGCGCCGCCTCGACGCGATGACGCCCTACAAGCCGGCGCTGCGCCGGATCGCGTATGCCCTGCGCGGCGACCCGCTCTCGATGCTCGCGCTGAACGGCCTCGCGCTCAATTCGCACCGCTACATGCTGGCGGCGGCCGGCATCGACACCGAGGGGCCGCTCGGCCGGCTCAAGCTCCAGGGCGTGGTGATCGCCTTCGCGCGCGTCGTCGAGACCTGGCTGGACGACGACGACCCGGCGCTGGCCAGGACCATGGCGCGGCTCGACAAGGAGATCCGCAAGGGTGAGCGTTTCATGGAGCGCGCCGAGGACGCCCGCCGCCTCGTCGCCCCGCTCCGGGCGCTCGGACGCGCGCTTCTCGACCGTCGTCCCGGCCGCCGCAGCGTCCCGGACGCGGAACAGGCCGAGCCCGCCTCCGGGATCTGAGCGTCGACCGGCACGCCGGGGGGGCAGGGACAAGGTCGGCGATGGAGCGGGGCTTCTTACGCCCGGCCCGGGCTCGGGCATCCGCGCGGGTGGCGCCCCGCAGGCCGGCACCATCCGCCGCCGGCCTCGTTTCAAGGTCCTGCGCGGCGATCCTCGGCGTCTGATCGACCTGACCGGGCGACGGCATCATCCCGTCGTTCGACAACCCCTACGGTTGAACGCAGGATCGCCGCTCTCCGGTCCTTGGCAATCGCAACCCTGCGCGGTCTCGACGCGAATGCCCGTACCGTGCCGTCGTGCGCCCAGTCCCCGACGGGATTCGGTAGGCAGGTGCGCGCGATACCGTGCACCGCCGGCCATCATCATGCGAGAATTCCGATGGCCGGGTTCATATCCGATCCCGTCTCCTGCGCCCGACCCGCGACGGGCCCGGTCGGGGGCATCCGCCGCGCCTGCGGCTGGCGACCGCGGCGGATCGGCCTTGCACCGCCGTCGGTGTTCGACGGCGATCTCGCTCCCAGGCCGGAACGTTACGCCCTCTTGCCGCCCTCGGCGTCGCGAGTCCGTGGACGCCGCCGGGAAGAGCCACCGGGCGCAGGGCGATCGCTTGAAGGTTTTCACGCGGACTGAGTGACGATGGCCCGGAGATAGTCGTGGTTCCAGGCGGCGGCTTTTCGACGGGTCTTAAGGCTGTCCTTGTCAGATGCTCTGCGGATGAGGTTCATGGCCATGTGTTTGATGGTGGCCATGTTTCTGAGGGCCGTTGTCCTTGCGCAGACGCATGCCCATCGCGCCGATGGTCACCAGGGCGCCGGTGAGATGCAGCCGCTCCAGCAGGAGCGGGATCGCGACGATCTCGTTGGCCTTCTCCCCCACGGCTTCCTGGCCGAGCACCAGGCGCTGGCGCGTGGCCCAGGCCGAGACCACGTGGAGGGGATGGCAGCCCTTGGCGCGGGCGCGGCGCGAACTCTTGCCGTCCACCGCGACGATATCTGGTTCGGCCTCGCCAAGGGCCTCGACCCAACGGGTGAAGCACTTCGAGAACAGGCCCAGATCGAGGGCGTTCAGGACGTCGTTGAGCGTATCGTGCGACGGGATGCCGTGAGCAAACGGCAGCATCGTGCGCAGAGAATCCAGTTTCTCCCGGCCCCAGCGCCGGACCTCGACAAAATCCTCTGCCGCCGCGAGTGTCGCACACAGCACCAGCAGCATGATCTCGGGCAGCGGATAGACCACCTTCCAGTTCTGGCGCGGGTCCTCCAGCGCCGAGAAATGGTCCAACAGCGCCTTGCCCGACATCGGAGACCTCACCGGAAAGAGGCGCCCTAGGAATCACGCAAACCGCAACACCGGAATCCCGTCGCTTCAAGCGATCGCCCTGCCACCCGGCGGAATCGCGATTGACGGGACCGATGGCACCCCCTACACGAGCCCTCGTCCGACCCGGAGCGGTCGGCATGCCCAGGTGGCGGAATTGGTAGACGCGCTGGTTTCAGGTACCAGTCTTGCAAGAGGTGAAGGTTCGAGTCCTTTCCTGGGCACCATTTTTCTGAGAAGCGTCTTCACCTCAGAAACTTAAGCCGGAACAGTGAGTTGTGCTAGGCCGACCGTGCAACAACGGCGTGCCCCATGCTCTTCCGGCTCCCCCGTCCGATGAAGCGGTCAGACTCCTCTCTCCCACAGTTCAAGCATCGCATTCCGGCGGACGTTCGCGCCTTGGCAATTGGCCGGACGTTATCGGTGCCTTTGGGTTCCGAGACCGCCCACGTCACGATTACGGCGAGCATGGCGAGCCTGCGGTTCTCCCTGCGGACGCGAGACCCGAGCGAAGCCAAGGCGCGGCAGGGTCAAGCGGCTGCGGCCGTCGAACGGTTCTGGACCGCTCTGCGCAAATCCCAGCCCGCCACTCTCGACCACAGGCAGGCCACTGCCCTCGCCGGAGACCTCTATCGGGCTTGGGCGGACGCGGGAGCGGATCGCACGGTTGCCATGGTCCACCGCGGGGACGGTCGATGGGAGCGGGACCACAGCACGCCCGATGAAGAGCGAGCCGGCTTTGAAGCCGCCCTCGGGCGACTGGAGACCGCGGCAGAGCACAGCGAACCAGCCGACTTGGAGCACCTTGTCGGACCTCTCGTGGACCGCCTGCTGTTGACCAAAGGCATCGCCAGCGTGGATGCAGAGACTCGCCCGATGCTCTTGGATGCCTTCGTGACCGGCCTTCGGGATGCGTTCGCGGCCCGCAAGCGGAATGCCGAGGGCAACTATAGCCCTGATCCCATTGCAGCCCGCTTCCCCGCTTTTGAGCCACCCCGCACGAAGGAGACGCCACGCCAGCCGCCACCGGCCAAGGCCGCGCGGCGATTGGGCATTGCCGAGAAGCTCGCCGCAGTGATCCCGGATCGTCCTTCGACAGGCTCAGGATGAGGGCGATCTGAGCCGGGTTCTGCATCCGCTGCCCGAGATCCTGCTGGCCCGCATCCTGGCCATCGCCTGCGGCTACGAGGATGCCGACGACCTCGACCATCTGCGCGCCGACCCCGCCTTCAAGCTCGCCTGCGGACGCCTGCCCGAGAGCGGGCCTGATCTGATGAGCCAGCCCACCGTCTCGCGGATGGAGAACACACCCGGCCTGCGTGACCTGATCCGCCTCGGGCGGGTGCTGGTCGACGTGTACTGCGCCAGCTACGCCGTGCCGCCACCCTGGGTATCGACTACACCTGCGACGTGGTACACGGGCATCTCGCCCTGCGCCAGGGTGAGCGAGACCAGAGACTGGCAGTTGACCTGTTTGCCCAGCGCGCCGCAGTACTGGCGCGTCACCCCGACCGCGAGTGTGCCCTTCTTCGGCAGGGCCGTGTCGTCGATCACCAGGCAGGCATCGGGTCCGTCCACCAGCCGATCCGCCTGACGGGCCAGTTCCCTCCAGGGCGGCCCGTCATCCCAGGCCGGGCGGCGATGAAGTGCTGCAACTGGTCGTGGCCCGACAGCCCCAGGCGTACCGCCATCGGCTGAAGGCTCTTGCGATCCCCCGGACCGAGGAGGCCCCGGAGATAGAGCGGTGCCCAGGTACGCCGGGTCTTGCAGCCCATCACCGCCAGAAACGGCGCCAGCCAGGTATCGAACCCGTCTGTCCCCTCGCGATCCTGATCCATCGCCGCCCCCAGAGCCATCCTGGGGGGGGATAACGCGTCACAACCCTCCAAAGTGCCCAGGTAGTGCTAGCCCTTCCAATCGATCCGACACGGTGAGATGAGTGCTGCGACCGAACCGCATCCTCATCGATGGTGCGCATCCATGCTCGCGGCCACAAGGTTAAACATGACGAATGCGAGCTGCCCTCCGCCCGGACCGAGCGGTCCAGGCGAGGTAACTAGTGCAGCCTCGTCCCATCATCTGAAATCAATTCAGTATCTTCGTGCGCTGGCCGCGCTGTTGGTGCTCGTCTACCACCTTGGGCACCAACTGACGCGGCTGGGCTATGCTGGTGCTTGGCCAGACTGGCCGCAGCGCGGGGTCGACATCTTCTTCGTTATTAGCGGCGTCGTCATGTGGCTAACGACCGGGGGACACCAGGGCGGCGTCCTAGCCTTTTATGGACGCCGGATCCTGCGTATCGCACCCCTTTACTACCTTCTCACGACGCTCGCAGTAGTCGTCCTCCTGACTTTTCCCAAGTCCGTCCAGAGCGGGCGCTTCGACCTGGCGCACGTATTCGGTTCGTATTTCTTCGTGCCGGTCTGGCACCCGGTCATCCCGAAGGCGGTCCCACTTCTGGTGCCGGGGTGGACCTTGAACTGCGAGATGGCCTTCTACGCGATCTTCGGCGCGACGCTGTTCCTACCGAGTCGGCTGCGCATCCCGGCCTCCGGCGCGGCGCTCGCGCTGATGGTGCTGGCTGGGATCCATGGGCCCGCCGGGAGCGCGGCCGCATGGCTCTACGGATCAAGCATCCTGCTCGAATTCGTCCTCGGCCTCGTCCTCGGTGCCTTCATCCGGGCTGACCACCTCCTGCCCGTACCCATGGCATGGTGCGCGCTCCTGCTTGGGACGCTCGCGCTCGCGAACTCATTCGCCCCAGAGTCGGCCCGGGTCCTGATAGCCGGACTGCCTGCTCTAGCGATTGTGGCGGGAGCGGTCTCGTTGGAGCGACGGGACCGGATGCCCCTGATCCCAGGCCTGCTCGTCCTGGGGGACGCCTCCTACGCGCTCTACCTCGCGCACGAGATCGTACTATCGGCATTCACTCAACTCGTGATTAGGTCGGGACTCGGCGATCGGGCATGGATTGCGCAGGCCTACGTACCGCTTGGGATTTGCATCTGCGTGGGTTCGGCCGTGATGCTCCGCCGCCACGTTGAGCAGCCAATGCAGCGGCGGCTCGACGGGGCGGTGAGGTGGTCCGGCCTAGCGGCGTCAAAGCGCGCGGTCCGGTTGACCAAGCCGACTTAGAGCCGTTTCCGCTGACGTTGGGTCGAAGGCGTCGTATCCTGCGGCGGCGAGATAGTTGCGGCATTCTTGAGGGTGGAAGGCTTTGAAAGCCTCTTGGATGGCGGCCCAGAGGTCTGGGACGGTGCGCGCAGCAGCGGTGCGTCGCAGTGCTTTCAGCCTGGCGAAGTCTTGCTCGATGGGATTGAAGTCGGGTGCGTAGGAGGGGAGGTAGAGCAGTCGCGCGCCTGCCGCCTCGATGGCCTCGTGCACGCCGGCGACCTTGTGGGAGGGCAGGTGTCGAGGATGACGGTGTCGCCCGGCTTCAGCACCGGGACCAGGGTGTCGGTGACGTAGGCGCGGAAGCACTCACCGTTGGTGGCCCCGTCGAACAGGGTGGTGGCGACGAGACCGCTGGTGCGCAGGGCGGCCGTGACGGTGGTGGTCTTGTAGTGCCCGTGCGGCACGGCGATGCGGCAGCACTCTCCCCCGTGGGGACCGGCCGTAGGGTCGCACCATGGTGGCGGCGGCGGCCGTCTCGTCGATGAAGACGAGGGTGTCCGGATCGAAGTTGGGCTGGGCGGCAAACCACGCTTCGCGTGCGGCTCTCACGTCTCCAAGATCGTCTCGGCGTGGGCTTCGATGGCGGGCGGAGGCCGGTCGCCGCCCACGGGTCTGAGAGCGATCTCACCCTTGTCCCGAAAGCGCGCGTGCCAGCGGATCGTGCTGGCCTTCCCGATACCGAATCGCTCGGCCGCCTGCCGCCGCGAGGATCCCGTTTCGATCGCCTCGATGACGCGCTCGCGCAGATCGACCGACAAAGCTGACCGCATGGCGCTCTCCCTCGAAAGCGCACCATCGAATCAGAACGCGCCCGTCACCGCTACTCCCGACTCAATGCGAAGGGAAACGGCTCTAACGCGCCGAGCGCCGGCGACGGATGTGCGTCGTGACGGCAAAGATCAGCCGGGCCCAGGGTCGCTGCGCGACCCAATATCCGCCCGCGAAAACCGTCTTCTGCGGACGCCAGCGGGTTTTCGACACGTCGGTCCCCGTTCCAAGGTTGAGCACGCGGACGCGGTGTTCGATCGCCCAGCGGATCGCTTCGGCGACGACCGTCGTCATCACGCTGTATCGCCCCCAGTTCGGATCGTAGCCGGAATAATAGAGGTACACTTCATCGCCGAGCACGATGCCGATGCGGGTGGCGACGATTTCCCCCGCGATCACGAGCTGGAAGATCCGTAAGTTGCCCATCCCCGACGATGCAAGACCGTAATCCAGCAGGAACCGGCGTGCGTTGAGATCAGCGAAGACGTCGGGATGAGGGACGGAGTCGCTAGCGTGTGACCGGCGTCGGTGCAGGTCAAGGAAACGGCACAGCGCCGCCTCGGCTTCCCCGGGCTCCGACACGACGCGCAGGGTAAAAGCGTGCCCGTCGCGCGACAGCGAGTTGTAGCATTTGCGCAGGCTCTCCTTGATGTTGCGTGGCAGGCTTGCGCGGAAGGCATCCCAATCGTCCGGCAAGATCAAGTAATGGTTGGACAGCGCGAAAGAGTGACGGAGCGTATCGTAGGGGGGTGTATCATTCGCGCCGTCTTCCAAGCGACGCAATCCGACCCATTGGACCCAGTCCCATTCGAGGCCGGAGGTCTTCCAGTAGTTTTCGAGCGTCGCGAGCACCCTAGCCAAGTCCTCCGGTCGGCAGACCGGGCCGCGCACCTCCGTCAGATTGGCGTCCGCACCGAAGAATTGCAGTTCCTCAGATTTGATCGGCCCGACGGAGGGGCGGCATGTCAGCATCATTGGTGCGACGGCGATGAGCCGGGCGCCGTCCCGGACCGCGAAGACCCGCATGCGGTCATGGGCGCGACGATTGACCCGGGCGAAGTGGCGCCACCAAAGCCTGCACCACAGGGGCGACGTGAACGGAACGCGCGGCGACAGGCTCGCATCAAGCGCGTTCCATTCGGGGTCGAGACGCGCGAGTGCGGTCTCGTCCTGAAGTGTCTCTACGGATAGCACCTTTCAGCTCCTCGTCGGCGGTTCGTCCGCATGGAACACGGCTTTGGGCATTCTGCGCTTGAACCGCGCGACGATTTGGACGGCTGAACGCAGCCATTCGGTGGCGAGGCCCAGGTGCGTTCCCGCAACGCGATATGAATGAACTCGATTGGTGATGCCCCGGCTCCAAAAAAGCTTTTATATTCGTTGCCCGGTCCTAAATCGACATCGATTTTGTGTTCCCGCGCCCATTTCAAGCAATATTCCTTGAGCAATAGGCCCCGGGAATATCGAGTCCCATCCGCACTGAAAGCCGCGAAGATGCATTCAAGGTGTCAATGTCCCGTGCTGACGAATCGAGCCGCCACGATCTGCTCCACCGTGCTTAAGAGCCTATTCCGGTAGGACGGTTCGCCATGTGATGACGGCGCAGGAGAAGTGGAGCAGGGCGGGATAGTTTTCGGACTTCTTATCCCTGCCGATGAGGATGCGGCGGAAGCGGTTGAGCCAGGAATGGGTCCGCTCGACGACCCAGCGGCAGGCCTTCTTGCCGGCCTCGCTCTTTCCTGCGACCTCCTCGCCGCGGGTGAGCAGGTGGCGGGTGACCATATCATGCAGATAAAGATCATACGTCGTACCGATCAGCCATGAGCCAGATTTGCCGGCGCATTTGGCCCAGTGACGCTTGTGCGTCAGCATCCATGTCAGGATGTGCGCGCGCCGGGCGCTCTCCGTGACGACGGCGAAGTCGATCTTGAAGCGTTCCGACATGCCTACCGTCCGGCCGAAAAGGTGCGTCGCGCCGCGCGGGATCGGGCAGAAGGCCGGTTCCTCGGCGTGCTGGTGCAGCACCGGATGCGGTGCGCTCCGGTGGGGTTCGGACGCGACGGGCGCGGATGCGTCACGACCGTCCCGCCGGTTCGACGGAGGCGGATGGTGCTGGAACCAAGGTGTCCGCCTGCGTCCGAGCGCCCGCGCTGCAGGCCGCGAAAGCCAGGATCCACTGAAGGAGATGGATGTCCGGCCGGGGCAACGACGATTCGTCATAATTGATGATGGCGATAGTCGTGAGGACGATCACGCCCCAGGCGGCCGTAGCCCAGCACTGAGCCCACCAGGCGCGGGCCGCGGCCCACAGCGTCGCGAGGCCGAGCCCCACCACGAGGAGCAGGCCGGGCATACCGAGCTCGAGCTGCACTTCCAGATATCCGCTGTGGGCGCTCGGCGTCACCCAGCCGATCGCGGCCCAGACGTCCTGTGCCGCAGGCGTTTCGGGGAGCCAGAACGCCGAGTAGCCGTGCCCTAGGGCGGACCCGTCCGCGATGACCTGACCAACGGCGGCCCAGATCTCGGTGCGCCCCGTCAGCGAGGAATTTTTACCTAGAAGAGCGAAGAGGTCGACCGGCACGACCCAGATGATCCAAAGCGCGAGGGAGGCTGCCATCAGCCCCGTCAGGAGACAGAACGCGGCGAACACGCTCGCATTGATGAGGAGCACGGGCCCGGCCGTCATGAGGGCCACAACGAGGCAGAGCAGGAACGATGTCGTCGCCTGCGCGAGGACGCACGCGCCGCCGGCGAGCGCCAGGCAGGCGAGGTCGGCCGGCACGATCCTGCGGCGGTGCAGCACGAGGCCGCTCAGGGCCACCGTCCCAACGACCATCGCGTCGCCGAGGCTGTTCTTCTGCGAGAACACGCCGCGCACCGCGCCGGCATAGCCCCCGACGTCGAACCCCGAGGCCGGGACGACGGCCGCCACGGCGAAGCTGGCGAGGGCTGCGATCCCGGCGACGGCCACCTGCAGGCGACAGATCAGGAGCGTTCCGAGGACGGCGTGGGCGTAGACCGCAAACATCATCAGCGTCGCGAGGGTCAGCGATCGGCGCAGGGATGCGTCCGGCGCCTGCGACCACAGGCTTGAGGCCGCGGCGAGCAAGAGCAGCAGCAGGAACGGCCTGACGTCGGCGAGGGCGCCCGCGCAGGTCCGGCGGTGGCGGACCACGAAGGCGACGCCGACGAGAAGCACGGCCGCCTGGTTGAGCGTCGCCATGCCGTCTACGGTCAACTCGCTGTCATCGCCCGTTTCGTTCAGACCGAAATGGACGCCGATATAGACGAGGAGCGCGAAGACCGCGTAGGCGACCTCCGGAAGGCTCGCACCGGAGAGCCAGGACGCTCTCGATCCGCGAAGGGCCGCGGAGCCGTCGGCCCCCGGCAGGCCGGTCGCAGGGGGCTCGGGGACCTTGTCCGTCATGGTCGATCCGTTCGCCGCACGAGTCGGGCATCATCGGGGTATCGTCTGAAGAAAGTGTGTCGCAGGGCCCGTCCCGGTCCTGCGGCGTGCATCTTCCGGCGCTCCGGACGAAGGTGGAACCGGCACGGCGCCGTTCCGAGGTGCGATTAACCGTTCGCCGATCCGTGACGAGATTTTCAGCGGTAGATCAGCTAAGGTTGCATCGAAGTCGACGTGCCGTCGGTTTCCCACCGCCGGGCATCTAATCATCGGCCCGCTTCGCCGCGTGCCGTCCGGTTCATCTTTGCTCGAACCGTAGGGGCACCGCATCTTGTCAGGTCCGGGCCGCCATGATTGAGAGCCTCGACGCTTCGGCGCGCCGCCGCTACGCCCTGATCGCCCCGAGCCGGGACGAGGGCGGGACGATGCGCCGGACCCTGGACAGCCTGCTCGCCCAGACGGTGCCGCCCGCCTGCCTCGTCTTCGTCGACGATGGCTCCACGGACGACACGCAGGCGATCCTGGCCGCGTACGCGCCGCGGATGCCCTACCTGCGCGTCGTCCATCGATCGGATCGCGGCGTGCGCAAGGTCGGCCCCGGCGTGATCGAGGCGTTCAACGCCGGCTTGGCCGAGATCGATCTGTCGACGGTCGAGTTCCTGTGCAAGCTCGACATGGACCTCGCGTTGCCACCGCGGTACTTCGAGAAGCTGATGGACCGGATGGACGCCGACCGGGAGATCGCCACCTGTAGCGGAAAACCCTTCTTCCCCGACCTTCGAACCGGCGCGTTGATCAGCGAGCACATCGCCGACGAGTTCTCGGTCGGCATGACCAAGTTCTACCGGGTCTCCGCCTGGCGGCTGATCGGCGGGTTCCCCACTTCGATCGGCTGGGACGGGATCGATTGCCACCTGTGCCGCATGCACGGCCTAAAGGCCGTCAGCTTCCCCGATCCGGATCTCAACTTCATCCACCTGCGTCCCATGGGATCGAGCCATGTCAGCCTGTGGCACGGGCGCATGCGTCACGGCCTCGGGGCCTGGGTGATGGGAACCCCGCCCCTCTTCATGCTGGCCGCGACGGTGTATCGGATGAACAAGCGGCCGCGCGTCGTCGGCGCGGTTGCGATGCTGTGCGGCTACCTGAAGGCCTGGGCGGGCGGCGTGAAGCGCTTCGATGCGCCGGGCTATCTGGCCTTCGTGCGCGACTACCAGTTGCGCGCCCTCGTGATCGGGCGCGGGCGCTCCGCCGAACACATGCGCCTACTGCGGCGTCTGCCCGGCCCGCCCTTCGAGCACCCGGCAGCGATGCGGGCCGACCATGCGGGCGACTGACTGGCCCGCGGCCCGGGGCCTGCTCATCGACCGGCGTCGCCTTTTGGGCGTCCTGGCGGCCACAGGCGCGGCGGTGCGACCGGGCGCTCCGAACGCGGCTTGCCGGGCACCGAGCCTCGCCGCGCTCGCGGCGGAGAAGGGCCTCATGTTCGGCATGGCGTTGACCCGTGAGCAGGTGCGGGAGGCCCCCCCGCTGGTCGCGGTCGCCCTCGCCCAGGCGGCGATGCTCGTGCCGGGCAACGAGCTGAAATGGGTGCGGGCGGAGCCCGAGCCAGGCCAGTTCGACTTCGCCGACGCCGATGCCCTCGTGGATCTCGCCCACGCGCACGGCCTCCTGTCGCGCGGCCATGCCCTGGTCTGGCACGAGGCCCTTCCGGCCTGGATGGGCCCGGGCCTAACGCGCGCCGAGGCGGGCGCGGCGCTGTCCCGTCACATCAAGACCCTGTGCAGCCGCTATGCCGGGCGCATGCATTCCTGGGATGTAGTCAACGAGGCGATCGAACCCTCCGGGGCCGGGCCCTTGCGGCGAACGCCGTTCCTCGCGGCCCTTGGCGAGGACTATATCGCGCGCGCCTTCGCGCTCGCCGCCGAGGCCGATCCCGACGCGATCCTCACCCTGAACGAGTACGACCTCGAGCGCGACACTGAATGGCAGGCCCGGCGCCGGGCCGCCATGCTGGACTTGCTGAACCGCCTCGTGCGTCGACGCGTGCCGGTCCGCGCCCTCGGCGTCCAAGGGCACCTCGATCCCGCCAAGGGGCGGTTCGATCCCGAGGTGTTCCGCGGCTTCATCCGCGCGGTCGCGAGCCTGGGCCTCTCGGTCTTCATCACGGAACTCGACATCACCGACCGGACCCTCCCCGGCGCCGTCGTGGCCCGAGACCGGGCTGCGGCGGAGGAGACCCGCGCCTACCTCGCCGCCGCCCTCGCGGAACCCGCCGTCCGGCTGGTGGTGACCTGGGGCGTCAGCGACGCCTATTCGTGGGTCGATGGCAATCCCCGGACCCGCCGCACCGACGGGCTCACCTCGCGGCCCCACCTCTACGACGCCGCCTTCCGGCCCAAGCCGCTCCGCGCGGCGGTGGCCGAGGCGCTCCGCTCCGCGCCCGCCCGGGGCATCGCCCGATGAATACGCCCGCCGCGGGCCTGCGCCGCCACCTCGCCCGCTTCTTCCGCCAGCATCCCCGCCTCCATGCCACGGCGCATCCGTCCTACCAGTACCTGCGTCGGCTCTTGCGCCGGCGCGAACTGAGCCAGCACGGGGCCGTGCGCGACGCCGGGGCCGGCAACGAACTGCTGCGCGACGCCATCCAAGGCGGCGGGCCGCACGGGATCGCCAAGATCGGCTCGCTCGAAGCCGAAGCCCTGGTCTGCTTCCTAGGGCGGACCGGCTACCCACCGCTGCTGATGGAGCAACTCGTCACCAATGTGGGCCTGTTTCCTGGTACGCCCGACAGCATCGACCGGTTCTGCGACGCCTATCTCGCGGCCCTCGCACGGATCGACCTCCTCGCGGTGTGGGGACAACCCGGCGAGGCCGAGATCCTGCGCCGCGTGCCCCCCCCCGCCGAGGTTCCGCCGCGGACGCTCCTCCACATCGACAGCTTCGAGCCGTGGTATCACGCACATCCCTGGTCGCGCGCGCTCGCGGACAAGCGCGTCGTCGTGCTACATCCCTTCGCGGCGACGATCGAGCGCCAGTACGCCCGGCGGCGGGAGGTGTGGGGCTCCCGCGCAATCCTACCTGACTTCGACCTGCGCACGGTGCGGATGCCATTCAGCCCGGCCCTCGCACCGTCGCGGTACGGCTCCTGGCACGAGCAGTTTGACCACCTCGTCGGCGAGATCGCGTCGCGGCCCTGCGACGTCGTGATCGTGGGCGCCGGCGGCATCTCCCTTCCGGTTGCGGCATGGGCCTGCACGCAGGGCAAGGTCGGCTTTCACATGGGCGGCCTGACCCAGATCCTGTTCGGCATCTTGGGGCGACGCTGGGAGAAGTCCGCCATTATCACGGCGCAACGGAACGACGCCTGGGTCAGGCCGAGCGGAGCGGAAGCGCCGGCGGCGGCCAGCAAGGTCGAGCAGGGATGCTACTGGTGAGGACGGGCGCCGACCAACCCGTTCCCCGGCTGCGCCGCGTCGTCGGGCGCGTGCTGGCGTGGCGTTGCGCGCGTCGGCTCGCCATTCTTCCGGACGATTTCCGCCCCACCGTGTCGTTCACCTTCGACGATTTTCCCGCCTCAGCCGTGGAGGCCGCCGTGCCGATCCTCCGGGACGCCGGGATGGCGGCGACGTGGTACGCGGCGAGCGGCCTGTTCGGGCAGCCGAGCCCCGTGGGGACCGTCGCCTCCACCGATCAGATTGTCCGGCTGCACGCCGACGGACACGAGATCGGCGATCACACACGCCGGCACCTCGACGCCCGGGCGGTCACGGCGGACGCGTATGGCCGCGACATCGATGAGAACCGCCGTGTCCTGGCGGGCCTGCTGCAGGGAAGCGCCGTGCGCTCCTTCGCTTATCCGTTCGGCGGCGTGACGGTGGGCGCCAAGCGCGCCGCCATGGTGCGGGCCGTGACCTGCCGGAGCACGATAGCGGGCATCGCGCGGGGCAGCGTCGATCTCGCCCTGCTGCCGGCCAACCCGGTCTACGCGGGGGCGGCGTCGCTGGATTCCGCGCGGGACGTGATCGCGCGAGTAAGGGCGACGGGGGGCTGGGCGATCTTTTACACGCACGACGTGGCGCGCGCGCCGTCCCCCTGGGGATGCACCCCCGACGCCTTCGCCGCGCTCGTTGCCGCCGTCGCGCGGGCCGGCCTGCGCGTGGGCACCGTCGGCGCCGTCGCCGGCCAGATCATCCGGCCTCCTGCATGACGATCGGGACAAGCCCCGCATGGGTCTTCGCCGCGGCGCGGCGCCACCACCGGACGTTGGCAGGCGTCGTCGACCAGGGCGTCGTCGGGATCGGCAACCTCGCGGTCGGGCTCCTCGTGCTGCGCGCCGCGACCAAGGAGGAATACGGGCTCTACAGCCTCTGCTACATGACGCTGATCCTGCTGAACGGCTTCTCCAACGCCGTGTTCGCGGCCCAGCTCACCGTGTCCTACCACGAGCGGCCCCGGCAGGACCGGGACGGCTTCGCGGCCTCGCTCCTGCGCGGCCAGTTGCTGCTCAGCGCGTCCCTGTCCCTGGTCGTCCTGGCGATCGCGGGCCTGCTCCCCGAGAGGGTGCTGCCGGCCGAGATGCGCGAGCTCCTGATGGTGTCGGCCCTGGCTTGCCCGGCGGTCATGGCGCACGATTTCCTGCGAAGCTACTTCTTCCTCGTCGACCGGCCGATGAACGCCGTCATGCTCGATCTGCTCCTCGTCACGGGGTGGTTCGTTGGTACGATCGGCCTCGGTGCGGGCGCGATGACATCCCACACCCTAGCGGGGTTGGCGGCCTTCGGGCTGTCGGCCTGCGTAGCGGCAGGCGCCGGCCTCGTCCTGTCCCGGCTGCCACTCCGGGCCGAATGGCGCTCGGCGCTCGGCGCCGTGGCGGTCGCCTGGAACCACGGACGCTGGGCGCTCGGAGGTGCCGCCGTTACGGCACTGCAGAACCAAGGGCACGTCTACCTGCTCGGCTGGCTCGGCAGCGCCAGGGCGGTCGGCGAGCTCAACGCCGCGCGAGTGCTGATGATGCCGATGGGTCTCCTGATCGTCGGAGTCGGACGGACCCTGACGCCCGCCATGGCCCGGCTGGCAGCGGAGGGGCGCCTCGCGGATATGAGCCGGACTGCGAACCGCACCCTGACGGGCGTCGTATCGGTCATCGGCCTTTACTCGTTGGCGATGCTGGCCGGCGAGGACTGGCTCATCGGCCGGGTGCTGGGGGCAAGCTACGCGGGGATCGGCCCCCTGGTGGCGCTGTGGATGGTGGTCCTGCTGCTGCAGGCCGTCGATGCCAACCTGTCGGCCGTCATGCAGGTCGCCAAGCGGTTCCGTGAACTCACCATCATCAACATGTGGACGGTGGGTCCAGTGGTGGCCGGCGCCATCCCTATGATAATGGCCTACGGTGCCGAGGGCAACCTCGTGGCGCTGGCAGCCGGCTATGCCGGGATCACGCTGCTGCTCTGGCGCGAGGCCAAGCGAGCCATGGCCGGCCTCCGGGCCAGCGTCGCGGGCCGTCCGCGCAGCGCGGAGGTCGTCGTTGGCGTCGGGAAGCCGGACCGGGTTCCACTGTGCGATCCGGAAAGACGATGATGCCGGCGGACACGTCCGAGATGCCCGGCGTCACGACGGTGAGCGTCGTGATCTGCACCTTCAATCGCCCTGCCCTGCTGGCACGCGCCGTGCGGACCGCGCGGACGCAGGTGTTGCCAGCCGGCGTCGCGGCCGAGATCGTGGTGGTCGACAACGCACCGGACAGAAATGCCGAGCCCGTCGTCGCGTCGCTCATCGGCGAGGCCGGGCTGCCGCTGCGTTACCTCGCCCATCCGGTGCCGAACATCTCCCACGCGCGCAATTGCGGCGTGATGGGGACGGCCGGAGCACTGGTCGTCTTTCTGGACGACGACGAATGGTGCGGCCCGGGCTGGCTCGCCGCCTTGGTCGGCACGGCGCTGGAGACGGGGGCCGACGTCGTGTTCGGGGCCGTTCTGCCCGATTTCCCCGACGGACCGCCGGACTGGGATCCGAGCGGGAGGCCCTTCGCGCGCAGCCTTGATCGGCCCACCGGCACCCGCATGGGCATCCACCACGACGCGCGAGCGAGCGGACGCTGGATGGGTACTGGGAACGCGCTCCTGCGGCGCGACACCTGCCTTTCGGAGGCTGCGCCGTTCGACCCGCGCCTCGGACGATCGGGCGGGGAGGATCACGACTTGTTCGTCCGGCTCGACCGGGCCGGCCGGCACATGGTCTGGTGCGGCGAGGCTGTCGTCCACGAGGTCGTGCCGGCCGAGCGGACCCGCTTCGACTACATGCTTCTACGCAACCGGCGCGGAGGCCAGCAATGGGCTAGCGTCGCGGTGTGGCGCGCGCGGCGACCGGCGGTGACGACGGCCTGGATCGCGGTCAGGGCCAGCGTCCAGCTCGCCCTGGTGAGCCTCGCCTGGGCGGCCTCCCGCCTCCGCGGCGCCCCCGATGCGGGAGCCCGCCGGCTGAAGGTCGCGCAGGTCTCAGGCAAGCTCCTGTGGTGGACCATGCCGCGGGGGCACCGCTGATGGAGGGGCTGACGATCCGCGTCCACGCCACGCTGCGAGACGCCGAGGCAGACCTCGAAGCGCCGGGTCTCGCCGGCTACGCCTTCGGGCGTCACGCGTGGCTCCGTGCTTGGCACGACACGATGGGCGCGAGCGCCGGCGTCGTGCCCGCCATCGTCGTGCTGGCGGATGCGCGGGTGCGGATGGTGCTCCCGCTCGGCATCCGTCGCAGCAAGGGGGTGCGCGTCCTGGAGTTCCTCGGCGGGACCGTGACCGATTACAACGCGCCGCTCGCCGATCCGGCCTTCGCCGCGAGCCTGGACGCATCGTCCGTCCAGGCCCTCTGGACGCGGATCGGCGCGGTGCTGCCGCCCCACGACATCGTTCGCCTGGTGCGAATGCCGGCGTCCCTCGACGCGCCGGGCGGGGCCGGTGAGGCACAGGTGCCGAATCCGCTGGTCCACCTGCCGGGCGCGAGCGCCGCGGGGCTCGCGCGCAGCGTGGCACTTCCGGACAGCTACGCGGCGCTGGCGGCCTCCCTCAGGCGCAAGTTTCGCCAGGACACGATCCGCTGTCGCCGCCTGCTCGAGAACGAAGGGTCCGTGCGGCTCCTCGTGGCCGACGACGATGCGACAATGCGGACCGTTATCGCGGCCGTGAAGCCTATGAAGTCGCGCCGCTGGACGGACACCGGAAGCAGGGACTGGTTCGCGAATGCCGACTTCGCGGATTTCTACGACGCGATGGGCGGGATGACGCTGCCAGAGGGGCGGGTTCACGGCAGCGCCCTCACGGTGGGCGACACCCTCGTGGCGGCCCATCTCGGGCTGGTCTACCGCGACCGCTTCTACCTGCTCCTGGTCGGATGGAAATCCGACGGCTGGCAGCGCTTCAGCACGGGGCGCCTCATCATCGATGCCCTGATGCAGGCGACGATCGATGACGGTCTGCGGGTCTTCGATTTCACCGTCGGTGACGAGGCCTACAAGCGGGAGTGGGTCGATACCGAACTGCCCCTGTTCGCCTGCGAGCGCGCCGTCGGCGCGCGCGGCCATTGGGTCCTGACCGCCACGGCCCTGATCGATCGACTCCGCGCTCGCGCCAAGCGGGTCGCCTGGCTCCGGGGAGCCGTCCGCAGGCTGGCCGGTCGGCCGAGACTGCCGGGCAGGAAATGAGGTCGATGCGTCCCGAACGAGGCTTGGCGCCGGACCCGCAACGGTCCACCCCGACGAGGAATCCATGAGCGCGATCCGCCAAGTCTTGAAGGACGGGAGCCGTCGACTGGCCTTGCGGGCCGTCCGCATGGGGCTGCCGTTGCCCGGTCGCCCGCTCCAGGCGCTGGCCGAGCATGTCGGCCTGCGCGACCTGATCCGGCGGGAACGGATCGACGTCGTGCTCGACGTCGGCGCTAATACAGGCCAGTTCGCGCAAGGGCTGCGGCAGGCCGGCTTCGCCGGCCGGATCCTGTCGTTCGAGCCGGTCCGCCGGGACTTCGAGGCGGCGTCACTGCGGATGCGGAACGATCCGCTCTGGACCGGGCTGCGCATGGCGCTGGGCGACGTCGACGGGACGGCCGCGATCAACGTCGTGCCGAGCCTGACCGTGATGAACTCGCTGCTGGCGCCGATCACGGCGTCGCGTCCGCTCGACATCGAGCAGGTCGATATCCGCCGTCTCGACGGCTTGCTGCTGGACCTCCTTCCCGATCTCGCCGCCCGCCGCATCCTTCTGAAGATGGATACGCAAGGGTACGATTTGCGCTGCTTCTCAGGTGCCGAGGGGTGCCTCGGTGCCGTCCAGGCCCTGTACTCGGAACTCTCGGTGCTACCGATCTATGCCGGCGCGCCGCATTACCTCCAATCCCTGGCCCGCTACGAGGCGGCGGGCTTCGCCCTCGTCGACCTGTCGGTCGTGTCCCGTCGCGGCGACGCTATCCAAGAAATGAACTGCCTCATGCGTCGCGTGCGCCGCGACGAAACCGAAAGGGCCCGCGCCGCGTGACCCGTGTTCTAGTTCTCGGTGCCGGCGGGTTCGTCGGCGGTCATCTCGTCGCCGCGCTCGCCGCCAACCCTGACTTCGAACCTGTGGCCCTAGTGCGCAGCGGGCGCGGCACGGTCCCGCCGGGCGTCGCGCTGCATCGGGCCGATGCGACGGACGCCGAAGCCCTGAGCCGGGCACTCGCCGGACTCGACGTCGTCGTCAACTGCATCGCGGGCGACGAGGCCGCGATGGTGGCGTCCATGCACAACCTCGTCGACCTGACTGGGTTGGGACGCGTCCGGCGCCTCGTCCACCTCAGCAGCATGGCGGTCTATGGGTCGGCTTCCGGCACGGTCAACGAGCGGCGGCCGCTCGACGGATCCGGCGGCCCCTACGCCCGTGCCAAGGTCGCCTGCGAAAGCATGATTGCCGCCTCCGCGACTGTCGCCGCCCGGTCGGTCGTCCTCAGGCCGGGCTGCGTCCACGGTCCCGGCAGCCCCCAATGGACGCTGCGGATCGGCCGGCTGCTGCGCCAGTACCGGATCGGCGACCTCGGCGAGAACGGTGACGGGACCTGCAACCTGACCTTCATCAACGACCTGATCGAGGCCATCCTGGCTGCCCTGCGTCGACCGGCGGCGGCCGGCGGCACCTTCAACGTGTCGGTCCCAGATCCGGGGAACTGGAACGCCTATCTGACGGATCTCGGCCGCGCGATCGGCGCGGTGCCGGTCGCGCGCGTCTCCGGCCGCCGGCTGTCCGCCGAGGTCAAGCTCATCGCACCGGCCCTGGTCGTCGCCGAGCGAGTGCTGAAGCGATCCCCGGTGGGCGCGAGACTCCCGCCGGCGGTGACGCCCTCGATGGCACGGCTGTGGCGGCAGGAGATCACCCTCGATCATCGCAGGGCCGACGCCGTGCTGGCCTTCCCGCGCGCACCGGCGCGGCAGGCGATCGCCGCCGCGGCGGACTGGTTCCGGACGCAGGTGTGAACAGTATCGACGGCGGGGGCGCCCTCACGCCGCCCGGGCGAGAGCGAAGGCGCGCTTCAGCCAGTCGGCGAGCCGGAGCGTCAGGGCAACGACCGTGAGGGTCGGATTGGCTTGGCTGGAGGTCGGGAACACAGCCGCTCCTGCAAGGAACAGGTTGTTCAGGCCGTGCACCCGGCACTCAGTGTCGACCACGCCGGAGGCCGGCGTGGCGCCCATCCGCGCGGTGCCGATATGGTGGCCTCCGTACGCCCCGTCGCGCAGCATGTGGTGGGCCACGCTATCCGGATCGTAGTCCAGCCGGCCCCGGCCCCAGCGTCGCAGCGCGTGATCGAGCAGTGACAGGGCGACATCCGCCGTGCGGATGTCGACGGGCGAGTAGCGCCAATCAAGGCGGACGCGCTGAAGGCCGAGGGCGTCAGTCGTCCGGTCGAGAGTGACCCGGCTGTCGGGGTTGGGCACCTGCTCGCCGTGATAGTCCAGGCTGAACAGGTTGCCGGGCGGGCGCACGATCACCGACGGGTACTTGCGCGCGGCAAGCGCTCGGTGCCGCACGCCGTGCAGGAGGAACCCCGCCGTCGCCACGGGTTCGCGCGCGACGTTGCCGAGGTGGCGCAGCCAGAGGCTTGCCCCGCCGCCACGGTTCTGCAGGCGCTTGGCGTGCTCGTAGCCGATGAAGGGCTTGGCGAGGTAGAGCGCCGACAGGGGGCCGCTGCCGTGTCGCGGGTCGGGAATGGTCGGGAAGTGCAGGCGCAGGACGCCGTTGGCGATCCCGTGCTCGCGCTGGGCCGCGTCGCTCAGCGTCCAGCGTCGCCGGCAATACGCGCCGTCCTCGGCCCGCTCATATCCGCTCCAGACGTAGTCGCGCGGCACATGCAGCTTGACCGACCCGATGGTGCCGGCGATGTGGCACATGTAGAACCGGCCGACGAGGTCGTGCTCGTTGCCAATCCCGCCCGACCGATGACGGTGCGACGCCAGCAGCAGCCTGGGCGTCTCGATGCCGCCGGTGGCGACGACCACATGGCCGGCCGTGATGCCGAAGCGCCGCCCGGCGAGCGTGGCAACCGCGACATACCGGACCGTGGTGCCGTCCGGATCGGTGACGAGTTCGAGCGCGTTGGCACCGAGCAGGACGCGGACGTCCTCACTCGCCGCCAGCCGGGCGCGATAGCGCGCACCGAAATCGGTGGGGGGCGAGAAGCGTTCGATGCGGTCGCCGTCGAACCCCTCGGGCGCGAAAGACCGGATCGTCGGCCGCATGCCGTCCGGCAGCGCGGCGGCGGCCGAGAACTCGTAATCACCCGCCTCGCACAGGGCGTTGGCGGCCGGGTACCAGCGCGCAACGTCCTCGTAGTCGATCGGCCAGCCGCTCTGCGCCAGCCAGGGCCGCGCCGCGAAGTCGATCGGGTCGAAGGGGATGCAGCGGCCGCTCCAGACGGTGGTCGTCCCGCCCATCATCCGCTGGCGGTAGCGGTCGGTCGGGGGGTGGAGATCGGGATTGGCGACCTCACCGGCATAGAGAGCCTGTGCCGCCGCATCCGGCTTCAGGCTGCCGCCTTCGAGCAGAATAACGCGCAAGCCGTGATGAAGAAACTGGAGCGCGAGCGTGATCCCGGCCGCGCCCGCGCCGACGATGCAGAGGTCGCAGGCGAGGTCGGTTCCGTTGTCGATCGTATCGGCCGAGAGGATCATGGGTTGGCACCGGGCAAAGAGCTTGACACGCGATCCGTCCCGCTCCTCGCAGTGAGCCCCTCTTTCGGCTGGGGCAATCGTAAGACCGAACGTGTAGCGTTCCTGGTAGAGGCGTATCGTGCGCAGTGTTTCCCACAGACGATGCTGCTACGAAAGATCTAGTGGTCTAAATCTTACAGATGGAACCCATACCCTGGATGCCCTTGCAACCCTACACCGGGACATCACCGCATCTTTTGAAAAATTTTTCTCATACTTGTTTGTTCATAATTTAGTTTTAATGTCATTTAATCGCGTTAAAAAATGCAACCGCACAAGGAGCTAGAGCGTTTTCCACAATCCGAGGATCGTGGAAAACGCTCTAGAGTTGGAAACGCGTTGATGTTCCCGCGACGCAGCAATACGTTCCACCTCCTTGGCATGACTCACGATGTCCATCTCATGGCTCCGGGCATCGTCTTGTCGCGCGCGAATTCGTACATTGCCGTCGCGGGCAAAGGTGTGGCGAGCCTCGATGCTGGCGCGACGCTCGGATTGCTGCCTCGCGGTCTTCCGAGACTTTGCTGTCGGATGCCCTCGCGCGACGCGGAGGACTCTGCACCGCCGCTCAACGAATTCTGTACCGCTTGAGCGACGCGCGAAATGACTTTTCGTCCTATGGTCGGGCAGGCCAAGAGGGTAGGTCAGGAGGGGACGCCAACGGGCGGGGCGCCCCGGAGCGGGTCGTGTTTCGGGCCGCCCCCGCGTCGGCGGACGGCGACACCGGTTGCGATGCAAGGTCGCCACGCTCCATCACGCCCCGCACGGTCGTCCCGGTCGGAGGAGCGAGACGCCGGGCCCAGGCCGAGAGGATTCGGGTTCTCCGCAACAGGATGTGGGCGACGGCGAGCCAGAAGCCAAGAGCGGCCCCCGCGATCAGTAAGACGATGCCTCGCGGCGGGAACACGCGCTGCAGAGGGGGCTCGGCGGTCGAGATGACCCGCGCGATGCTGAAGTCGAGTTGCTCGATTTCGTTCATCTCCCGGGATCGGCCGAGGACTGTGTTGAGCAGGTTCTTGTTGATCTCGACCTCCTGCTGCAGCTGCGTCCACTGGGCCAGCGCGCTGCTCGTGCCGGAGGCCGCGTCGGACAGGCGATCGACGATGGCCTGCGCGGCTTTCTCGGCAGCCGACGCGCGCTGGTATTCGAGCTGTGTGGCCTGCCGGATGCGCCCGAGTTCGGCCTGAAGCGACTGGTCGATGCTGGCGAGTTGATCGCGTGCGTTGCGGACCGCCGGATGACGCGGCCCGAACTGCGTGAGAGCCGCGTCCCGTTGTTGTCTCACGTCGGCCTGCTTGCTGCGCAACTGGGAGATCGTGATCGACGCGACGGCCTCGGGCGTGTTGCCCTCGGGGGCTTGGCCGGCGTCCATGCGGGCGAAACCGTCGAGATGGGCTCGGCTCCGAACCCGTTGCGTCCGCGCCTGGGCGAGCTGCGCATTGGCTTCCGTCAGTTGCTGTTCGCTGTTCAGCTGCGTCCGCGTTCCGACCAGTCCGTGCGTCTCCCTGAACGCCTGCGCCCGCGCTTGCGACTGCCGAACCCGTTCGCGCAACACGTCGAGACGGCTTGTCAGCGCATCGTTGGCACGGCGGGCCTTTCCGGCATGGGCCGCGGACTGCTCGTCGAGATAGGCCAGGGCGACCGCATTGGCGAGCTGCGCCGCCGTCTCGGCCGTCGGTGCGCGGGCCGACACCTCCATGATGAAGGTCCGCTCGGGGCGCCTCACCGTGATGCGGTCGGCGAGCGCCTGGATCGCTCTGAAGCGTCGGGTCTCCGAGGAAGGCGGTTCGGCTACAGCAACGCCGAGCAGGCCTTTGATTCGCTCCGTAATCGTCGCACCCACGCCGCCGCCGGACGCCGGATCGTCGGCGAGTCCCTGGGCCGCGACAACCCGCGACAGAACGCTCCACGACGTGACGATCCGTGCTTGACTCTCGATGAAACTCACCTCGGAGTTGTTGTCTCCGCTCGGGGCCTGCCCGGGCGGTGTGGCGAGCGGTTGAAGGCTGCGGCTGTCGATGAACAGCGTCGTTGTCGCGACGAAACTCGGCGGGATGAACAAGCTCGCACCGTAGGTCAGGACCGCGCAGACAACGCTCGCACAAGCGATCAGGCCCCAGCGCTCCAAGAGCCACGACAGGATCTCAACATAGCTCGCACGCCCGCCATCCACCACCGGCGGTGGGCGTTTGAGGTGGATGCTGTGAGGTCCGTCGAGCATGCGTCAGGCTCCGCGCACTCTAGAACGGTACATCAGTGTGCGCCCTCGAAACCAATCCGCCGCATTGCAAGCAAGACATTCCCACGGTCCGTCCACCCGTCTTCGCTATACCCACATGCCTTTCCAGCCACCCGCAGTCGGGATGGCAGATAATTCCGGGCTATGCTCGCAAGCTTACGATCATATGTTGAAAATTCAGTGCACTTCGACAAGGAGTCGACAGGAAGCACGACAAATTCATGGGATTAAGGTTATTTCAGTCGCTTGTCGTTTGTCGGCCAGGGCGTGATCGGGTGCCTTCAACGGCACGGCCAGTACGCGCGCAAGCATCGCCCGGTCTGCAGCGACGCGGTCCGCTTACCCGTCCGACGTGTCCGATAAGGAGTGGGCGCTGGTAGCGCCGTATTTGGCGCTGCTGCGGGAGAGCTCGGGCCAGCACGACCATGAGCTGCGCGAGGTGTTCAACGGCCTGCGCTTCATCGTGAATGTCGCGCGTTTGCGACACGCCCGGAGCGGTTCTCCGCGCTCGGTGCCGGTCGCTACTGCATGGCCATCCAGTCGATAATTGCGATCGGCGCCGCATCGTTGCAGAGGCAATCTCTCGTGCTGCTACAGCCGATCAATTTGTGCTGGAACAGGTCGGGGTATGACGGCAGAAAAGCTTATGCTGCCCGCGACCGGCGCCACCGGTCAGAGCGGGCGTAATTTAGGACCACCCAGACGATGCGAGGGCCGTCGACCAAGTAGCGACGGCAGAGACGACGGGGCTCACAGGCTAGTCGAAAAAGCCATTCCAAACCGGCCGCCTGCATAATCGCAGGAGCGCGGCGACGCTCACCGACAAGAAATTCCAAGCCGACGCCAATGCATAGACCAATGCCATGCGCCTGGCCGCCGCGGGAGAGAGCCGCTGCAATCATTTCTTGTTGCGGTGAGCCGACAGCAATAAACATAAATTGCGCCCTGACCGCCTCGATCTCGGAGACGGTTTTTGCCAGCGCGACAGGATCATCGCGCAACCCCATTGGTGGCCGGATCTGTGTGACGCCAGTCAGGCCACATCGCTCCGCGACTAGCGTGCCCAACCCCGTGGTGCCGCCGACGATCAGGATCGGCGTGGACCGATCGAGGTCTGGATGCGTCAGCAATGCCGCGACTAGATCAGATCCTGGCGTTGCAGGAAGGTCGACGCCGATCATCCTAGCGAGCAAACTCAACACGCGGCTATCGTTGATGCACAGCCAAGCATCTCGATAGAGTTGCGCCACTTTTGCGCTGATGTTGACGCGTAGCATATGATCGACGTTTGGCGTAACGAGGTAGCGAAAAGGCTTTTGAGGATGAGCCGAGAGCAAAAAAACCAGGGCTTCAGTCAAATCTAATCGATCAAAATCCAGATCTAAAAATGAGATTTGTTGGTTGACAGCATCTTGCGTTGAATGGCCGGGACATATCGGATCTACCGCGAACGACATCGTGCTGACCTTTTGCTGAGCTACCAACAGCCGGCAAATTTCGCCGTGTGAACCCTGAAATTTGTGGCTTGCGAAGGCCGCTACACACGTGAGCCTGCACGCGGCGGGCCAGTCCGAACGATCGAACTCAGTACGGTTTATCACCAAACTCGGACGAAATCGCCGTTAAGCGCGATGACGCGAACACCAATCTAAGCACAACCGCATAACAATCAGTGATTGCATATATGATCGATCGCGATGAGCATCTACGGAACGGCCTTATACCAGCCGGCACTGATCATAACCGGTACGCCCAGTCGCGCAGTCCGATGGGCATGATCTTCCATGGTTGGTCGACGAGCCGCTTACAGGCTTTGCAGCATTGATTGACGATGTCGTCGTAGGAGACGAAGATCCGGTCGCCGAGCCAGTTGTCGCGTAGGAACTGCCAGACGTCCTCATCCTGAGCCCGTCGAAGGATCGACCGGGTTGAGTTCCGGGGCGCGGGCCGGCAGCGACAGGAACGTGATGTTATCGGGGACGACGAGATCGTCGGCGATGTGCCATCCGGCGCCGTCGAGCATCAGGACGGCGTGGGCGCCGGAACCGATATGGTACGGCCGATCTCGATGAGAACCGCGCAGCCGTTCGCCATCCAACGCGACGTGACTACTGGTGCGAGTCTAACACTTGGTGTCCGCGCTTTGCGGCTTGGATGATGCGATCCGGGTCGGCGGTCCAGACGAAGGGCTTCGGGTCGCCGTTACTCTCGGCGATGAAGCGTTTGATGGCGGCCTGCACCTCGATCAGCGATCCAAACACGCCGCGTCTGAGCTGGCGTCTTGCGAGCTTGGCGAAGAAGCCCTCGACGGCATTGATCCACGAGGCTGAGGTCGGGGTGAAGTGGAAGGTCCAGCGCGGGTGGCGGTCGCGCCAGGCGCGGACCTTGGGGTGCTTGTGGACGGCATAGTTGTCCAAGATCGCGTGGACGATCTTGCGCACCGGTATCGCCGCCTCGACCGCATTGAGGAAGCGGATGAGCTCCTGATGCCGGTGACGCTGCATGCAGCGGCCGATCACCTTGCCCTCCAGGACGTCCAGAGCGGCAAACAGGGTCGTCGTGCCGTGGCGCTTGTCATCGTGGGTGCGCGTCGTCGGCTGGCCCGGCTTCATCGGCAACGGGTTCTGCGTGCGGGCGAGCGCCTGGATCTGGCTCTCCTCATCCTGAGCCTGTCGAAGGATCGTCGACCGAGAGCACGACGGCATGGGCGGGCGGGTCGACGTAGAGCCCGGCTCCTGTCGAGCGACCACTTCTCGGTGGACGGTACGCTGATCGAGGCCTGGG
>NZ_CAXTHR010000013.1:0-46726 GCF_964244095.1 uncultured Methylobacterium sp. | reverse complement strand
GAGATCGCAGCATGAGCGCTCCCGACGTTGTCACGGTCCGAGTGCCGTTCCGGACTGTGCGCCGCGGCGGACGTAAGATCATTGTCCTGCCCGAGTGTGCGATGGGGCCGCAAACGCGTCCGACCGAGCCGGAAGTAGATGCCGTGCTCCTGAGGGCGATCGTTCGCGCGTGGCGTTGGCGACGTGATATCGAGGAGGGCCGAGCGCACTCGATCATCGAGATCGCGGAGCGAGAGAGGTTGACCGACAGCTTCGTAGTTCGGGTGCTCGCTCTGACCACTCTGGCCCCAGATATCTTGCAGGCGGTGCTCGACGGTCGGCTGCCGCAAGGGCTCACGCTGGAGAAGGTGATCGGATCGGTTTCGCTATCGTGGAGCGAACAGCGGGGAGTCATCAGCTTTGAAATTGGATAAAGTCAACAACGTTTCGCGACGGCATCTCCTGGTATATGAAGGCTCCCACAACGGTCGCACCCGTTCTGGGAGCCGAGCGCATAGATCCGCTCCTTGAGCGAACTCGCCGAGTAGCCGCATCGAGGGCGGTCTCGGTCATGAAGGCGTTAGCCAAGCTGTGCAGGAGCACGTAAGGCGTCGTCGGATACTATGGCGCCCCGCTACGCCCTCATTCCGTCGCATGGTCGACGCAACGCGAGCGCCTCTCAGGTTAGTGACAACCCATCTTCAGCGCTTCCTCTGGCATACTCTGGCAACTTCTGGCACTCTTTGCCATCCTTTCCAGGAGGGACCGGTGTCATGCCGGACGAAATTCTAACGCTGCCGGAGGTGGCCCAATTGCTGAAGGTCGCCGACAAGACCGTTTACACCATGGCTCAAAAGAGCCAGCTACCGGCCTTCAAGGTGCGAGGGCAGTGGCGGTTCAAGCGCGTCGATATCGACCGCTGGATCGAGCAGCAGAAGGAAGCCTCCCATGATGAAGGGAGGATCTGACGTGGCCACTTCGCTTTCGACTCAGATCCAGGACGTCCTGCCCAAGACGCAGGACGCGTATTACAAGTTGATCTTGGCAGTAGGGCCGGCACGCGCCGGCAAGACCGCCGCCCTCACAGAGCTGGCAGCGCAGCACAAGTGGCCAAGGGTTAATGTCAATCTCTGTTTGTCGGAGAAGCTCCTCGAGCTGACGCATCGGCAGCGTGCTGTCCGAGTCGCGGGCATTGTTGACGACACCGTGAGGGATGAGAATTCCAAGGTCGTTTTGCTGGACAATATCGAGCTGCTCTTCGCCACAGAGCTAGCGCAGGATCCTCTCAAGCTGCTTCAATCAATCTCCCGGAACCGGACGATCGTTGCGGCATGGCCGGGAAACTTTGATGGTGTCGCTCTGACATACGCGGAGCCCGGCCATCCAGAAGCTCGCCGATATCCGGCGCCCCAAGCGGTGATTGTCAGGGCCGGCGAAGCCGATCAGCCCGCTATTGGATCGCCTGGGGAGGAGACGAAATGAAATATTCAGACCTCATTCAGTTCGAGCCAATTGAAACGGTCGTCCAGCTCCGGGAAGCCGACACTGCGGCAGACGCCCGTCGTCTGGTCGAAACATTTGTCATCTCCGACCGAATGGCCGATCTGCTCGGCGAGCTCGTGTTTCCGCAGCTGCAGTTCAGCAAGCCAGCCGACAACAAGGGCATTCTCGTCGTCGGCAATTACGGTACGGGAAAGTCGCACCTTATGGCCGTCATCTCGGCAATCGCCGAGCATGCCGATCTCGTTTCGCGGATGACGAATCCAAAGGTCGCGGAAAAGGCCGCAGAGGTCGCCGGCTGTTTCCGCGTGATCCGTGCCGAGATCGGTTCCACCACAATGTCCCTGCGGGACATTGTGTGTTCGGTGCTGGAGGATGGACTGGCGCGGCTCGGAGTCACCTACGATTTCCCGTCCACCGACGATCGCCACGAGAACAAGTCTGCTTTCCAGGAGATGATGGCCGCGTTTCAGGCTAAGCACCCCGATCGCGGTCTAATCCTCGTTCTCGACGAACTTCTCGACTATCTGCGCTCTCGCGCGGACCAAGCCCTAAGCCTCGATCTTTCCTTCCTCCGGGAGCTTGGTGAGGTCTGCAAAGGCTCTCGCTTCCGGTTCATCGCAGGCGTGCAAGAAAGTCTGTTCGACAATCCGCGCTTTCAGTTCGTCGCCGACACGCTCCGGCGCGTGAAGGATCGGTTCGAGCAGGTCCGCATTGCTCGTGACGATGTCGCCTTTGTCGTGGCCGAACGAATTCTGAAGAAGGACGCCAAGCAGCAGGGGTTTATCCGTGAACACCTAAAGCAGTTCGCGCCGCTCTACGGCTCGATGAACGAAAGAATGGAGGAATTCGTCCGTCTCTTCCCCGTTCACCCAGCCTATCTCGACACGTTCGAACGCGTATACGTGGCCGAAAAGCGCGAGGTGCTTAAGACGCTCAGCGCCGCAATTCGCCGCATCATCGATCTCGAAGTCCCGGCAAACGATACCGGACTCATTGGCTACGATTCTTACTGGAGTGTGTTGCGGGACAATCCGTCATTTCGATCCGATCCGGCCATCAAGGAGGTCATCGATCGCAGTGGCGTCCTCGATGCGCGCGTCCAGCAAGCCTTTACCCGCCCGCAGTACAAACCTGCGGCGATCCGGATCGTGCACGCGCTGTCTGTGCACCGGCTGACAACGTCCGACATCTACGCGCCGATTGGAGCAACGGCGGAGGAGCTGAGAGATGATCTCTGCCTGATGCTGCCCGTTCCCGAAAAGGACGCCGGCTTCCTCCGCACGCTCGTCGAGACAGTGCTGAAGGAGCTGCTGCGGACGGTGAGCGGTCAATTCCTCAGCTTCAACAAGGAAAACGGCCAGTACTTCCTCGACCTAAAGAAGGATATCGATTTCGAGTCTCTCATCGAGAAGCGAGCCGAGACTCTCAGCGATGCCCAGCTGGATCGCTACTACTTCGATGCGCTGCGGCGCGTGGTCCTCGAAGACCCGGATGCTGCGCCTTATGTCACCGGCTATCGCATTTGGGAACACGAGATCGAGTGGCGGGAACGGCGCGCCGGCCGAAGCGGGTACCTGTTCTTCGGCGCCCCGAACGAGCGATCGACCGCGCAGCCCGCGCGCGATTTCTATCTCTATTTCCTGCAGCCGTTCGACACGCCCTATTTCAAAGACGAGAAGAAGGCCGACGAGGTCTTCTTTAAGCTAAAGGATCGCGACGACACGTTTGATCGGGCGTTACGCCTCTATGCCGGCGCGCGTGAACAGGCCGCCGCCGCTTCTGGCAGCAACAAGAAGATCTACGAGGACAAGGCCGGGGACCATCTCCGCACCCTGACATCTTGGCTCCGCGAACATATGCCGACGGCGGCTGAGGTCGTGCATCAGGGGCGTTCGAAGACGCTGCAGGAAGTGGTGCGCGGCAAGCTCCCGCCCAACGCCACGGTGAAAGATTACGTCAACACGGCGGGCTCGGCGCTCTTGGCGCCCCACTTCGCCGATCGAAGCCCGGAATATCCGATCTTCAGCGTTCTGGTCACACGGCAGAATCGCGACCAGGCCGCGCAGGAAGCATTGCGGTGGATCGCTGGCGGCGTGAAGAGCAAGCAAGGCACAGCAATTCTCGATGCTCTGGAATTGTTGGACGGCGAGACACTCAAGCCGCGCAACTCTCGCTACGCCAAGCACGTGCTCGATGCCTTGAGCCAGAAGGGCCAGGGACAGGTCCTCAATCGATCCGAGCTGCTCGCGTCCGAAGCCGGCGTTGACTACTGGACGATGTTTCGCATCGAGCCTGAGTTTTTGAGCGTGGTGCTGGCCGCGCTGGTTCACAGCGGCGACATCGTACTCAGCCTCGCCGGCAAGAAAGTGGATGCGGCCGGCATCGATCAATTCGTAAAAATTGGAATCGCTGAGGTCACGGAGTTCAAGCACATCGATCGCCCGCGCGATCTGCCGCTCGGGCCGCTCCAGGATCTGTGCGATCTTCTCGACGTGCCAAAGGGGCTTATCGTCAATCCTGCGAACCGTGATGAGGGCGTGGTCAAGGTTCAGCAGCGCGCCGGCGAGCTTCTCGGCAAGGTCGTCGCCGCTCAAGCGCGCATTCCCGACCTGATCTTCTGGGGCCGCCCCATTCTCTCCGACCAGGAGCAGAAGGACTGGAAAGACCGACTCGGCAGTCTGAAGGGGTTCCTGGAATCGCTCCAGCCGTTCAACACCTCCGGCAAGCTCAAGAACTTCCCACACGACTCCGCGGCGGTGCTCGGCCAGAAACCGGTGATCGACCTCTCCCGCGAAGTCGATAAGCTCGGCACAGTGCTCCAGCAGACCAACCCGCTGACGTCATATCTCGGCAAGGCGGAGGCGCTGCTCGACGTCAGCCATTCGTGGCAGGACGCCGTCCGAACCGCACGTGCCGATCTTATGGCCAGGATCGCAAGCCCCAAGCAACGCTCGGAAGCCGATTTCAAGCGGCTTCTGACCCAGACGCTGGGCGATCTGAAGACCAAGTATCAAGACGCCTATCTGGCCGCGCACGAGCGCGCCCGCCTTGGCGCGAACGACGACAAGCGCAAGGCGACCCTTGCCAAGGATTCACGTCTCGCCCAGATCCAGAAGATCGCCAACGTCGAAATGATGCCGACGTCTCAGCTGCGCGATTTCGAGAACAAGCTGTTTGCGCTGAAACCCTGTTTCCAGCTTGGGCGCCCAGACCTGGAGAGCGACCCTCTCTGTCCGCATTGCGGTTTTCGACCGGCAGAGGAGCCGGCTGGTAGCGCAGCCGCAAAGAAGACCCTCGCTGACCTCGACGAGACGCTGGACGCTATCGTGCGCGGATGGACAGACACACTGCGCACCAATCTCGAAGATCCGACCGTGTCGGGCAACATTGAGCTTGTCAGCGATCCTGTCGGCAAGCGGGAGCTGCACGGCTTCCTGAAGAACAAACAGCTTCCGGATCCGGTGAGTCCCGCCTTCGTCAAGGCCCTGCAGGACGTGTTGAGCGGATTGCAAAAGGTGACGCTGGGTAGGGCCGCGTTGCAGGCCGCGATCTCCGATGGTGGGCTACCATGCACTATTGGCGATTTGAGAGAGCGCTTCGACGGTTATGTCGCAAGCCTTGTTAAAGGTAAGGATGTTTCCAAGATCCGAATTGTAATCGAGTAAGAACGTATCATGCCTGCAGGGAGCACAGTTCCAGTTTCTTCAGCCCTGAAAAGGGCTTCTCTGATTTATCCACAACCAGTTGCAATCGCATGCGGCCGGGTACTGCGAGCGCGCTCTCCAGCGGAACGGTTGGATGCATGCTTGCGAGCTGCAGAAGTGTTGGCCCGATACATCTGTGCGGTAGCATTGTCCTCGTTTGCTGCCAGAGACGGAGGGGCTGAACTGACTATCTCGGCCCTCGATGGAAACCTATCGTTCGGGCACTTTCTCTCATCGGCCCAGCAAGTGGCCAACGTCGAGGTTGCGCATCCCGGGGCTACGTACTTGCAGTCAGGCTTCCGGCCAAAGAAAGGGCAAGTATCCGGAGTCACCTACGCTGCCTTGGAGACGTTGCTGGGCCGGAGGAACGATCTCGGTCATCAGCTCCAAGCGATGACCGGCCCTCAGGCTCAGGCCATATTTGATGATCGCAAGCCGGACGTTCAGCTCGTCAATGCCGTTGATGGCGTAAAAGGCCTTTTATCGTTGCCGCTATTCATCGTTGAAGAGCAGCAGTTGATTCAGCGCATCATCCGGGGCCGTAGGCTCCTTCTAATGGGCGAGTCCGCAGATCCAACACCTGATGAGATAGAGCTGGCTGGAGCCCTGGACGATCCCGGAGTTCCATACGTCGCGGTTGGCGCTACAGTCCTGAAGCTGCCACCTATCCTAGTTTGGGAGCTTGTTCAGCAGCGGGCTAACACGCGTTTGCTCTTCCTCGACAAGGTAGCGGCTCGAGGGTGCTGGTATAAGACCGTGGAAGGAGACGAAGCGCCGGGGCCACCTGAGCGTGCCGGGGAAATCGCTGCCCTCTGTGGTGGCACGCAGCGTTCGAGCGAGCAGGTCAAGCTTCGCGATGGCCGCCACCTTGCACAGGAGTGGGGGGAGCGGCGGCGCCTCATTGAAGAAACAGGTGCCAGGGGTGAGGGCCTGATCCCCTGGGATCTCTTGAATTCGGACACGATAAGCTGGTTCGTAACTCGCCTCAAACCGGAAGCTGAGCCGCCACATACCGAGTTCGTCTGCGGGCAGCTTCTTGATGGCCGAACATCCATCGATGCTCATGAACGGCGCCAAATCTTGTTGCTCTTCGGGACCGAAGTGGCGACACGCGAAGAACTTCGACGCGACATAATGGATCTTCAGGTCATTTCGGACCCTACTAAACGCTGGGACGACAGACTCCTCATAGATCGGGGAAATATGTTCGGTGCACTTCGCCAAACTTTGGAGTTTCTTGCAAGGCATCTTCGCCACGGCGATTTGACGCTGGATGGCATGAGTCGGACCGACGGATCACCAGATTATTTGGCAATCCGCGAGGCCTTGATGAACATGTTCATTCATCAGGATTATGCGGACCAAAGGACGTGCTCGCGAATCATTCTCCGGCCGGACTACGCCGTCTTGTCAAACGCAGGCCACTCGTTGGTGGCCGTGGAAAGGCTTGAAGAAGGTGGAGCCCATCAAGCGCGAAATCCTCTGATTGCCAGGGCTCTCCGCCTCCTGGGATTTGCCGAAATTGCGGGTTCCGGGCTACGCACGCTCAGCGCTGCCTGGCGAGGAGCCCATCGTTCTTCGCCTGCGATATCCTCCGATCGAGGCACAAACACATTCGAGCTGCAATTGGACTGGCGGCCGATCGCAACCGACTACGACGAGAAGTGGCTTCGAAGAGGCATCAAGCTCACCCCAGTCGAGGTCGCGATCGTCGATCTGGCACGAAAAACCGGAGGGGTAAGTCTGCAGGACTTGTCCAACGTGATTGGTAAGGACTCCAAATCTCTCGAAACAATCACTCATCGTTTGGTAGTCCAGGCGCTCGTAGAGCGATCCGGTGACCGGTTTGTGATCGCGCAGCATTGGAGTGAAATCTCATGAACCGGCGATCCAAAAAATCTGGTGATCTCTTCATCGAGGGAGCGGGGCAACTCCGCTTGGTCGACAAGTCAGTTGAGCAGCAGGCTCTGGAGAAGAGCAGGGTCGAATGTCTCGGAATGACATTCGACAGCGAGGACGCGCGCCGGGCCTATTTCACGGATCGGCTGCGGGAGAAGCTGGCCGATTCCGAGTTCCGCAAGACCCCGGGATTCCCCAAAGGGACTGACGAGGACATCGTCCGGATGTCCGACGCTCCTTGGTACACCGCATGTCCCAATCCCTTCCTGGCCGACTTCGTGCGCGTGTACGGCAAGCCTTACGATCCGAAGGAGCGCTATGAGCGGGACCCCTTCGCAATCGACACGAGCGTCGGCAAGACTGATGCGCTCTACAAGGCGCATGGCTACCACACGAAGGTGCCGCATCTCGCGATCGTCCCCTCGATCCTCCACTACACGGAGCCGGGCGACATCGTGCTCGATGGGTTCGCAGGCTCGGGCATGACGGGCGTCGCCGCCCAGTGGTGCGGTTCGGCGCCTGCGGCGTATCGCAAACAGCTCGAGGCGGGGTGGTTGAAACAGGGGCTGCCGAAGCCGAAATGGGGCGCTCGTCGAGCGATCCTGAGCGACCTTGGGGCGGCGGCCACCTTCATCGCTGCGAACTACACGCTGCCCTTCGACGTCAGAGCGTTCTCAAAGGGGGCGGAGCACATTCTTGCCGAGGTTCAGAAAGAGGTCGGCTGGATGCACGAGACCCTTCACACCGACGGAAAATCGAAGGGAGCTATCAATTTCACCGTATGGAGTGAGATATTCAGCTGCCCACATTGCGGCGGCGAAGTAAGTTTCGTCAAAGAAGCTCTCGAACCCGTAACCAAGAAAGTCCGCGCAAACTTTCTTTGCCCCCTCTGTTCGGCGGAATTGACGAAAGACACGCTGGATCGCGTCTTCGAATCCGCTCTGGACCCAGCTACGAACCAGCACTGGCAAAAGATTCGTCTTCGTCCGGCATTCATAAACTACAGTGTTGGAAGAGTAGCCTACGAGAAGGCACCTACCTTAGGGGATCTAGAATTACTTGAGCAAATTGCTGCGCTTCCCGTGCCGGCAGATTTGCCCATCGTCCCGTTCCCAATCGAGGAGATGTACCACGGATCGCGAATCGCGCCCAAGGGGTTCACATATGTGCATCATCTCTTCTTGCCGCGCATCGCACACACTCTCGCGCTATTTTGGGGTAAGGCGCGAGACTTCGAGGATCCATCTCTTAGGTTAATTCTCCGATTTTGGGTCGATAGTCATATTCTAAATCTCTCGATTCAAAACAGGTATCGGCCCGAGGTAAGCTTTCCGTATAATCCGCTAAGTGGTGTCTACTACGTTTCTTCGATGATAAGTGAGGCATCACCATTCACCGCCTATCGGAACAAAGCCAAGAGGATCACCACCGCATTCGTTCAACAGGGCGCTACACGGGCAAACGCAATGACGAGCACTGGTACTGCCAGCACGCTTGCCATTCCGAGTGATTCGGTAGACTACATTTTTACGGACCCACCGTTTGGGTCCAACATATTTTACGCTGATCTAAATTTTCTGGTCGAGTCGTGGCATCGAGTTTTAACGAACGCGAGTGCTGAAGCAATCATCGACTCGTTCAAAGGAAAGAACATTGTAGAGTACCAAGCTCTAATGCGCGCTTGCTTTGAGGAATATACCCGCGTCCTTAAGCCTGGCCGCTGGATGACGGTCGTCTTCAGCAATTCGGCAAATGCCGTTTGGCGGGCGATACAGGAAGCGCTCGGGACTGCTGGATTCGTTGTCGCGGACGTCAGGACGCTCGACAAGCAGCAAGGCTCATACCGGCAAGTTACGAGCTCCGCGGTCAAGCAGGACCTCGTGATCTCAGCTTACAAGCCAACCGAGGCTTTGGCTGAGCGCTTTGCGCTACGGACGTCGTCGCCAGAGAACGGTTGGGCCTTCGTGACCGAGCATCTCGGCCACGTCCCCATTTTCTCCAGCGTTGACGGCGTCGCCGATGTGATTGCTGAACGCACGGCACAGGTGCTCCATGACCGGATGGTGGCCTTCCATGTGCAGCGCCAACTCTCGGTGCCGCTTTCGACCGCGGAGTTTCTGGGTGGCCTGAACCAGCGCTATCCCGAGCGTGACGGCATGTACTTCCTGCCGACGCAGGTCGTCGAGTACGACCGCAAACGTAACACGGCCGCCGAGCTACGCCAGCTGAGCCTCTTCGTCATCGATGAGGCGAGCGCCATTCAGTGGGTGCGACGAGAGCTTCAGGACAAGCCGCGCAGCTTCCAGGACCTCCAGCCCACGTTCATGCGCGAAATCCAGAACTGGGCGAAGCACGAGCAGACGGTTGAGCTCAAGGAAATCCTGCGGCAAAACTGCATTTTTTACGACGGCAATGGACCGGTCCCGAGCCAGATACACTCGTACCTGTCCACGAACTTCAAAGAACTTCGTAATATTGCCAAGGATGATCCGGTACTGACCGCCAAGGCGGCGGATCGCTGGTATGTGCCCGATCCAGGAAAGCAGGGTGATTTGGACAAGCTGCGCGAGAAGGCGCTGCTGACGGAGTTCGAAACCTACAAGCACGCCAAGGAACGCAAGCTGAAGCTGTTCCGCACCGAAGCGGTGCGCGCCGGCTTTAAGACCGCCTATGAGGGGCAGGACTACAAGACCATTGTCAGCGTCGCGGCGAAGCTGCCGGAGAACGTCCTCCAGGAGGACGAGAAGCTGTTGATGTACTACGACGTCGCGAGCATGCGTCTCGGTGATGCGTGAGGTGACGCATGCAGGCGGGCGAGTGGTGGCACAGCATCGATCATGATGAACCCTGCCGCGTCGTCGATACCGACACGCTGTGGGGACAAGCGACCTGCCTGGTCTTGCTGCCGCGCCGCGGGACTGCCGTCCGGGTGCTGCAGAAGCGTCTTGCCCCGCTGAAAGCGGGCGAGTCTCACCTCCTCGACCGCCTTTCCTATATCAGCGCCGCCGCGCGTATTGCCGACTCTCTGGAGCGGGACGCGTTGGTCGCCCCGCTGGAAGGCACGGTCATCCCGCTGCCCCACCAGCTGCTCGCCCTGCAGCGCGCCATCGCCGGAGACCGCATCCGTTATCTACTGGCGGACGAGGTCGGTCTCGGCAAGACGATCGAAGCTGGTCTGATCCTGCGCGAGCTGAAGATTCGCGGGCTCGTGCAGAGAATCCTTGTCGTCGCTCCTGCGGGACTGGTGCTGCAGTGGCAATCCGAAATGAAGACTCACTTCAATGAGGACTTCCGGCTCATCCTTCCCGGCAGCCTCAGCGCGCTCCGTCAGGCGGGCGCCATCGACGAGAACGAGAACCTGTGGCGCATGCACCAACAGGTCATCTGTCCGCTCGACTCGGTGAAACCGATCGACTCCCGCCGCGGCTGGAGCCAGGAACAGCTCGCCCGCTACAATCGCGAACGGTTCGAAGACTTGGTCTCGGCAGGATGGGACCTGATCATCATCGACGAGGCGCATCGCATTGGCGGCAGCACCGAGCAGGTCGCCCGCTTCAAGCTGGGTGATGCCCTTTCGCAGGCGGCGCCCTACCTACTGATGCTTTCGGCGACTCCGCACCAGGGGAAGTCGGACGCCTTTCGCAGGCTGATCGGGTTTCTCGACGCCGATGCTCTCCCTGGCGACGACGCGATTTCGCGCGAAGCGGTCGCCCCCTTCGTCATCCGTACCGAGAAGCGCCGTGCGATCGACGCCGAAGGGAACCCGCTCTTCAAGCCGCGCTTCACGCAGCTCGTGCCGATCGCATGGGGAGCGGCGCACGCTGAGCAGCGCGCACTCTATGACGCTGTGACCGAGTATGTCCGTGACGGCTACAATCGCGCCATCAAGGAAAAGCAGACCGCCGTTGGCTTCCTGATGATCCTCATGCAACGGCTGATCACATCCAGCATCGCTGCGATCCGTACATCCCTGGAACGAAGACTGGCGGTGCTCGATTTGCCCCAGGGCCAGCTTTCGCTATTCCCCGAGGATGTGGGGGAGGATTGGTCCGCGCTAGATGGTCAGCAGCAGCTCGACACCATCCTGAAGACGCGCCTGAAGGGTCTCAAGGACGAGCGCAAGGAGGTAGAGCTTCTCTTGTCGGCCGCGCGCCGGTGTGAAGCCAGCGGTCCGGACGTCAAGGCTGAAGCGCTGCTCGAACGCATTCAACACCAGCAACGCGAGGAAAACGACCCAAGCCTTAAGGTGCTGATCTTCACGGAGTTCGTACCCACCCAAGAAATGCTATCTGATTTTCTTGGGCGTCGCGGCTTTACCGTCGTATCGCTTAATGGAGCGATGGATTTGGAGGAACGGCGGCAAGCGCAGCGCCGCTTTGCGACCGACGCGCAGATCCTCATCTCCACCGATGCCGGCGGCGAGGGCCTGAACCTCCAATTTTGCCACGTGATCGTGAACTACGACCTTCCGTGGAACCCGATGAAGATCGAGCAGCGGATCGGCCGGGTCGATCGTATCGGGCAGAAGCACATCGTGCGGGCCATCAACTTCGCACTCGCGGATACGGTTGAGCTTCGCGTCCGCGAGGTGCTGGAAGAGAAGCTCGCAAGAATTCTTGAGGAGTTTGGCGTCGATAAGCTGGCCGATGTGCTCGATTCCGAGGACGGCGGCGTGCCTTTCGAGGCTCTGTTTGCGCAAGCGATGATCGCGCCCAAAGATGCAGAACAGCGAGCAGCCGGTGTCGCGGACGAGATACGCCGGCGAGCGGAGGAAGCCCGAGCCGGTTCTAGACTGCTCAGCGCAACCGAGCGGTTGGACCCTGCTGCGGCGCAGAAGATTGCCAACCATCAAATGCCATATTGGACCGAGCGGATGACCTTCGGCTATTTGCGCAGTCAGGAATCAACGGGCGCATCCATTAAGGCGGCCGCTGTCGGCTACGACCTTCGCTGGCCTAATGGCGAAACCTGCTTAGCGGCCGTGTTCAGCCGAGATGAAGCCGATCGGCCAGGCGCAAGGCTGATTTCGCTCGAAGACGAGAGAGTCCGGGGGCTCACGAACAGCTTGCCCGTCTTCGCGCCCGGCCAACCGATACCCACTATCCAGGTCCCCGACGTTTCGGACAAGACAAGCGGGTTCTGGTCATTGTGGCGGATCAGCTTGCACACGGCTGGTGGACGGGAGCAGCGATTTCTTGCTCTTTTCCTGGCGGAGGACGGCCGCGTATTTGGGCCGACAGCTCGCACAGTCTGGGAACGGTTGATCGACCTACCCAACGGTCTGAGCCAAGCGGGTGAGGAGATTTCAGGTTCTACCGCGGTGGATGCGTTCGATGCCAGCCGCGAGGCTGCCGAAGCGCAGGGTGCCACGGTGTTTGAGGAGCTGGCCGCCGCTCATCAGATGAGCATCATGCGTGAGCGCAAGAAGGGCACGCACGCCTTTTCATCGCGCCGACGTGCCATCGAGCGGCTCGGGCTGCCCCAGGTCCGGGCGCATCGTCTTCGGATTTTAGAAGACGAAGAGCAGGCATGGACCCGAGAGCTTGCGGCGCGGGAAGCCGCGCTCCCTGATCTCGCCGCCGTCCTCATGGTTCGCGTGGCGCCGATCGGAGCAAGCGGATGAGCACCTCGTTGCTCAGCGGCACATGGCGCGAGCCCATTCTGGCGCAGTTCAGCCGCGACATCGCCAGTGTCGCGCGTCTGACCGTCGTGGCGGACCCAGACGAGCTGCTGACGGAACAGGGCATCGTTGACGGTATCCGCCAGCGCGGATTCGAGATCGTCCCATTCGAGGACCACGTCGCATTTCGATACGCCTATGAGGGACGTTTCCGCGAAGTTTGGGACAACGGCAGCGACACAAATCTGGTCGTCGTGCTGCGAGCGGCGCGTTCGGATATCAGTGGCCTCCCCTTTGACCTGCTTCAGCAGGCGGAGCGTGACCGGCGGTTGCTTTCGTTCAGCCTCGCTGAGCTTTTCCCGTCGCTCGCCCCTCATGTCCTTTCCGGAATCGATCGGGGTGAGCTCGATGTCGTGTCTGCCGCCCAGCAGCTTTTCAAACCAGAGCCTATGGGCGAGAACGCGACACGGGACTTTCTTCTGCGAAACGTGTTTCGCCTCGATCCCGCACAAATCCAAAGCGATGCAGACCTGCTCCGCGCCCTTCTGCGGCGCCACTACAGCGGCCAGATAGTTCCCAAGTCACTGGATCAGCGGTTGATCCATCTGCTGCGATCCACCGGGCGATGGCACGATTGGCCGCTCGATCAGATTCTCCCTAGCCGTGCGAGCTTTCTGGAGTTTCTGCAAGAGAGATGGCCGATCTTCGTTCAGGGTCATTTGGGCTCGCAGGCAGATGGCCTGCGCGAGGAGCCCGAACCCTACGGTCTGCAGTTCTCAGGTCCAAAGCATCTTCCCTTCGACCACGACGATGTGCGGGTCTACGTCGATAATCTGTTCACGGACGGTTTGCTAACCCCGACGAGCAGCGTTTCTCGATCGCTTGTCGAAGGAACGTGGATGGCCGTCGGCGTGGCGGGATCCCAGTCCGCCGACCAAGCAACGCGCTTCCGAAGGCTCCTGGACCTATTGCACTCAAACAGCCCATCGCCGAGCAGCGATCATTATGAGTGGGTTCAGGCGGCGACTCGGTGGGCCGAGATTGTTGCGTTACGTTGGTCCCTGCAGGGAGACGTGGCGTCCGAGGATAAGGATCGCTTCAGCGCCGCACACCAAGGGATTGAGCAGAGCTTCTACGCGTGGATGGTCGCACACTACGCCTCTTTGCACAGCCTCTCGTACCTGCCTCGCCCGGTCATGGTTCATCAGATCCCAAAGTATATGGCCCATCGGCTTACAGCGGAGGGAAGCGCGGCGAAGTTGGCCGTTGTTATCATCGACGGTCTGGCCATGGACCAGTGGGCGGTTGTCCGTCAGGAAATGCCGCATCGGAAATGGGTGACCGAGGAATTCGGTGCCTTCGCCTGGGTGCCGACACTGACGTCGGTGTCGCGCCAATCGATCTTTGCGGGCGACCCTCCGTTCTTTTTTGGGCAGAGCCTCGACACGACGCGTAAGGAAGAGCAGCACTGGTCTCGCTTCTGGGAAGATCGCGGTCTCCGGAAAGGCGGCGCCGTCTATGCCTGTCAGGGCACCCTGGAAGACGACGACGCCTTCATCGCTAGGGTTAGCGGGAAGCTCGACGAGCCGCGCTGCAGGATCGCAGGCATCGTGGTCGGGACAATCGATCAGATGCTGCACGGCATTGTCACAGGCACCGATGGCATGCATGCCGGGGTCCGTCACTGGGCCAAGAGGGGTTCGCTTTGGCGCCTCATGGACGCCTTGCTTGATCGCGACTTTGAAGTTGTTGTCACCGCCGATCATGGAAACGTAGAGGGGATCGGCATAGGAAAGCCCAACGTTGGCGCGACAGCCGACGAGCGCGGAGAGAGGGTCCATGTGTTCCGAGACGCCCTGCTGCGATCCAATACCTCGGCGAAATATCCGGGAACTCTGGAGTGGCAGAGCATCGGGTTACCCGATGACTATCTCGCCTTGATAGCCCCACCGCTGCGCGCCTTCATTGGTGAAGGAAAAAGAACGGTGGCGCATGGCGGAATATGCATTGAGGAAGCCATCGTGCCCTTCGTGACGGTGGCGAGGTCGGCATGAGCACTGGAAGAAAGACCACGATCGGCTTCGATCGAACGATCCACATCGAGTGGCTCGATATTGCCGCCGCCCGGGTCTCCAGAGGCGAGCTTCCAACAGAGACACGGAAGGTCCTGTGGGACTTTCTCGAAGACCTCGTTCCGGGCAACACCAACAACAGTGGCCGTGGAAAAACACTTACGGTCCTGATCCGTATCTGGCTAATGGTGCCGGAGCAGGTCCAACCGTTGCGAGACCGTGCTCTCAAGTGCCTCTCTGCAGCAAATGGCGAGAACCGTGTGGCTGTTCATTGGGCCATGGTCGTGGCTACGCATCCTTTCTTTTTCGATGTTGCCACGCATGTCGGAAAGCTTCTCGCACTGCATGGTCAAGCCAACAGATCGCAAATCAAGCGCCGTATGACGGAATCATGGGGCGACCGCTCTACGTTGGAGCGCACAATCCAGCATGTGCTCAAATCCATGGCTCAGTGGGGTGTGCTGAAGCCTGGCTTGGAGAAGGGATCGCTGGTCGTCACTCGCAATCCGATCCGGGTCTCCGAAGAGATCGCGGAGCTATTGGTGCACGGTGTCATCCTGAGCCAAGGACGCGGCATGTCACTTTCGCAGCTAGTCAGACACCCAGCCATCTTTCCGTTCAAGCTGCAGCTGAACGCCGCAACACTCAGGAAGCACCCATGCCTTCGCGTTCAACGTCAGGGCGATCAAAGCGACTTCCTTGAGTTAGTTTAACTTATCAGTTTGGTCGGCATTGATTATCTGCCGGGACGGTGATGCTAAACCTACGGGAAAGCCAAGGCGGAAAGTCGCTAGAAACTGAGGCCCTATAGATTCGTACTCGCCCCGGTTCAGTGGTTCAGTTCAGAGGCCGGGTGAGAAACGGCGGGCCGTGCAGGGAGGCGGCATCGGCCGTCTCCAGGTCCACGTCCCTTCCGCCGCCCATCGAGATACCCACGTCCGCGGCCGCAAGTGCTGGGGCGTCGTTAACACGTCGCCGACCTTCTCGAGCGCCATGCGCTTACTCGGAGCGGGACGAGGCTTGTGAGTGGTGCTTCTCGGCAGAGTCAGGCGACCGGAATGCAAAACGCGACGTCGGCAACGACCAAGCTCTAGAGGGGCAGAGGGGCGTTCGCGCGACCGAACGGAATCAGCCAAGTTCGGTTGCACGGAGAATTGGGAGAAGGAGAGAGGGTGACGGCCCTACTTTTGGGGGAGTGCAGTTCGGACGCCAAGGCCACGTACACGGCGTCAGGTGGGTGTCTTCGCAAGACCAGAGGAAGCTTGCTAGCCAAGGCTGGCGGAGGGAGCGGGATTCGAACCCGCGATACCGTTTCCGGTATACACACTTTCCAGGCGTGCGCCTTCAACCACTCGGCCACCCCTCCGAACCCGACGCTATCCGGCGTCGCGCGGTGCGAGCGCCGGTCGCGTTCGATCGGGTGGCGTGCTGTACCCGTGGGGCCGACCGCGTGCAAGGGCGGCGGCATTGCGGCGGGCCAAGCATCGTTCCGCTCGGTGAGGCGTGGTTTGCGGAGGGGAAGGATGCGACGACAAGGCGATGTCGGCAGGCTTTCGTGGGCGAAGCCATGAAAGTCTGCTTGGTTCAGGGCCGCGTCCGGCGGGCGGCGATCGTGGTCAGCGTGACGGCGAGGAGGGCGCCGCAGGCCGCGGCACCCGCCTTGACCACGAAGTCGGCGAGGCGCCCGTGGCGGGTCTGCGTCAGCACCTGCCCGAGTTCGAGGGTGCCCGCGAGCGCGACGACGCCGACGAGGACCACGAGCCAGCGGCGCGGATAGGCGAGCGCGAACAGCAGGCCGAGGCCGCCATAGGCGCAGGCCCGTTCGACATTGGCCGGCGCCACGGACGGGCGCAGGCCGATCGGCGAAAGCGTGACGACGACGAGGATCGTCACGACGAGCCACGCCGCCACGCGGAGATAGGTCTGCATGCGCCCCTGTGGCCCCTGACGCCTGCTTCGGTCAATGCGGCGAAGGGCCGGCGCGGTCCACGACGCCTCGGAGGGCCCGCCGCCGCGCCGCGCGACGGCGCCCGGGGTCGTGGCCGGCCGGTCTTGCCTGCGCGCCGGTTTCGATCACAGATGGGCGTCGGGCCCGTGCGAACGGCCAGCCGGATGCCGACGTGGGAAGAGAGGGCTCGGGCGCGGTCATGCTTCTGAATTCGTGCTCGGAGGTTCCGGACGTTCCTTCGCGGAACCGTCCTCGGTACGTTGCGGGATGGGGGCGCCCGACGTCCCGTCGTGCCTGCCCGCCCACCGGGCACGGTCGCGGGCAGGTCGCCGAACCGCGTCGGCATCCGGCGGGATGAGGTTGTTCCGGAAGAGCCGTACGCGGCAAGTCCCCCCGGCCGCGATCGAGCTGCCGCAACGCGTCCTGGCGTCGAAGCTGTTCGATGCGGCGTGGTATCGGCAGACGTACCCGGACATCGCGGGTTTCCCCCTCGGCCCGCTGGCGCATTTCTGCGAGCACGGCGTCCACGAGCGCCGCGATCCGGGACCGAACTTCGACACGCGCCGCTACCTCGCCGCGGTTCCGGAGGCGGGCGACGGGCCGCTGCCGCCGTTCCTTCGGGCGCTCGCGGAGGGCGAGGCGGAGGAGGGACGGCCGCCCTGGCTGCGCGACGATCCGGGTCTGCTCGCCTATCTCCTGCGCGCCAGCGGCCTGTTCGACGAGGCTTGGTATCGCGCAGCCTATCCCGACGTCGCGCGGTCGGAACACGCGGCGCTGGCCCACTATCTCGATTACGGGGCGGTGGAGTTGCGCGATCCCGGCCCCGGCTTCGATTCCGAGCACTACGCCCTCCGGCACCCCGATTACCGGAAGACCTTTCCGAGCCCGATCGAGCATTATCTCAGGCTCGGCCTCCGCCGCGGACACAGCCCGACGGGCCTGTCGCGATACGGGCGGTGGCTGGCCGTCCACGACGACCTGACCGCGCCGGACCTGGAACGGATCGCCGCGGATGCCGGGCCGGCGCCGTCATCCATGCTCTGCATCCACGTCGTCGATGCGCGCACGGCGGCGCGGATCGACGCGCTCGTGGAGGCGCTGGCGCGGCAGGTCGGCGCGACGTGGCGCGCCCGCTTCCTGCGCGGCCCGGATGTCGGCGCCGCCGACTGGGCGGCGTGCGTCGCGCGCCTCGCGAACGAGCCGCGGATCGCCTGCACCGAGGACCCGGCCGGCATCCTCGCGGACTGCGCCGACGGCGGCATCGTGCTGCTCGGCGCGGAGGTCTGCCGGCTGCGGCCGCACGCGCTCCACGCCTTCGCGCTGGCCCTGTCGCACGTGCAGGCCCTGTCGCAGGCGAAGCCCGACGCGGCCTATTGCGACCACGATCGGATCGACGGGGCGGGCACGCGCCGCGCGCCCGTGTTCAAGCCGGCGATGTCGCCGCGCTTCATGCAGCGCGTGCCCTATGCCGGCCCGGTGATCGCGCTGCGGATCGGGCGGCGGACGCGCGAGAGTCTGGCGCTCGCCCTCGCGGCGTGCGCCGACCCGCGGCGGGCCTGGGCGGACCTGCTGCTCGGGCTCGACCCCGCGCGCGTGCTGCGCATCCCCCTGGTGCTCTATCACCTGCCCGACGACGGGCGGGCGCCGGCGCCGCGCACCAACCAGCCCGTGCCCGACCCGCGCCGGACCGTCCCGCCGCACCCGGACATCCCGTCCGGGCCGCCGCCCACCGTCCGGATCGTCATCCCGACGCGCGACCGCCACGCGATCCTGAAGGCCTGCATCGACAGCATCCTGACGCGGACCGACTACCCTTGCGACCGCTACGGCATCGTGATCGTCGACAACGGCTCGGTGGAGGCCGAGACCGCGGGCTACCTCGCGCAGGCGGTCCGCGACCCGCGGGTCGCCGTCCTCGCCGCGCCGGGCGCGTTCAACTTCGCCCGGATCTGCAACGACGGCGCCGCCGGCGCCGAGGCCGAGATCCTGGTGTTCCTCAACAACGACACGACGGTCCGGCAGGCGGACTGGCTCGGCACGCTCGTCGCCCATGCCCGGCAGCCGGAGGTCGGCGCGGTCGGGGCGCAACTGCTCTATCCGGACGACACGGTCCAGCACGGCGGCGTGGTGCTGGGCGTCGACGGCGTCGGCGCGCATGCCCTCGTCGAACTCCCCGTCGCGACCGCGGGCGCGCTCGACGCCACCCGCGAGATGAGCGCGGTGACGGGGGCCTGCCTCGCGATCCGCCGCACGCTGTTCGAGGAGTTGGGCGGGTTCGACCCGCTCCTGCGCATCGATTTCAACGACGTAGACCTCTGCTGCGCCGCGATCGAGGCCGGATATCGCAACCTCTACGTCGCCGAACCGCTGCTCCATCACCACGAGTCGCTGTCGCGCGGCGCGGAGGACGGGCGCGGCCGGCGCGCCCGCAACGCCCGCGAAGCGATCCTGGTCCGCCGCCGCCATGCCGGGCTGATCCGGGACGATCCGTCCTACAATCCGAACCTCTCCCTGGCGCGGATCGGCGCCCTCGCGGAGCCGCCGCGGACGATCCCGCCCTGGCGGCGTCCCACCGGGGGGAACCGGCGGATTCTTATCCTGAGCGGCGTCCACGAGGCGGGCGCCGGCATCGCCGGAACGGTCGCGGCGCAGGCCGCCGCGTTCCGGGCCCGCGGCTGGGAGGTCGTCGTCGGCGGACCCGAAGGCGCGCGCGACGCGACCTATCCGGGTTGCCGGCGGGCCGGTCTCGATGACGCGGAGGCCGCGGCGGTCTTCGCGACGCGCGAAGGCGTCGATGCCGTCGTCGCGCATACGGCGCCGTTCTTCTCGGTGTCGCGCCATTTCGGGCGCCGGCCGCTGGTGTACCTCGTCGATCACGGCGATCCGCCGCCGGGGCTGTTTCCCGATCGGGAGGCGCGCGAGGACGCGATCCTCGAGAAGCGGTTCTGCGCCGCCGCGGCCAAGCGCGTCTTCGCGACGTCGCCGACGGCACGCGACGCCCTGTTCGGGCAGGAGGCGATCCTCCTGCGCGAGCCGCAGGTTCCGCCGGAGGCGTGGTCCGAGGCCTGGGCGGCGCGCCGCCCGGCCCTGCGCCGGGACCTCGGCTTCACGGACCGGTTCGTCGTGCTGAACCTCTGCCGCATGGGCGCGGCGGAGCGGCCCTGCAACGGGTTCGACGACTATCTCGACCTCGCCGGCGAGTATCCCTTCACGAACCCGGCGCTTGCCGGCCGCGTCGTCTTCGTCGCCGCCGACCGCGGCCGTCCGGACTACCGCGCCGACATCGCCCCCCCCGACCTCACGATGCTCGGCGAGCTCGGCGGCGCCGACCTGGCGGCGTTGTGCGCGGCGAGCGATCTCTACGTGACGACGCAGCCCTGGCAGGGTCCCGGATGCGGGATCGCGCCAGCGCTCGCCATGGGCCTGCCGGTGGTCGCCTCGGACATCGCGGCGCATCGCGCCCTTCCCGTCGAGACGGCGGCGGACCTGCCGGGCCTGTGCGCGCTGGTGACGGGACACGCGGAACGCTGGCGCTCGGGCGACGTGCCCCGGCGCGCCGTGGCCGCGCAGGCCGAGGACGCCCCGCGGCTCGTGGACACGATCGCCCTGGACCTAGAGCGGGATTCGGCGGAGCACTGGCTCTGATGCGGCGGCGGCGGCGCGCCGCCTCGAATTCGACGCGCTCGGGACCCAAGGCTCGGGACCCAACGCGCGGGACCCAACGCGCGGGACCCAAGGGTCGCGGCCGATCGGGGTGTCCGCGTACGCGACGGGTGTTCGGAGGCGTCATGAAAACCGCGAACGCCACCCGCCGCGCGTCTCGCCGGTCCGGGTTCACGCTGATCGAGATGACCCTGGTGCTGGCCATCATCAGCCTCACGGCCGCCCTGGCGCTGCCGCGGGTGTCGTTCACGGGGGGCGCGACGAGCCTGCGCATCAAGGCGTTCGAGATCGCGGCGATCCTGCGCGCCGATCGCGACGCGGCGGTGCGGAGCGGGCGCCCGGTGACGAGCGTCGTCGACCTCGCCGGCGGCCGCGTTCTCTCCACCGCCGCCAACGGCGCGGTCGCCATCCCGGCGAGCCTGTTCCTGCGCGTCTCCGGCGCGGTGCTCGACGGCATCCGCTTCATGCCGGACGGCAGCGCGTCGGGCGGCGAGATTTTCCTGATGCGGGCAGATCGATCCGGCCTCCTGGCCGTCCGGGTGAATCCCCTCACCGCCGCGATCGAGATCGACCGGGGCGCCCGTCATGACGAGTGACGTGCCCGCCCGGCGCCGCCGCGATGCGTCCGCGCGCGGGCCGGCCGCCGGCTTCCTGCTCGTCGAGGCGCTGGCGACGATGGCGATCGGCGCGGTGATCCTGGTCGCCGTCGGGTCGCTGCTCGGGCTGATGTCGCGGCAGGCCGACCTGACCGCGCAGCGGACCGAGCGCATGGATGTCGCCGGCCACGGCCTCGCCGCCATCGCGCGCGAGCTCGGATCGGCCGCCCGCGCCCGCTGGGCCGGCCCCGGCCCCCGCGGCTTCGTCTTCGTCGGTCTGCCCGACCGGGTGCTGTTCTCCCTCGACCGGCCCGAGGGGGATCGCCTGTCCCGGCCGATGGCCATCCTGCTCCAGAGCACGGAGACGCAGGCGGGCGGCGTGGTGCTGCGGGCCGAGGCGGCCCTGTCGCCGCTCGATCCGGGCGAGGGCGCCCTCGATTTCGGGCCGCCGGACAGGCTCTACGCGGGGCCGGCGCTCGTGCGCTTCGCCTATGTCGGCGCCGTCGGCGCAGGGGGACCGGAGGTGCTGCTCGACGCGTGGCCCGCGGGCGAGGCCCTGCCCGTCGCGGTCCGCGTCGCCTTCACCGATCCGGCGAGCGGCGACATCCTGTCGAGCCTGCGCGTGCCGCTCCGGATCGAGGCCGAGGCCGGCTGCGCCGCGCCGCGGAAGGCGTTCTGCAGCCGCATCGACGCGCGCTCGGTGGAAGGCGAGGGCGAGCCCGGCGCCGGGCCGGCGGGCGACGTGGCCGCGCGCGGGGTCCGCTGAGATGCGCAGCGGCCCGCGGGAGGGCTTCATCCTCGTCGCCGTACTCGGCATCATGGTGCTGCTCCTGAGCCTCACCGGCGGGACGGCACTCCTGGTGCGATCCGCGCTCAACGGGGTCCGCGGCACGGCCGACGACCTGACGCTCGACGCCCTGATCCGCGCCGGCCTCGACGTGGCGGCCTACGAACTCTTCGACCTGAGGCTGCCGCCGGCCCGCATCCGCGAACAGCGGATCGACCTCGACAGCGGATCGATCACCCTGACGGCCGCCGACGAATCCGGACGGATCGACCTGAACTGGTCCGATCCCGTGCTGCTCGCCGGCGCCTACCGCGTCGCGGGCCTGACCGGCCTGAAGCCGGACGACTTCGCCGCCCGCGTCGTGCAGTGGCGCGACCGCTACGCGGACAAGCCGGCCAAGGACGCCGATCCGGCCAAGATCGACCTCGCGGCCAAGCCGGTCGGGCAGGGCAAGGACGGCTTCCGCACCGTGTCCGAGATCCGCTGGCTGCCGGGCGTCTCGGAGAAGGACGCCGCCGCCCTCGCGCCGCTGCTGACCGTCGACAACGTCCAGGGCCGGGTGAACGCGCTGGAGGCGTCGGCCGCGGTTCTCATGGCGTTGCCCGAGATGACCCCGAGCCTCGTCGCGCAGGTCGCGGCCCTGCGCACCGCACCGAGCGCGACGGTCGCCGACCGGATCAAGGTGCTCCTGCCGAAGCAGCAGATGCTGCTGACGACGAACCGCGGCCTGTCGTTCCGGGTCCGCGTGGCGGTCGCCACCGCCGCCGCGGCGCGCCGCAGCGTCGCCGTGACGCTGACCCGCGCCCCGACGCGGGACGCGCCGTACTTCGTCACCGCCTGGGAGCGGTGAGGGCCGCCGCACGACGGCGCGGCGGCTCAGATCCGATCGGTCGGCTTCACCACGAAATAGAGGTCGTCCGAGGCGACGAGGCGCGTCTCGATCGCGAGGCGCTCGATCATCATCGTGAGGTTGAGGATCGCCATGTCGCCTTCGCTGCGGAAATTGCCGGCGCGGTCGGCGAGCAGGTTGCGCAGCAGCGTGCCGCCCATCGGCAGCACCTCGACGACGTCGAAGGCCGAGAACAGCATCGAGCGGAGGTCGGCGCTGCGCGGGGCCTCGCTCGGATCGTAGCCGGCCACCGCGGGGATCGTGGGCAGCGTCAGGCGCTCGTCGACCCGGCCCGCCGGCTCCTCCCTCAGGTTCAGCCGCAGGTGCGGCGGCAGGCAGGCGAAGATCTCGTCGGCGAGGCGGCGTGCGTCGCGGTCCATCTGCAGGCGCGGCGGCCCGAAATAGTCGAGGCCGAGGATCAGCCCGTGCGGCGCCACGATCCGGTTGAGGAAGGGAAGGAACCGCTCCAGGTCGGTGCAATGGTGCAGGGCGTGACAGAAGAACACCACGTCGAAGCTGCGGTCGACCGGCGGCGGACGGTCGAAGTCGAAGGCGAGGAACTCGGATTCGAGCGGGAACGGCGCGATCTTGCGCTCGGCGTCCTGCAGCAGGGCGGCGTCGTACTCGTAGAGCGTGATCTTCGCCAGCGGCCAGCGGCCGTCGCGCAGGATCGCCTCCTCGATCCCGCCGGGCCCGCACCCGAATGAGGCGAGGCTGAGATCGCGTCCGAGCCGCTGCCGCAGGGGGGCGAGGTGGCGGTCGAGAGTCCAGTCGAGCCACGATCCGCGCTCGGCCATCGAGCGGCCGGTCATCAGGCGGGCGACGTAGTCGTGGACGGGCGGGATGCCCTTCCAGTCGAGGATGCGGCGCTTCTCGGCCCAGTCCGGGTCGAGGACCTGACGCCACGTCGTCGCGCCGTCCCTGGCAGGCCCGTCCGCCGGCGGCGCGTCCGGTGCCGGCGGCACGGGACCGGGCTTGGCGGCCGGGCCTTCCGGCACGCCGCGCACCGCCTTCGCGAAGCGCGTCAGGAATTTCTCGACGACCATCACACCGACCACGTCCTGCCCGGACCGGCGTATCGCGGCCGCGGCGGGAAGACCACGGCCGACGCGCCGCGTCGGCCTTCCCGCGGATGGCCGGACACGGCCGCGGGCGTCCTACCGCGCCGGCGCATCGGCCGAGGGGATCTGTCCGAGCCGGATCGTCTCCACCGTCACCACGGTGCCGCGGCGGGTGACGACCTCGATATCCTGCCGCAACGTCTGCCAGCGCACGCGCCGCGCCGGATCGGCGGCATCGCCCGGCGGATCGCACGGGCCGACTGAGGGCGGGCACGCGCCCTCGGTGCCGCGCTCGGGCTGGGGAAGCGGAAGCGCCAGGGCCGCCAGCCGGATCGCGTAGCGGTAGCCGTCCAGGGTCCCGGTGCGCCCGCCGTTGCCGACGTCCCCTGCGCGCACCGGTTCGGCCAGCAGCGAGCGCGCGACGCGCTCGGCCGCGAGCCGGTCCTCCACCGCCGCCAGCCCGAGGCGCGACTGCACGACGCCGCGCTGGACCACCAGGGCCAGCACCGCGACGATGGCGAAGGCGGCCAGCGCCTCGACCAGCGTGAAGCCGGCCGAGCCGCCGCCGTCGCGCCGCGATGCGTCAGGCCGGTTGATCCCGGGGCTCATTCCTTGCCGATCATCCCGTTCCCGCCCTTCACGCCGTCCGCCCCGAGGGAGAGGATCGCGTAGGGCGCGGTCTTGCCCGGGGTGCGGTATTCGTAGGGGTGCCCCCACGGGTCGGCGGGCACGCTGCCCTGCTTCAGGTAGGGCCCGCTCCAGCTCTCGGAGGCGGGCGGGCGCTGCACCAGGGATTGCAGCCCCTCGCTCGTCGAGGGGTAGCGCCCGTTGTCGAGGTAGAACAGGTCGAGGGCGGAGGCGAACGACTCGATCTGCAGCTTGGCCGCCTTCTCACGCGAACTCGACAGGTAGCCGAGCACGCGCGGCCCGGCCAGCCCCATCACGAGGCCGAGGATCACCAGCACGACGAGCAGTTCGACGAGGGTGAAGCCGCCCTGCGCATCACGCGCGGGCCGCCGTCCGGCGGAACGAGGGCAGCGGGAACGCGGGGAGACGATCATCGGGACGAAACCTCAGACCAGAAGGTCGTTGATGCTCATGAGCGCGGTCATCACGGAGATGATCAGCCACGCGATCAGGACGCTTACCAGGACCATGACCGCCGGGCCGACCACCGCGATGACCCGGCCGAGCGCCGTGTCGAGCTTCGCTTCATAGAACACCGCCACGCGGCTCGCACTGTCGGCGAGGTCGCCGGATTCCTCGCCGACGCGGAGCATCTGCACCACGTGCCGCGGAAAGAGTTTTCCGCGCGACAGGGTCTCGGACAGGCGCTGGCCCTGGCGCACGTCGGCGATGACCCGGTCGATCTCGGGGCGCGCGCCCGGCAGGCGCACGACGCCGCGGATCAGGCGCAGGGCCGTGGAGATGTCGACGCGGTTGCGCACGAGGATCGCCAGCGTCCGGCAGAAGGTCACGGTGAGTTCGTTGGCGAGCACGGCGCGGCTGAACGGCAGGCGCGCCAGCAGGGCCAGCCACAGCCCGCGCTCGCGCCCGACCCGGTTGAGCAGGACCGCGCCGCCGAGCAGACCGGCGAGCGCCAGCACGACGAGGTCGAGGTTGCGGTTGAGGAAGCCCGACATCTCGAACACCACCAGCGCCGACGGATCGATCTTGTCGCGGAACCCCTGCAGCGCGACCTCGAACTTCGGGATCAGGTAGATCAGGATGAAGAACAGCACCGCGAAGGCCGCGACCACGAGGAAGCACGGATAGGCGATCGCCGAGACGAAGCGCCTGCGCAGGCGCTCGCCGCGCTGGCGCTCGACCGCGAGCCCGCTCAGCGCCTCCTCAAGCCGCCCCGAGGTCTCGGCGACCTCGACCATCTTCACGTAGATGGGCGGGAACAGCTTCGGATGCTGGCCGATCGCCTGGGACAGGCTCTTGCCGTGGCTGAGCGCGGTATGGAGGTCGCGCAGCACCCGCACCAGCCAGCTCCGGCCCTCCATCTGGGAGAGGATCTGCAACGCCTCGGTCAGCGCGACGCCGCCCTTGAGCAGCATGGCGAGGTCGAGGGTCAGGCCGGTGATGTCCTCCGGCCGCGGGTCCGGCGTCAGCCAGTCGCGCAGGGACCGGCCGGCGGGGCGCGCGCCGCCGGCCTGCGCCTTGACCGAGATCGGCGTGCAGCCGACCCGGTCGAGGTGGGCCAGGACCTCGCCGCTCGCCTCGGCCTCCATCGTCCCCTTGAGCATCCTGCCCCCGGCATCGAGGGCCATGTAGGCGAAGGTCGACATCTAGAACCGCCCCAGCGCGCCCGGCGGGACCTGCCCGACGAACCACGTCGCCCACAGGGCCGGGGCGAGGACGGCGCCGAACGCGATCCGGTCGGTCACCGGCACGGCGCGCCGGGCCGACGGCCATGCCCGCACGGCGACGACGACGCCAAGCCCGGCCAAGCTCGCACCGAGGATCGCCCAGGAGAGCCCGACGGTGCCGAGCAGCAGGCCGCCGGCGGCCGCGAGCTTCACGTCGCCGAGGCCGATGCCGTCGTGCCCGCGGCACCGGTAGTAGCCCTCGCGGAGCGCCAGCAGCGCGCCGCCGCAGATCGCGGCGTCGAGGAGCGCGAACCCGAGGCTCGCGCCGACCGGCTCGCCGAGGCGCGCGCCCTCGCCGATCCGCGCCGTTACCCCGATGAGCGCCAGCGCGAGGGTGGCCGCGTCGGGGATCGTGAAGTCGACGAGATCCTGCCAGACGATCCGGACGGCCACGAAGGCCAGCGCGAGGGCGAGGATGCAGGTCGCGACCGGCCCCGGCCCAGCCCAGGCCGCCACGCCCGAGCCCGCCGTGGCGATGCCGAGGACGAGGCCGGCGAAGTCGTTCGTGCCGATGTCCCGGACGAGCATGGCGCCGCCGCTCAGGGCTTGGTGACCGGGTGGCGCGGCGCGGCGCCGCGGCGGGCGCCAGCATCGAGCAGCTTGCCACGGTAATCCTCGGCGACCCGCTGCGCGTCGCGTCCCGAGCGCACCACCACCGGGCGGATGAAGACCACCAGTTCGGTGCGCTGGGCGCCGTTGTCGACCGAGCTGAACAGGTCGCCGACGTTCGGCAGCCGGTCGAGGAACGGGATGCCGTCGCGAGAGACCTGTCGCTTCTCGCTGATCAGGCCCGCGAGCAGCACGGTCTGCCCGCTCGCCACCGAGATGGTGCTCGCCACCCGCCGCTTCGAGATGGTCGGGGTGAGCGTGCTCGAGCCGCTGACCACGGCCGAGATCTCCTGCTCGATCTGCATGGTCACGGCGTCGTTCTGCCCGATGCGCGGGATCACGTTCAGGATGATGCCGGTATCGCGGAACTCGACCTGGCTCACCAGCGGCGCGCCCGGCACGGTGATCCCTTGCGCCTGCGTCGTGGTGATCGGCACGGAATCGCCGACCTGGAGCGAGGCCGGCTGGTTCTCGAGCACCACCAGCGAGGGCGAGGACAGGATCTTGACGTCGGTGAAGCCGTCGAGCGCCGACAGGACGATGTCCGGCCCGGAATAGCCGCCGACCAGGAAGTTGAAGCCGCCGCCGGTGGCGGGCGCGAGCAGGTTGCCGGCGCCGCCCGCCGTCGCAGCCGCCGCACTGAGCAGGCCGATCGAGCCCTTGTTCTTGCCCAGCCCGAGGTTCTTCGAGTCGAGGAAGTACTGCACCCCGTACTTGAGCTGGTCGGTCAGCGTCACCTCGGCGATCGTCACGTTGACGGCGACCTGGGCCGGCGTCGCGTCGAGCTGGCGCAGCGCCGCGTTGATCTTCCGGTAGGTCTCGCCATCGGCATAAGTGATGACCGAGTTGTTCGACGGGTCGGCGCTGATCGAGACCCGCCGCGCGCCGTTGCCGCGCCGCGTCAGGTCGAGGCTGTCGTTCCCGCCGCCGAGCGCCGTCATCGATCCGCCGTCGGCCATGCCATTGCCCGGCACGGTGTCGCCGTATGCCGAGGCGAAGCGGGCCCGCAGCAGGTCGCTGCCGGTGTTCTGCTGGCCGCCGCCCTGGTTGCCGGAATTGCCCTGGCCGACACCGCCGTAGCCGGACCCGCCGCCGTTCAGGCCGCCGCCCTGGTTGCCGCCGGAGAAGTTGCGGCCCTGGCCCTGACCGGTCCCACCGAGGCCCCCGAGCCCGGCTGCCTGCGTCCCGGGGTTGGTGTTGAGGTTGGCGTTGCCGGTGCCGAACAGGCCGTTGATGACGCGGGCCAGCTCCTTCGCGTCGCGGTAGCGCGCCTTGTAGATGAACACCGTCTCCTCGGCGGCCTCCACCGTGCCGTCGAGCTTGCGCACGAAGGTCTCGGCGCGGCGGATCAGGGCCGGGTTCTTCGACATCGCCATCACGGCGCGCAGGCGCGCGATCGGCTTGAACTGGATCAGGCCCGCACTCGCCCCGTTCTCGCCGGTGTCGAACAGTTGCGTCAGCTCGGCCACCACCGCCTCGGGGCGGGCGCGGCGCAGCTCGAACAGGCTCACCGACTGGCCGCGCATCCAATCCGCGTCGAAGGCCAGGATCGCGCTCACCGCCTCCTGACGCCGCTGGCCGGGACCCTTGACGATGATCGTGTTGCGCCCGGTGTCGAAGCGCAGGCCGTCGGCTTCCGTGACGAAGCCGGAGACGAGCTTCGACATCACGGCGGCCGAGACGTAGCGCAGCGGCACCACGGACACGCCGTAGCCCGGCGCTTGCGCGTTGCCGAAGCTGACGTTGCCGATGCTGGTGGCCGCGGCGGTGATCCGGTAGCCGGCGGCGTTGCGAGTCATCGTGTAGCCCTGGCCCGACAGCACCGTCTCCAGGGCCGACAGAAGCTCGACGCGGTTCATCGGCCGCGGCGACGAGATCGTGATCTGCCCGGCGACGTCGGCGGCCATCGTGTAGTTGAGGCCGAGCGTGTCGTTCAGGATGGCGTGGACCACGTCCTTCACCTCGGCCCGCTCGAAGTTGAGCCGGTAGCTCCCCGGCTCCGACGCCTGCGCGCCGATCTCCACCGGTTCGGCGCCCAGAGCCGCCGTCGCGTCGATGTCCTCGGGCTTGAAGTTGTAGGTGCGGCCCTCGCCGCGGTCCGGGGCCACGACGGCGTCGCGTCCGGGCTTTGCGGCGGCGAGCGGGCGCAGGGGACGCGCCGACAGGTCGATCTCGGATTCCGGGCCGGTGAGGCTCGCCCGCGGCGGTCCGGCATCGCGCCCGAGGGCGGCGGGGCCGAAAAGTCCTGCGCAGCAGACCAGAGCGAGGGAGAGCCGCGTCAAAGACATGGGAATATTTTCCGATCCCGGCGTTTCGTTAACGTAGCCTTCATTCACGTCCGTGCCCACCGGGACGGAGAGCATATACCAGCTTTCTCCCTTCGGCGTGCCTGATTGGACACACGCGGGAAAAAATCGGCGCGGTTAAGACAGTTTTAACATACCTGTCATTGTCGCGAATCGCGGTACGGCTAAGTTGCGCTCGACGCTTCACGTCGGACTTGCGCGTCTTCGGGAGAGAACGGACCATGAGTGAGAACCACACCGCAGCCGAGAGCGGTCTTTCCGGCACCGAGCCGGGAACCCGCGTCGTCAACCTCGAGAAGGGCCGCCGCGCCTTCCTTCAGACCCTCGGCCTCGGGATCGCCGGCGCCGCCATCCTCGGCGGCTCGACCGGCTCGTCGCAGGCCCAGGGCCTGCCGGCCGACGTGACCGACGCCGACATCCTGAACTTCGCGCTCAACCTCGAGTATCTCGAGGCCGAGTTCTACCTGAACGCGGTCAACGGCTCGGGGCTGAAGGCGGGCGACCTGCAGGGCGTCGGCGCCATCGGCGCAGTCAACGGCGGCGGCCGTGCGGTTCCGTTCGCCGATGCGAACGTGCGCAAGTACGCCTTCGAGATCGCGGCCGACGAGGAGGCCCACGTCCGCTTCCTGCGCGCCGCCCTCGGCAGCGCCGCCGTCAGCCGTCCGCGGCTCGACATCGACTTCGCCTTCACCGCCGCCGCGCGTGCGGCCGGCCTGATCGGCGCGAGCGACCGGTTCGATGCCTACGCCAACGACACGAATTTCCTGCTCGCGTCGTTCATCTTCGAGGATGTCGGCGTCACCGCCTACAACGGTGCGGCCGGCGCGATCCAGAACAAGACCTTCCTCAGCGCCGCGGCGAGCATCCTCGCGGTCGAGGCCTACCACGCCGGCATTATCCGCACGACGCTCTACGCCAGGGGCCTGATCACCCAGGCGAACGCGATCTCGAACGCCCGCGATTCGCTCGACGGCACCACCGACCTCGACCAGGGCATCAGCGGCGACCAGTCGGCCACCCCGGGCTTCTCCCCGAGCGACGCCAACCTCGTCCCGACCGACCGCAACGGCCTCGTCTTCGCGCGGACGCCCGGCCAGGTGCTGGACATCGTCTACCTCAACACCACCCAGAGCCCGGGCGGCTTCTTCCCCGGCGGCCTCAACGGCCGCCTGCGCTAGAGCGTTTTCCATGATCCTCGGATCACGGAAAACGCTCTAACTCCTTGTGCGGTCGCATTGTCTTCACGCGAGCCGGCATCCACCTCGCTGGAAAATGCTCTAGTCGCAAACTCCGACGCATCGCCGTCGCACGCCTCGCCCCCTCGGACCGACCGGTCCGGGGGGGCGTCTTCGTTTCCGGCGCGCGGCCCTTCGGGCGGCGGCACCGCGCGTTCCACGGCGCGGCGCCGGCCTCCGTACCCTATCGCGCGCCCGGAACGCCGAGCTGCGGCGGGTTGGTGATCCGGGACGCCGGCGCCGGGCCGGCGGGGCCGCCGACCGCGAACAGCCGGTAGGTCGTCGCGCGCTCGCCGTCGCGCAGCGTCACGCGATCGGGCGCGATCGTCTCGACGCGCCAAGCCTCCACCGTGTCGCCGACCTTCAGGTTCAGGGACGGCCCGCCCGCCGGACGGCGCAGGATCGCCACGGCCCTGTCGGCGCCCGCGACGACGCCGACGAGGCGCAGGTCGGGGGGCGGGCTCGCCACGACGACCGGCGCGAGCGGGACAATCGCGGCCGGCCGAGGCGGCGGCGGGCGCCGCGACGGGGCGAAGAGCGGCCGGCCCCTGAACGCGCCGAGCGCGGTCGGATCGAGGGCGCTCAGCGGGTTGAGGCCGCGCGCGGGCGCGGTCGCGGGCGGCGGATCGGTTCGGATCGACGGCGCCTCCGCGACCTCGGCCAGCGGCCGACCGGCCGACGATCCGAGCAGCGCCAGCGCCAGCACGGCGCTGCGGCAGCCCCGGTGCCGCGGTGCCCCGTCGCGCGGGCGGGTCACGGGGTGTCCTCCCGGCGATAGCCGCGCACCGCGAGGGCTACGCGCAGCATCGGGTCGGCGTCCTCGCCCCCCGCGTTCCGGCCCGAGGCCGGCCGGAGGTTGACAGCCTCGACGGTGAGGATCGGCAGGCCCGTCTCGATCGCGGAGAGCAGGTCGAACAGCCCGTCGTTAGCGATGTCGAGGCTGAGGCGCAGCAGGATGCTGCGCTGCGCTGCCGCCTCCGGCGCCTCGTCGCCGCGAACCTCGATCAGCCGGCCGCCGGCGCGCTCGACGAGGCCGACGAGGCGCTGCTGCAATTCGGCGTGGGCGAGGCTGCCCGCCCCGGCGGTGAGGTAGAGGGCCGACAGGTCGCCCCGCGTCGGCACGGGCCGGCCGGCCTCGGCGCGGATGCGCGCTTCGAGCTGCGCGACGTGGCCGCCGGTCGCCGCCGCCGCCGCGCCCGCCTCCGACCAGCGCGCGAGGTTGGCGATCGTGATCGCGCCGAGCAGGAGCGGCGTGCCGACGAAGAGCGCCACGGCGAGCGGCCCGAACCAGCGCGTCCCGCGGATCTCGGCCAGCGTCATCGCGCCGCCTCCGGCGCCCCGCCCCGGGTCGCGACCAGATCGAACGCGTCCCGCCTGTCCGCGTCGCGGATCACCGGGGCGGCGAAGCGCAGGTTCTTCAGGCCGGCGCCGGTCTCGAGCCGGGCGATCAGGCCGGGCGCGTCGGCGGAGCGGCCGACGAGGCGGATGCGGGCGGGATCGATGTCGAGTTCGCGCAGGACCGTGTCGTCCGGCAGCGCCGTGCTCAGCCGATCGATCAGGACGATCGTGGCGGTGTCCGGTCGCTTGCCCTCGATCAGCGCGCTTGCGCGCGAACTGCCCGGGCCCCCGCGCAGCGCGAGCCTGGTGCGCAGGGTCGCGAGGCGCCGTTCCGTCTCCTGGAGGTCTGCCGAGGCCGAGGCGGCGAGCAGGAACGAGACGAGGCAGGTGCCGGCGAGCCCGGCGAGCAGGATCGCGAGCACCCGCGCGGTCCGCGCGCGCAACCGGCCGTCGGCCGCCTGCGACCGGCCCCTGTAGAGGTCGAAGCGCAGCGGCGCGTCGAGGGGCTCGGCGGCGCTGCCCAGCGCCGTCGCGCTCAGGCCCGCGTCCTCCAGGCGCGCGAGGAACGGCGCCGCGAGATCGACGGAGGTCGCGAGCAGGTCGACGCCGATGGTGCCGTCCTCGGACACGCCCTCGACCACGCCGTACCCGTACAGCACCTTGTCCGCCCGCCACGGCGTCAGCCGTTCCAGGCGGTGGGCGATGATCGGCTGGAGGTATCCGCGCCCGGAATCGGGCAGGCGGAGCGACCGCGTCAGGAACAGCTCCGGAGGCAGGCGCAGTTGCAGGTCCCCGGTGCGGAACGCCTCCGGCGCGCGGGCGCCGTCGGCCAGCGGCAGCGGCGGGCCGAGCCGGCCCTTGTGGAGGGTATGGAGCACGAGGCCGTCGGGCCCGATCACCGCGACGTGGCGCGGACCCGCCGCGACGCGGGCGGCCAGCGGCGCGAGGCTCGCGACGAAGGCGTCGAGCAGGGCCGCGACGACCGCGCGCGCCGCGCCCGCCGCCGACCGTACCGGGACCGGTATGCTCAGCACGCGCGAACCCCTCCCCTCGGCCGGACCCCGCGCCTCATCCGGAGATCCGCATGACCTCGTCGAGGGAGGTCAGCCCGAGGCTCGCCTTCTCAATCCCGTCGTCGAGCATCGTGGTCATGCCGGCCGCGCGGGCCGCCTGCAGGATCACCCGCGGATCGGGCTGGCCGCGGATCAGCCCGCGCAGGTCGTCGTCGACGGCGAGCGCCTCGAACACCCCGACGCGGCCGCGATAGCCGCTCTCGTTGCAGTGGGCGCAGCCCGTCGCCGCGTGGAAGGCCCGGCCCGTCGCCTCGGGTCCGCCGCGGCGCGCGCGGAGCGCGCGGGCGATCTCCAAGCCCTTCGGGTCGGGCACGCGGCACCGCTCGCACAGCCGGCGGACCAGCCGCTGGCCGATCACCCCGCGCAAGGACGAGGCGATCAGGTAGGGCTCGACGCCCATGTCCACGAGCCGCACCACGGCGTCGACCGCGCTGTTGGTGTGCAGCGTCGTCAGCACGAGGTGGCCGGTCAGCGCCGCCTGGATGCCGATCGCCGCGGTCTCGCGGTCGCGCATCTCGCCGACCATGATCACGTCCGGGTCGTGGCGCAGGAACGAGCGCAGCGCGGTGGCGAAGGTGAGGCCGATCGCCGGCTTGATCTGGGTCTGGTGGATGCCGGGAAGCTGGTACTCGACCGGGTCCTCGACGGTGACGATCTTGCGGGCGGGGTCGTTGAGCAGCGAGATCGCGGTCGCGAGCGTCGTCGTCTTGCCGCTGCCGGTCGGGCCGGTGACGATGATGATGCCGTGCGGCTCGGAGAGCAGCCGGACGACCGCGTCGCGGTCGCGGTCCGACAGGCCGACGCGCTTGAAGTCGAGCAGCCGCGTGTCCTTGAGCAGGATGCGCAGCACCGCGGTCTCGCCGTAGAGCGTCGGCATGATCGCGACGCGCAGGTCGGCCTCCGTGTTGCCGACCTTGACGTTGGTGCGCCCGTCCTGCGGCAGGCGGCGCTCGGCGATGTCGAGGCCGGCGAGGATCTTCACCCGCGAGATCACCGCCGCCGCCATGTGGCGCGCGATCGTCTGCTGCGCCCGCAGGTGCCCGTCGATCCGGAACCGGATCTTCAGGTCCTCGCGCCCGGTCTCGATGTGGATGTCGGTCGCGCCGGCCTGGATCGCACGCTCCAGCAGGCCGTCGATGACGCGCACGATCGGCGCGCCGCGGGCGAGGTCCTGCAGGGTCTCGATGTCGTCGGACAGGGCGTAGTCGGAGCCCGGTCCCGGGTCCGCGTCCTCGCCGCGCGGCGCATCGACCGGGCGGCTGCGCTCGAACAGATCCTCGATCTCCTCGAAGGACAGCACCGCGAGGGGCACCGGCCCGCCGAGCGCGAGGGCGACCGCCCGGATCGGTTCGAGATGTCCCGGGTCGGCCGCGACCAGCAGCGGGCGCCCGTCCCGCTCGACCGGATAGAGGTAGGCTTCGCGCAGGAAGTCGCGCGACAGGGCGTCGAGGGCGTGGGGCAGGGCGGCGATCGCGTCCCGATCCGCCCGCGGAACGCCGTGATAGGCGGCGACCGCGTCGGCGAGATCGACCGCCGAGACCGTCCCCTCCCGCCAGATCGCTTCGGCCGCGCCGCCGCCGGCGCGGGCCGGCGGCAGTGCCGGCTTGGCCCCCACGGACACGCCGCGCCGCCGCCTCAAAAAGTCGGCGAGCGTCTCGGCCTGTCCGGCGGTCGCCTCGGCGTTGGTCTGCACTGCACGCCCTCCGAGACCGCGAACCATCCGGCGGCGGACCGCGACCGCGCCGCGGGCCCGTATCCGGCTGCGCCCCGTCATCGAGCCTATAGGTTTATCAGACCGCGCGAACGAAGCGAACCGACGGCGTCCGGCAAAACGCGTGGCTGTGTCAGCTTTACGACATCGGGGGCCGCGCAGGCCGGACCGGGTTCGGGGACGCCGGCCGGCCCCGCTCCTCCGGTGACGCATGCCGGTGCGGCCAGGGTTGCTTGCCGGGGCACGCTGGCCTACCAACCGCCGTCCCCCGCGGGACGGATGCGGCTCGGTGCGCGGTCGGACCGAACGATCGACGGTATCGGGATCGCTCGGACCGAAACGGCCGCGTCGGCATGAGGGAAGCGAGCGGATGACGGCATCGGTCGCGCGCGAAGGCCGGTCCTCAAGCCCGACCCTCGACGGCCGGACGATCCGCCTCGGCCTGGGCTGGTACCTGTGCCGCCATCGCCTGCCGACCGCGATGCCGATCCCGCTCGCCGTCGCGTCGCCGGGGGATGTCGACCTCGCGACCTGGGCTTTCGCGGGGATGAAGGCACCGTCACGCGAGCCGACCTGCCTGCTGCTGCTGCGGCCGAACGGAATTGCGGCAGAGACGGCGCTGGAGCGCGGGACGCGGCTCGTCGTCGCCACCCACTTCCACGACATCGCCGTGTCGTCCGGTCCTGCGGAGGCCCCAGAAGCACTGGCGGCGGCCGACCGCGCGGTGATCGCGCAAGCGGTGCTGTCGGCGGTGACCGCCGGGACCGTGGCGGCGCTGGCAAGCCTGTTCCCGCTGCTCGCGCCCGCGCTACGGGCGATGCCGATCCGCGAGGATGCGCCCGACCTCGCGATCGACCCGCACCGTCCGGGAACCTGCAGCCTGTCGGGGACCGCGGTGCCGGACTACCTCCTCCTCGATTCAGACGCCGGCACGCGTTGCGTGCGCGTCGCGACCGCGCGCCTCGCCGTCTCGCCCCAGCCGCGGGTGGACCTCGACCTCGAACCGCTCTGGGGCCCGGGCGGGGACGACGCGCCGGGGCATGCCGTCCTCGTCGGTGGCGGGCGATCCACCTCGGCGCGCCTGCGCGCGGCGGGTGCGTGATGGACGACCTGCCCCACGGCCATGCGCGGGCGCCGACGATCCTCGTCGTCGCGCCGATGCCCGCAGCGCCCGCGAGCGCCGGCAACCGGCGCCGGCTCGCGCTCACCTGCGCGGCGCTCGGCCGGGCGGGGTTCGCGGTCGACTTCGCGTACTTTGCCCACGAGGATCAGGTCTACCGCCGCTTCGGCCAGGTGCCGCCGACCGATTTCGCCGCCATGTCGGCGAGCTTCCAGCGCACCTTCCTGATCGAGGCGGAGGACCCGATCCCGCTCAAGTCGCGCTCGGGCGCCTTCGGCCTCGACGACTGGGCCGCGCCGGCGCTCGACCGCTTCGTGGCATGGTACGCCGCGCGGCATCCGGCGACGGTGGCGATCCTCGTCAACTACGTCTTCCTGTCGCGATGCCTCGAACACGCCCCGCCGGGCATGCTCAGGCTCATCGACACGCACGACCGCTTCGCCGACCGGCAGTTGCAGTACCGGCCGTTCCGCGCGGAGCCGAACTTCTTCTACACCGACCGGAGGAACGAGGCGGCGGGTCTCGAGCGCGCCGACGTGGTGCTGGCGATCCAGGCGGAGGAGGCGGCCTATTTCGCTACGCTGACGGGCAAGCGCGTCCTGCTGCTGCCGCCGGCCTTCCCGGTGCTGGCCCCGTTCGCGGCGCCGCGCGGGATCGCGCGGATCGGGTTCGTCGGGCACGGCAACGACCCGAACCTGTTCTCGATCGGCAAGTTCGCGCACGCCTGGGCCGCCGGCTGGACGCCCGACCGGCCCGAACTGCGCATCGCCGGCGAGATCTGCACCGCGCTCGGCGGCCTCGACCTGCCGGGCGTGCGCCTGCTCGGCTACGTCGAGAACCTGCGCGACTTCTACGCCGAGACGGACGTGGTCGTCGCGCCGATGCTGATGGGGAGCGGGCTGAAGATGAAGGTCGCCGAGGCCCTGTCCTACGGCGTGCCGGTCGTCGGCACGACGATCGCCTTCGAGGGCTTCGCGGCGCAGGCGCCGGCCCATCGCTGCACGGGCGTGGAGGACGTGAGGGCGACGATCCTGGCGCTGCAAGCGGACGCGGCCGGCCTCGCGGCCCTGACCGGGGCGTGCGAGACGCTGTTTGCGCGCTTCAACACGGAATCGCGCCGCGCCGAGGCCGAACTCGCGCACCTGCTCCGCGCCGCCGTCCGGGACGGGCCGGATGCCGGCGCGGCGCGGGAAGCCGCCCCGGAACCGGAGCCGGCCGCGGACGGCTGGCCGGCCTGCGCGCGCACCCTCGACTCAGCCGTCGTGGACGATCCCGCGCTCGGGCGCCTGCTGGCGACCGAGCGGTTCGGCGAGGACGCGGCCCGGGCGGCGGGCTACGCGCCGGCGCGCCGGCGCTGGTTCGCCAAGCCCGCGCCGCCGCCTTCGTCCCCGGCCTCGCTCGGCCCGGTCCGCGTCGCCCTCGCGCCCGAATGGGTCCGCGAGCGGCGCCTGCCGACGGCGATCCGCGAGGCCGCGGCCGTGGCGTTCCGCGACGCCTGGCCCGACTGGAGGACGCGGGCGCGGTGCGTCGGCGCGCGTGCGGACGGCTTCGCCCTCGCGCTGCTCCTGCCGAGCCACCTGCTCACCGGGCCGCGCGCGGTCGCGGCCTTCCTCGTCGCGGCGGGGGCAGGCCGCGCGCACGAACTGACCCTCGACGGGATCGCGCCGCTGGCCCTGTCGCCGGGCTTCGCCTTCGACGCGGGGCGGTCGGACCTGACGCCGGTGCCGATGGTCGCCGACTTCGCCGGCATCGCGTCCGGCCGGCTGACCGCGGAGGGGACGGTGCTGTTCCTCACCGACGACCTGATCGGCCGCATCGACATCGTCGCCGACGGCCGGGGCGACGGGGGCCGGGCATGAGCGAGCCCGGCATGAGGGACACCGGCATCGGCGAGCCCTTCGACGCCGTCGATGCCGGGCTCGGCCGCCGGGTGGTGGTCGCCGACGCGCGGCTCGTCTGGGACGCGCTGTTCCTCAACGACGTGCGAATCGGCTTCCGGCGTGAGGACGCGCCGCTCGTCTCGATCGTGATCGTCGCGCGCGACGCGCGCCACATCCTGGCGCTGACGCTCTGGCGGCTCGCCGCGCAGCAGACGCTCGCGGGCATCGCCTTCGAGACGATCGTCGTCGACAACGCCTCCGCGCCCGCGACGCGGGCGCTGTTCGACCGGATCGACGGAGCGACGATCGTCCTGAACGACGACAACCTCGGGTTCGGGCCGGCCTGCAACGCCGGCGCGCGGCTCGCGCGCGGGCGCTACCTGCTGTTCCTGAACCCCGACGTCGACCTGATGCCCGGCGCGCTGCGGGCGATGGCGCACACCTTCACCGACCTCGACACCGTCGGCATCGTCGGCGCCCGCCTCGTCTTCCCCGGCGGCATCCTCCAGGAAGCGGGCGCGTCGTTCCAGGAGGACGCGCAGATCACCCATCCCTATCTCCGGGGGGTGCCCGACCCGTTCGCGCCGGAGGCCGGCTTCACCCGCGAGGTCGGCTATGTCTCCGGCGCCGTGCTGATGATCGAGGCCGACCTGTTCCGATCCCTCGGCGGGTTCGACGACGCCTTTGCGCCGGCCTATTTCGAGGACACCGACCTCTGCGTGCGCTGCCATCAGGCCGGCCGGCGGGTGATCTATCAGGCGCGCGCCACGGCGGTGCATTTCGAGAACGCCACCAGCGCGACGCGCGCCGACGTGGAGACCCTGCTCGACCGCAACCGGGCGCTGTTCCTGGCGCGCCACCGCACCTGGCTCCGCCACGGCCCGCGCCGGGAGGGCTTCGCCGCCCGCGACCACGACCCGTGGGCGTTGCGCATCCTGTTCATCGACGACACCGTCCCGCATCGCGACATGGGCGCGGGCTATCCGCGCGCCAACCACATCGTGAACACGATGGCCGGGCTTGGCTACGGCGTGACGCTCTACCCGCTCTACCGCTCGGATGCGGAGCAGGCTCAGCGTTGCCGCGACATCGACCAGCGGGTCGAGATCCTCGCCGCCGCCCGGACGGAAGGGCTCGTGCGCCTCATCGCGGAGCGGCCCGGCTACTTCGACGTGCTCTGGGTGAGCCGGCCGCACAACATCGACCTCGTGACCCGGACCCTTCAGGAGCGCGGATCGAGCCCGCGCGCCTTCGTCAAGTCGCGGGTGGTGTTCGATTCCGAGGCCCTGTTCGCCTCCCGCGCCTTCGTCGCCGCGGTGGCGCGGGACGGCTCCGGCACCGCGGCCGACCTCGCGCGGACCGCCATCGCCGAGACCCGCAACTACGGGCAGGCCGACCAAGTCGTCTGCGTCTCCGACGCGGAGGCGCGGCTGCTCGCGCGCTACGTCCGCGTCAACGCGACGGTCCTCGGCCACGCGATGGCGCCGCCGGACACCGCCCCGCCGGATTTCTCGGAACGCCGCGGCTTCCTGTTCATCGGCGCGCTCTCCGAGGAGGGCCAACCGAACGTCGACTCCCTCGACTGGTTCTTCGAGGGCGTCTGGCCGCGGCTGCGGACGCTGATGCCGGACGCGTCCCTGCGGATCGTCGGCACCGTCGCGCCGGCGATCCGCGCCCGCTACGCCCGGCCCGGTGTCGCGGTCATGGGCCGGGTTCCCGAGGCGGGCCCGTTCTTCGACGCGGCGCGGGTCTGCCTCGCGCCGACGCGGTTCGCCGCCGGCATCCCGCACAAGGTCCACGAGGCGATCCGGCACGGGTTGCCGTGCTTCCTCACGCCGATCCTCGCCGCGCAGGTCGGCTGGGAGGAGGGGGAGGGCTACGCGAGCTGCGACTGGCTCGACGCGGACGCCTTCGCCGAGGGCCTCGCCCGGCTCCACGACGCGCCCGACCGGTGGCGGAGCGTCCAGACCGCGGGCCTCGCGCGCATCCGCACCGCCTGCGCGCCGGACGCCTATCGCGCGCGCCTACGGCGGATCTGCGAGGCCTCGACCTTCGCATGAGCGACGCCCGCGCCAGACCGAGCCGCACGATCACCGGGTTCCTGCGCCGCCTCGCGCTCGGCCGCGTGCCGAGCCTGTTCGACGCCGCCTACTACCAGCGCACCTACCCCGATGCGGCGGCCTCGCGCCTCGATCCGTTCCTGCACTACGTCCTCGTCGGCGCGCGCCGGGACTACGACCCGAACGCGGATTTCGACGCGGCGTTCTATCGTTCGCAGGGTCCGCGCACGCGCCTCGACCCGTTGCGCCACTACCTGCGCGTCGGCGCGGCGGAGGGGCTCGACCCGCACCCGCGCTTCAGCACCCGCGGCTATCTCGGCCGCTATCCCGACGTCGCCGCCGTCAAGGCCAACCCGCTCCAGCACTACCGCGCCCACGGGCGGCCGGAACGGCGCCTCGCCGACCCGTCCGGGCTCCTGCCGCGCGCCCTGGTCCCGCTGGCCGGCGTCGCCTCCGCCCATCACTGGACCCTGCCGGGCCGTGACGGAACGGGCTTCCGCCTCGCCCTGTTGCGCGCCGCCCCCGATGTGCCGGACGCGGTGCGGGTCGATCGCCTCTGCCTGTCGCTGTGCCTCGATTTCGGCGCGGTCGACGGCGTGGCCGATGCCGTCGCGCGCTTCCCCATGGGGGTGCAGGACGCGCTCCACCTCGATGTCGGCGCCGACCGCCGGCGGGGCGGCGGGCGCCCGAGCCTGCTCGTGGCCCTCGACCACTGCCATCTGCAACCCGTCGCCGCCGACGGCACGCGCACGGTCCGCTACGCGCAGGCCGTCCTGTGGGATCTGCGTTCGGAGGAGCCCGGCGTGATCGCCAACGTGCGCGAGGGCGCGATCCGCGTGTCGGCGACGGCCTGAGCGGATCGTCTCCGCGCCTCGGACGCGTTCGTCCGCGCTCAGAACCACGACCGCGTCGTGAAGGAATAATCGACCTTCAATCCGAACTGGAACTGATCCGGGCTGCCGAAGGGACGCCGCACCAGCGGGCTGTCGCCGGACGCGCCGAGGATGCGGGCATAGCCGGCATAGCCGGTATAGGCCCAGGTCTCGTCCTGGGTGTAGGTCACGGCGCCGAGCATCCCCGCGGAGACGAAGCTGCCGGGGTCGTAGGCGGTCAGGCGTCCGTTCGCGGCGGCCTCGTCGGCCATCACCCCGAAATACTTGCGCGCGAAGCGCCCGTCGCCGACGTTCAGCCGCGGGCCGATCGAGACCTGGAACCTGGCGACCGGCACGATGTAATCGGCGCCGACCGAACCGACCGTACCGTGGTGCCCGTAGACGCCCTGGCGGACCTCGAGGCGGGTCCGGATCGCGGGAACCGGATAGAACTCCACGAACAGGCCGGGCTCGACGGCGAAGCGCGCGTCGCGCAAGCCGACGAGATGGCGGCGGTCGTCGCCGAAGTACCGTCCCGGCACGAAGCGCGCGGTCGGCCCGATGCGGAAGGCGGCGTCGTCGTACAGGGAGACGCTGAAGCCGTCGTCGGGTGCGGCGAACCGGCGCGGCTCGCCGGCGCGGCGGATGTCGACCGCCGGATATCCGATGAGGGTGTCGTCCCTCGATCCGGGATAGCGCGGCGCAAGCTGCAGATTTGCCGACAGCGTCACGATCCAGGTGTCCGGATCGACCTGAGTGAACGTCGGCACCGCGCGCGGCATAATCGCGCCGAGATCCGAGGCCATCGCGCAGCCGCACGACGCGAAGGCCAGCGGCAGCGCGACGAGGGCCGCATGCGGGGTGTGGGATGGGCGGACCGCATGGCTCATGGCTGATCTTATAGCCCGATCCTGCGCGATCGCGGCGGGCCTCGATCCGGCCGCGCCTGCAAAAAATCGAATTGTGTCCGTGCGGCAACGGCGCATCCAGGCGCTCCGGCCGGGCCACGATCCGTCCCGACCGCACGGGTTCGAGCGGGCGCGGGACCGGCCGCTGTCCATCGGGACAGGCTGCGCCAGCGATGGAATCCGCCCGCCGCGGGCGCATCGCCGGACCCGACGCTCCTGAGCGCGCGTCCTCCCTCTCACCTCTGCGGGCGAGGGGGCCCGCGCGTAAGCGGAGCGCCGTATCCGGCACCCGCGCTTCCCTCCGCCGATCCGGTTCGCGGATCGGGACCGTCCTCCGCTTCGCGGCATGCCGGATCGCGACGAGGCCGACGCGTCGCGAGCCGGCCCCCGCGCCTGGGAAGCGGTTCCCAGGCCGGGGGCCTCAGAAGATCGCCACGAGGGCGACGCCGCCGATCATCAGGATGCCGCCGAGCACCCGCCAGACCGTCGCGGGGTGGACGTCGAAGCCGGCCCATCCGAAGTGATCGAGCAGGATCGAGGTGACGACGCCGGCCGTCACCAGCAGCCCGAGGAAGGCGCCCGCACCGATCTGGCGCGCGATCAGCAGTTGCGTGACGACGACCCCGCCGCCGAGAAACCCGCCGCCCCACGCCCACCACGGGACCTGGGCGATCTCCGCGTAGGAGGGCCACGCCAGGCGCCGCGACACCAGCCCGACGACGAGGATGCTGAAGGCCGCCCCGATCCCGACCACCAAGCCCGCGGTGAGCGGCTGGGAGAAGCCCTTGGCGAGCGTCCCGTTCTGTCCCGGCTGGACGGCGTTGGCGATTCCGGCGAGCAGCACGCAGGCGTAGAGGTACCACATGGGCGAGATCCTGAAGCATCGGTACCCGAGAGGTAGGGCGCGAGACCGCCGCGCCACCGGGGAGCCGATGTTCCGGATCGGCGCCGGCCCTCAGCGACGGCGAAGCAGCGGCGCGCGCAACCGGCCGGCCGCGTCGCGCGGCCAGCAACCGAGCAGCACCGCGCCGACGAGGAAGGCGGCCAGCGCGGACCACATTCCGCCGGCCAGAACCTTCTCGACGGCCGATCCCGCAAGATCCGGCACGCTCGCCCAGACCACGAGCCCGCCCGCCGTCAGGAGAAGGGCGCAGACGATCTGGAACGGGTTCGGCATGCACCGCAGCCTAAAGCATTTTCCGGCGCGGTGGATACCGGTTCGCGCGAAGACGACGCGGTCCCGCGCGGGGATGGAGCATCCTCCACGGTTCGTTGCTTGGGTTCGTCCCCTGGTCCCTCCCTCGAGCCCGTGTCCGGCGCCCCGCCGACACGGGCCGCCTCGGGCGTCGTACCCGAAGACGTCCCGGCGCCGGAACGCGCCGCTCCCGGCTTCGCGGTTGCGCACCATCTCGTGGACCGCGTCCGCCCCGTCCACGAGCCGGGCCGGCCGGGCGCGGCGGTGGACCCGGTTCAGCACCGCGTCCCCGGCCTCGCCGCGCACGAAGTTCGGCCTCGGGGCCGGACCCGATCGTCGAATGGTCTCAGGCGAGGCACGTTAGACTCGGAAAACCGGCCTAAATTGCTTCGTTTCATGATCGGGTGCTTGCCTTCCAAGATGAATTGAAGGACGGATCATATCCTGCGCTTGAGGGACGATTGCGATATGACCGAAACCGAAGACATGCCGACGCACGACACCCTCACGATGGCGGCCGAGATCGTCTCCGCCTACGTCTCGCGCAACCACCTCCAGCCCTCCGAGCTGCCCGCGCTGATCGCCAGCGTGCACGCGGCCCTGGCCGGTCTCGGCAGCCCCGCGACGGCGCAGCCGTCAGGCCCGGAGAAGCCGACCGCGGCGCAGATCCGGAAATCGATCAGCCCCGACGCGCTCCTCAGCTTCGAGGACGGCAAGAGCTACAAGACGCTGAAGCGCCATCTCGGCCTGCACGGCCTGACCGCCGAGACCTACCGTGCGAAGTGGGGCCTGCCCGTCGACTACCCGATGACGGCGGCGAGCTACTCGGCGCAGCGTTCGGCGCTGGCGCTCTCGCTCGGTCTCGGTCAGCAGCGCCGGAAGACCGCGGCGCAGCCCGCCGAGCCGACCCAAGAGGCCGACCGTGCCGCGGAGAAGCCGAAGCGCGTCGGTCGGCCGCGGAAGGTCAAGGAGTCGGCCTGAGACCGCGGACGACCTCAGCCTGTCGTCTCGGCCGAGGCGACGGACCGGAGATACGCCAGGCAGCGCCTGCGCGACGCCGGGTCCGTCACCCGGCCGAACGCCTCCATCAGATCTGCGCCCTGACGCGCCGCAACCCAGTGAGCGGACGCGGTCCCTTCGGGCGCGCATCGATCCGTGCGGAAGGCGGACGCGGTCGTGCCGAGCGCCGCCGCGAGGCGTTCGAGAACGTCGCCCCGCGAACGGTCTGGCTGCATCGTCTCGGGGCCGGCTTCGGGAGTGATCACGGTCGTTTGGTTCCCTTGCCGGTCCGGTGCCGTCCGGATTGCCGGACGGTGCAGCCAGGACGGCCAAGCTCTGGCGATGAATTTGTATGCAATGGGGATGGATACAATCGCGGCCGGCTACGCAGCTTCCCGCCTTGGTTGCATGGCAGGCCCGAACCCGTAACGCACGATGCGTGCGGCGTGGGAGACCCTGAACGGGGCGGCACGGACGGATTCGCACGGCCGACGAGGTCTCCCGCGTCGCACCGGACGGGACCGTGTCGGCACGCCCCGATCCTGCAGGGACACGACGTGCACGGCCTGCACGACGAGACCGGCCACGCTTTCATCAAGGTCATGACCCGGATGCCAAGGTCGGCGAGGCGTCGGTGATCCGCTCCCTGTTTTTCGAAATCTGATAAGGACGGTCGAGGAGCCGAAGACGACCTGCTGTGCGAAGGCTCACGGCAGCGCGTGGCGCGCCTCGCGGAACGCCCGTTCGGTGACCGTTCTCGCCGGGGTGGCGGCGGCGCATCGGACGCCTTGCGCGGAACTCTCGATTCCGATGCCCGCGACGATGGCCGATGGCCGAGATTGTCTCTGCGCTGATGGGGATCGCGTGCATCCATGGAACGACCGAACGAAGCCGGCGCCGTCGAACCGTCCGTGCCTCCGAGCCCCGAGCGCGGGCAGGACGGAACGGTCGAGGCCGCGGGCGAGGTGGTGCTGGCGCCGCTCGCCGATTATCCGCACATCGATCTGCGCGGAAGCGGCGAGCCCTGGGACAGGCGCCGCGCCGCCGGCAAGCGCCTGCGCGATGCGGTGCCGCACGCCGCCCACGCCGCGCTCGAACTGCCGGAGGATCGTCCCGACCCGGTCGGCCTGATCGAGGGTGCGCATGAGGGACGCCAGCCTGCGCTGATTCCCCTGCGGGTCGCCCGCATGGCCAGTTCGCCCTTCGCGTTCCTGCGCGGCGCGGCGCACGTCATGGCCTGGGATCTCGCGCGGGGCCCGCGCAGCGAGATCATGGTCATGATGAACGGCGACGCGCATATCGCGAACTTCGGCCTGTTCGGCACGCCGCAGCGCGATGTCGTGCTCGACCTCAACGACTTCGACGAGGTCACCGTCGGCCCGTGGGAATGGGACCTGAAGCGGCTCGTCGCCAGCATCGAGGTCGCGGCCCGCGGTGATGCGGTGCCCTTGCGCGAACGGCGGCAGGCGGTGATGGCCGCGGTCGGCGGCTACCAGCACACGATGACCGACCTGGCGCCCCAGGGCTCCCTCGACGTCTGGCAGCAGGCCGCCCGCGCCGACCAGCTCGACTTCTCCGGGATTCGGATCGACGCGCAATCGCAGGCGGTGGTCCGCAAGGCGGTGGAGAAGGCGCGCAGGAAGAACAACCGGAGCCTGCTGGCCCGCGTCGGCGAGCGCCGCGTCGACGGCGGCTGGCGGTTTCGCGAAGACCCGCCGATCCTCACCCGCGTCGACGACGAGACCCGCGAGGCGGCGATCACCGGGCTCGAACACTATGCCGAGACGCTTCCGCGCGAGCGCCGGTTCATGCTCAACCGCTACCACGTCGTCGATGTGGCGCACCGCGTCGTCGGGGTCGGCAGCGTCGGAACCCGTGCCTACGTCGCGCTGCTCTGCGGCAACTCGGATCAGGACGTGCTCTTCCTACAGGTGAAGGAGGCGGTGCGCCCGGCCCATGCGCCGTATCTGCCTGGGATGCCGGAGCCGTATGCCAGCCATGAGGGCGAGCGGGTGATCTACGGGCAGCGCCTGTTGCAGGGCGTCGGCGACCCGCTGCTGGGCTGGACCACGATCGCCGATCGGCCGTTCTACGTGCGGCAGATGAAGAACATGAAGGGCGAGATCCCGGTCTCGTGCATGACCGGGCCGCCGCTGCTGTTCTTCGCCTGGGCCTATGGGGCGCTGCTCGCCCGGGCGCATGCCCGCACGGGCGACGCGGCCGCGATCGCCGGGTACTGCGGCAAGGACCGTCTCGCCGACCTGCGCGAGGCGCTCGCGGACTGGGCGCACGCCTACGGCGAGCGGAACGAGGCCGATTATCGGACCTTCCTCACCGCGATCGAGAGCGGTCGCCTCGAGGCGGCGGACGATCCCTGCCTGTGAGGCGCCCGCGCGCGCCAAGCCGCGATGCGTCAGCCGCATCGCGGCTCGACGTTACAGGCCCGCGAGGCGCGCGGCCTCGCGGGCGATCGCTCCGTCCGGCCGGATCAGCGCATCGAGGACGGTGAAGTGGTTCAGGCCCGGCAGCGCCATCAGGGGGTCGGCGAGGCCGGCCGCTCGGCGGGCGGCGTGGTAGGCCTCCGATTGCCGGCGCAGTTCAGGCAGTTCCTCTGCGCCGTAGATCACAGCGACGGGCGGCGCGCCCGGCCCGACGTGACGGATCGGCGAAAGCGCGTCGATCTCGGCCTCGGTGAGGCAGAGCGCGTCGTTCAGCGCGGTGCCAGCGATCGGTGCGAGATCGAAGATGCCGCTGATCGCCAGGCCGGCGTCGGCCTCGGCGGCGGCGAGCGCGGCCAAGTGCCCGCCCGCCGACCAGCCGGCGACGACGATCCGGCGGTCGCCGCAATCGGCGCGCAGCAGCCGGAGCGCCGCGCGGGTCTCGTCGGCGATCGCGGTGAGGCTGGCCTCCGGCGCCAGCGTGTAGCCGATCAGCGCCACGTCGAGGCCGAGCGCCAGCGGCCCCTCGGCCATGCAGGAGAAGCCCTCGCGGCCGTTGCGCTGCCAGTAGCCGCCGTGGAGGAAGGCGAGCATCGGCGCGCTCGGCTGACGTGAGCGGAACAGGTCGATGCGCTGGCGCTCGCCCGGCCCGTAGGCGAGGTCCAACGCCTCGGGACGGCCTTCGCGGAAGGCGGCGCTGCGCGCGCGCCAGCCGGCGACGATGTCGGCGCTGCCGGCGACCGCGCCGGAATTGTCGTAGGCCCGGCTCAAGCCCGCGCGGTCGAGGGTGCGCCAGTCGGTCGCGTCAGGCATCGTCTTCGCTCCCGAGATACCAGTCGAGCAGGTCGCCGCCCTGCATGAACGCCACGTCCGGCCGCGCGAGCAG
>NZ_CAXTHR010000012.1:0-49861 GCF_964244095.1 uncultured Methylobacterium sp. | reverse complement strand
CGCAAATCGCTGCCTGAAAACAGAAAAAACGGATTCCTTCGGAGTCGCGGTATATAAGCCTCTGTGTGATCGCATTTTCTTCACGCGAGCCGGCATCCGCCTCGCTGGAAAATGCTCTAGCCGGTCCGTCGCCACCGGTCGTTGAAACTGCCCTTCACCGCGCGGTTCCGGGCCCGCTCGCCACCGAGGCAGCTTCCGTGTTTCAGACGCGGAAACAAGTCCGGGGCGTGAGCCGCATACCCCATATGAGGGAGGCATGCCGCCAATACCTAAGCTTCTATAGCGGCTCGATATCGATGCAGATGCCGACAGGGCCGATCCGCGAAGGTTCGGACCGATGGACTGCACAGGAGCCGACCCATGCGCGCCGTACATCTTTTCGCTGCTGGCTTCCTGCTGGCCTCGGCTGAGTTCCTGACGACCATGCTGATCGCCCCGTCGACCTCGGAGGCGTCGATCAACCCCGCCGCGGTGCGGACCGAGGCGCCCGCCATGTGCGATGTGCTGCCCAGCGGCGACATCGCCACCTGCACCATCCCGAACTGACCCTGCGTCCCGCCCGCGGCCCGTGCGCCGCGGGCTCCTGATCCGCCATGTTCCGCTCCGACTGCCGATCCCGGATTTCCGCAACCATGACAGCCCGCACCGCCACGCCCACGGAGAGATGGGTCGCGCTCGACGCCATGCGCGGCCTCGCCGCCCTCGCCGTTGTCCTCTACCACCTGCGCTGGGACTGGCACGGCCACGACCTCGTGCACATCCGCCACGCCTTCTACGCCGTGGATTTCTTCTTCGTCCTCTCCGGGTTCGTCATGGCCGCCACCTACAGCGCCATGCGCACGCCCGCCGACCTCGCCCGCTTCACGCTCAAGCGTGCCGGCCGTCTCCTGCCCCTCCACTTCGCCGCGCTCGCAGCCTTCCTCGCCCTGGAGACGGCTGTCTTCCTCGCCGACCGGGCCGGGCTGAGCGCCGGCCGGGAGACCTTCTCGGCCTTCACCGGGGTGATGCCATTGCTGGCCCAGGCGACGATGACCTTCGGCCTCATCCCCGGCCTCGATTGGATGTGGAACCACCCCTGCTGGTCGATTGCCGTCGAGCTGTGGACCTACCTGCTATTCGGCCTGACCGTGCTGGCGCTGCGGCGCGGACGCATCGCGCTGTGGGCCGGACTGTCCGGGCTCGGGCTCGCCGCCATCGCCCTCGCCCCCGAGGGACTTGCCACCACATCCGGCCCGGCGATCTTCCGCTGCCTGCTGTCCTTCTTCCTCGGCTGCCTCGTGCACGCCGCCTACGCGAACGTTCGTGGGCGCGCGGTGCGGCTCGGCACGCGCGAGCAGGTCGCTGTGCTGGCCCTGGCCGGCCTGCTCGTGATGCTGCCGGCTGAGAGCGGATGGTCGCTGCTCGTCCCCTTCGCATTCGCTGGGCTCGTACTCGGCCTCGCCTCCGACGAAGGGCGTGTGGTCCGAGCGTTCTCGGCCCGTCCGCTGACCCGGCTCGGCGAATTGTCGTTCTCGATCTACCTCGTACACGTGCCGGTGTGGTTTGCCGTGGAGAATGGCCTGCGCGGTGCCGCCTTCTCCGGCCTGCCTTGGCTGCTGCCGGACGCGGCCGCTGCGATCCCGGTGATGGTGTCACCGTTCGGCTCGGCTCTGGGCGCGGATGGCCTCGTGCTGGCCTATGTCGGGCTGGTGCTGACGGTCGCCGCCTGGACGCACCGCTGGATCGAGACGCCTGCCCGGCACTGGAGCCGGCGGCTCGCCGACCGGGTCGGGGCGTTCCCGGTGCCCCCGGTCCCACCGGTCGCGGCGCTGCCGACCCTGCGCACCGCATCCTCGCTGTCTCTCACCGCCGCCGTCATGAGATCGAGGACGCCACGGTGATGACCGACCTGACCATACCTGCCACGCAGGTCTGCGCCTTCGCCCTGGGCTGCGCACTGATCCACGCCGCCCGCGCTTATGCCACCACCGTGGCGCGGGTGCTGACCGGCCTGGCTATCCTCGCAGCCGTGCTGGTCCTGCTGGGCGCCTCGCTCGCCCGCGCCCCGGACGACGACCTCGCTACGGATGGCATCACCATCTTCAACGACGCTTTACTGGCGTCGGGATGACGCCCCGTGTTCGCTCTCGGCGTGACCGCCCCCGTCGTCGGAGCGACATCGGCGGCCGGCGCATCCCGCCAACCGGCAACCGCCCGCAGGCGCGAAGGATTGGCGGGGGGCCTGACCGTGTGCGGCCTCGGACCGCCCGGTGCCGCGTCATCCCCGTTCCGGTGAGCCCCCCGGCGCGCACCGCATGTCGACGCCTCAGCCCGGCCGGCGGGAGCCGCGATGCCGGCTCCGTCCGGTCTCAGGCGGTGCCATCCCGCTGGCCAGGGTCGGCATCCAACGCATCACCAGCGAACAACGCGGAGATCAAGCGCATGTCTCGTTTCACGGTCCCTCTCTGCGTGTGCGCGCTTCTGTCCTTGGCCGCGCTTCCCCAGGCCGCCGAGAGCGGTGCGGCGACCGAAGCCGCTTTATCGACCACGCCTGTCGGCCGGTCCGCCCTGGTCGGTGCAAACGCAGCGTGCGCGGACGCGAACTCGGACTACGAACGCTACGAACTCGGCTGTCCAAGTGATGACGGGCCGGACCCGCGCGCGTTTTTGAACGACTGAGGCTTGGTTTGGCACCGTATCGAACCGCGGCCCGACCCATCCTTCGGGCTCACAGCGGGAATGCTGCCGGAAGGCCGCCGATGACCACGCGCAGGGTGGCCCCTGTTACACAGCACGGCCGGTCTCACCGCCACCCTACGTCGTGCGCGCTGTCACTCGGTGCGTCACGGACGTCGGCTGGTTCGGGGCGATGCTGCGCGGTGCGGCCGCCTTGTGACTGCTCCTGGCCGGACACCCAGGCGTGCCAAACGCGGCCGTCATGGGCGCCGTCGCCGTAGCAGCAGCCCTTTCCAGCCTCGGCGGCTTCGCATTCTCGGCCATCTGCGGCGCGGTGCTGCTTCACCTCGCAGGGCAATCGCTTGAAAGCGATCGTGCCGCTTTCCGGGCGCGAAGAGCGCCCCGCGGAGCGGGCCTGAGAGGACGGACGTCCTCTCGGGCGTCGAGCGGAGCGCAAGCCAAGGCCGCGCAGGCCGCCGCCGGCGCTTGAGGCAACAATAAATCAGGGTCATCGCTTTCAAGCGATCACCCTGACACGAGCCGCGTCGCGCTTGACAACGGCCGGGATTGGCCCGTCATCGGGAGTGGGTTGAAACCTGCGTGATCTCTGCATGTCCGTCGCCGATCGACCATCGAACGCGGCCGGTCTCCATGCCGGTCCTGATGCCGGCACGGACGCGCGCGTCGGCGGCTGCCCCTCTCCGCGTTCGGGCCCGCGGACCGGCCGATGAAGCGCACCATCGCCGCGATCCTCGCGGCCGACGTCGCCGGCTACTCGCGGCTGATGGCGAAGGACGAGGAGGACACGCTCCGCCGGCTGACCGCCGCCAAGGTGGTGTTCCGCGCGGAGGTCGCCCGCTTCGGAGGGCGCGTGTTCAACACCGCGGGGGATGCGATCCTCGCCGAGTTCCCGAGCGGCGTCGAGGCGTTGAGGGCGGGCCTCGCGATCCAGGCCGGGCTCGACGCCCTCGACCGCGATGATCCCGCGGACCGCCGGGTGCGGTTCCGGATGGGGCTGACCATCGGCGACGTGGTCGAGCAGGACGGCGACCTCCTGGGCGATGCCGTCAACGTCGCCGCGCGGCTGGAGGGCCTTGCCGAACCGGGGGGCCTGTGCCTGTCGCGCACCGTGCAGGAGGCGGTCTCCGGCAAGGTCGCGGTCGCGTTCCGCGACATCGGCCCGCAGCGCCTGAAGAACATCCCGCGCCCCGTCCACGCCTACCGCGTGGTGATGCCGCGCGATCCGGCCGCGGCCGTGCCGCGGCCCGCCCGCCCACGGCGCCTGATGCTCGCCGGCGGCGCGGTGCTGCTGCTCGGGCTCGGGGCGCTGTGGTTTGCCGCGCCCGCATCGCTGTTTCGTGCGCCCGACCCGGTCGCCGCCGCGGCCGACGCGCCCGACCGCGACGACCTGATCTCGGTGGCCGTCGTCCGGGCGCAGAAGGCCTGCTTCCGCGACCAGATCCGGGTCGCCGGGGTGATCGTGCCGCGCAGCGAGATCGAGGTCCGGCCCGACGGCGAGGGGATGCGGGTGCTGCGCGCGCTCGCGGGCCCGCTGGAGGATGTCCGCGCGGGCCAGGTGATCGCGCAGCTCGTGCGCGAGGGCGACCCCGATCAGCGCCCGATCCCGGTCCGCAGCCCGGTCGCCGGGCTGATCGGGCAGGCGAACGCGGTCGCCGGCCGGCCGGCCTCGGCGATGGCGCCCGCCCTGTTCCGGGTGATCGACCGCGGCGCGTTCGAGCTGGAGGCCGAGGTGCCGCTCGCGGCCCTCGGCCGGCTCAAGCCCGATCAGGGCGTGATCGTGACGCCGCTCGGCGGGAATCCGGTGCCGGGGCGCGTGCGCCTCGTGGCCTCGGGCGTCGATCCGGGCACGCAGCTCGGCCGCGTCCGCATCCTGCTCGCCGGCGGCCAGAGCCTCGGCGAGGGCTTTCGCCAGGGCCAGTTCGCCAGCGGGATCGTGCGCGTCGCCGAACGCTGCGGCGTGGCGGTGCCGCACGCGTCGGTGACGCGGGAGCCGGACGGCATCGTCGTCTACCGCGCCGACAAGCGCCGGATCGAGGGGCGCCCGGTCGTGACCGGCCTGTCCTCCGAGAAGCTCGTCGAGATCACCGACGGCATCGAGGAGGGCGACACGGTGGTGTCGCGGGCGGGCGCCTTCCTGAGGGAGGGCGACCTGATCCGGCCGGTCCGGGCGGCCGACCCCGCGCGCTGAGCCCCGGCGCGCCGATGCGGGGGCGATCGACAGTATCGGAGCGATGGTTGATGTGAACAATCGCACGTTGCCCTGCATTCGCGCGGGCCACGGCCGGTGCCCGTGCAATTTATCCGTTGCGCGAATGCGGGGCACCGCCTAATTTCGCGTGGCGGACGGCGGCGACCGAATGGTCTCCGCCCCGCCCGCGCAGAGGCCACCGCCGTGACACGGCTCGCGATCGCCATACTGGTCAGCATGCTGCTGACGCTCTACGCCGAGCAGGCCTCGGCGGACGGGCGGCGCGTCGCCCTCGTGGTCGGCATCGGCGCTTACCAGACGGTGCCGCAGCTCCCGAACGCGGTGAACGACGCCACCGCGATGGCCGAGATGTTCCGCACCGCCGGCTTCGACGTGGTCACCGCGCGCACCGATGTCGGCAACCTCGAACTGAAGCGCGCGATTCGCGACTTCGAGGACGCGGCGGCCGATTCCGACATCGCCGTGGTGTTCTATGCCGGCCACGGCATCCAGATCCAGCGCACCAACTACCTGATCCCCACCGACGCCAAGCTGCTCAACGAGCGCGACGCCGACGACGAGGCGATCTCGCTCGACCGCATCATCACGGCCCTGGAGCCGGCCAAGCGCCTGCGCCTCGTCATCCTCGACGCCTGCCGCGACAACCCGTTCGGCTCGAAGATGAAGCGCCGGGTCGCGAGCCGCGCCATCAGCGCCGGCCTCGGCCGCGTGGAGACGAGCCAGACCGACACGCTGATCGCCTATGCTGCGGCCGAGGGGTTCGTCGCCAACGACGGCGAGGCCGCGCACAGCCCGTTTACGACCGCGCTGCTCGCCAGCCTCACGGTCCCCGGCCTCGACGTGCGCCTCGCCTTCGGCCGGGTGCGCGACGACGTGCTGAAGGCGACGGGGCGCCGGCAGGAGCCCTACGTCTACGGCTCGCTCGGGGGCGGCACCGTCGCGCTCGTGCCGGCCAAGGCGGAGGCGGCCCCGGCCGCGCTCACCGACAACGCCAAGTCCGACTACGAGATCGTCGAGCGCGTCGGCAAGAAGGAGGCCTGGGAGGTCTTCCTCAACACGCACAAGACCGGGCTCTACGCCGAGCTCGCGCGGGTGCAGGTCGCCAAGCTCAGCACCGGCGGCACCTACGCGGCGATCACGCCGGTCGCCAGCGACGCCTCGGGCGGTCCGCCGGCGGGCGGGATGCCCGCCAACACCCGGACCTCTCCCCGGGTCGAGCCGCCGCCGGTGCAGCCGGTGCCGAAGCCGAGCGCCGCCGAGCAGCGCGCCTGGGACCGGCTGAGGCTCTCGACCGACCAGGGCGCGATCCGCAAGTTCATCGAGACCTACCCGAGTTCCCTGCTGCTCCCGGAGGCGGAAGACCGGCTCGACACGCTGCAGCGCCTCGCCCGCGAGCGCGAGGCGGCCGCGCGCCTGGAGCGCGAGGCCGCCCGCCAGCGCGACGAGGACGACCGGCAGAAGAAGGCCGCCGAGCTGGAGCGCAAGCGTCTCGATCGCGAGGCCGCCAAGCAGCGCGAGGAGGCCGAGCGTGCCAAGGCCGCCGAGGCCGCCCGCCAGAAGGCGGAGACGATGGCCGCCGCCAAGCAGCGCGAGGCCGAAGAGCGGGCGCGGGCCGCCGAGGTCGCCGCGCGCAAGCGCGAGGATGAGGAGGCCGCCCGCCTCGCCGCGATCGCCGTGCGCAGGCAGGAGGCGGAGCAGCGCGCCGAGGCGCTCGCCGCCGAGCGCCGGAAGGCCGAAGCCGAGGCCGCCGCCCGCCAGCGCGAGGCCGACGCCGCAACCCGCGCCGCCGAGGCTGCGAAGGCCGTGCGCGAGGCCGAGGAGCGCAGCCGCGCTCAGGCCGCGGGCGAGCTCACGAACCGGGAGCGCGCCACGGAGGCGCAGGCCAAGGCCGCCGCGAAGGCCGAGGCTCAGGCCGCGGCCGAGGCCCGCGCGGCGGAGGAGCGCGAGCGGACGAAGGCCGCGGAGATCGCCGCCCGCCAGAAGGAGGCCGAGGAGCGCGGCAAGGCCGCGGAGATCGCACGCCGGAAGGCCGAGTCGGAGACGGTCGTCACCGACCGCGAGGATGCCGAGCACGCCCGCATCGCCGAGGCCGCCCGCCGCAAGGCGAAGGACGAGGCCCAGGCCGAGCGTCGCCGCGCCCAGGCGGCGGCCGAAGCGGCCGCCGAGCGCCAGGCCGAGCGGGCCGCCGCCGCCCGCCGCCGCGAGGCCGCCGAGAGCGCCCGCGAAGCCGCCGACGAAGCCGCCGCCGCCAACCGCCGCCGCGCGGCCGAGGCGACCCGCCGGGCCGCCGACCGGCAGGCGGAGCGCGCTGCGGCCGTCGCCGACCAGCGGCGGCGCGCGGCGCAGCAGGCCAAGGAGGCGTCGCGCTCCCGCGCCGCCCAGGTCCGTGCCGCGCCCGCCCCCCGTGCCCGTGCTGAGGCGCGCGTCTCCGCCCCGGCGCCGCGCTCATCCGGCGGCGGCGGCGGCGGTGCCGCCCCGATGGTCGGCATCGGATTCTGATGCGGCTTCGCATCGAGCAGCGCCCGTCCGCGTGCGGCTGAAGGTTCCGTCCGGGCAGCTTCGGGCGGGCCTGTCCGGAAAAAACCGCGATCGTGCCCGATCCCAGTGGATCGCGCGCCGGTCGCCCGTCGCTTAGCCCCTACCTGCTGAACGTCCGAGGAGTTCTCACGATGTCACGGTCCCTCTCCCATTCGGCGATCATCGCCCTCGGTCTCGTCGGCGGTCTCGTCGCCGCCGCGCCGGTTCTCGCGGACGCGCCGCCCCTGCACAGCCTCGCCTGCGCGCAGGCCGGATGGAACGCGGACCGCGCCGGCTGCCGCACGATCGCGCACCGCCGCGCCCCCCGTCCGTACTTCGCGCAGGCCCGCGCATCCGGCCGTCTGCCGGAGCTGGGCCTTCCGCTCGCCGGCCGTTACGTCAGCCTGCTGATCCTCGGCGTCGGCTATTGATTCAGGCCGCCACCAGCAGGGCTGCGCCCGCGACGCCGGACAGGACGAGGCGCAGCCGCCCGAGCCAGACCGGGACGAGGCCGCGCCGGACGAGGTCCTGATCGACGAGGCCCCAGGCCAGCACCAGGATGCCGAGCATGCGCAGGTCCCACGGGGCCGGCGCGGCGAGCGACGCCCAGGCCAGCAGCGAGGGGATGATCGCGAGCAGGTAGTCGGCGTTGCCGGCGTTGCGCGCCGCCGCCGCCCCCCAGCGGATGCCGCCGAGGAACGAGGCGATCACTGCGCCGTAGCCGGACAGGATCGTGCGCGGCGACAGCCCGATCGTGCCAAGGCCGCCGTCGCTGCCGCTGACCGCGAGCGCCGCGAAGCCGAGGAACGGGATCAGGCCGGCGACGCCGAGCAGCACGGCACCGATCGGTACGGGAGTCACGCGCGTCATCCGACCTCCGGGCTGCCCGCTGCGGATCGGCGGTCGCGTATCGAATCGAACGTCTATACGGCCGCGGGCGCGGACGGTTCCCGCGCTGCGGCATCCTGGTCAAGCTTCCGCCGTAGGCCGTCCGGCCGCCGGCCCGCATCGCGCCGACGCCGCACCGGCGGATGATGATGGCGGCGCCCGGAGGGACGCATCGGGAACTTCGGCCCCCGGGGATCAGACGCCCTTGCGGGCGGCCGGCGCGAAGGCCGGGCCGGCCGGCGCGGGCGCGCCGAGCAGGGTCATCGGGCCGGTGGCGGCCTCGTTGGGGGCCGGCGGGTCGTTGACCGCCCGGTCGAGCCGGCGGGGCTTGAAGTTGGCCGCGAGGCTGCGCGCCGCGGCGAGGTCGGCCGGGCTGAGCTTGGTCGCCACGTCGTCGCGCTTCTTGCCGGCATCCTCGTCGCCCTGCCCGGCGGCCGCGGAGAACCACGCGTAGGACTGCGTCAGGTCCTGCGTCAGGCCGAGCCCGCGGGCGTAGAGCACCGCGAGGTTGTACTGGCTGTCGCGCACCCCATACTCCGCGCCCTGCCTGAACCACGAGGCCGCCGAGGCGTAGTCCGGCTTGCCCGAGGCGGCCGGGTTCTCGGCGTAGAGCACCGCGAGGTTGTGCATCGAGCGGGCATGGCCCTGCTCGGCGGCGCGCCCGTACCAGAGCTTGGCCTGGGCGATGTCGCGGACCAGCCCCGATCCCTTCTCGAAATGTCCGGCGAGCTTGTACTGGGCCGGCGCGTAGCCGGAGGTGGCGAGCTTCTCGTAGAGCCTGGCCGCGAGCGACAGGTCGCGCGGCAGGCCGCGCCCGTCGGCCGTGCGCCCGGCGAGTTCCCAGATCGCGGTGCCGTCCCCGTCGAGCGCCGATTGCCGGAGCTTGGAAAGCCCGGCCGGGATGCCTGCGAGGTCGGCTGAGAGCGAGGCCATGTTCGACACCTGCGGCGGCGCGACCTTGGCGGCGGCCGGGCGGGCCTCGGCCGGCGCCGGGGAGGCGATGGCCTGCGTCGTCTGTGGATCGGGCAGGGCGCTGCGCGCCGCCTCGGCCTGTGTCGGCATCGCCGGCCCGGCCTTGGGTGGGGCGGGCGCACCGGACTCGGCGTAGCCGGCGCCGTCCCTGGCGGGGGCTGCGACGACCGGCGGCAGGTTCGTCCGCGCCGGCTCGGCGCCGCCCGTGGGACGCATGCTGATCGCCTGAAGCGCGCCGAGCGCCAGCACGATCGCGGCGAGGCCGAGGAGCAGCGGGCGGCGGCGGCGGTCGATCTCGGCGCGCAGGCGCGCCACGGGTCCCTCGCCTGGGGCGGCCGCGGCGGGCGTGGCCTTGCGTGCGCCGGCGCGGGGCTCGCGCCGGCCGGCCGAGAGCGCGGCCTCCGAGGCGACCTCGGCCTGGGCGGCCTGGGCGGCACGGCGGGCGGCCGCGATGAAGTTGGTCTTGATGTCGGCCGAGCCGTCGGATTCCGCGGTCTCGGCCCGCTCGCGCGCCGGGCGCTCGTGCGCCGGTGCGTCCTTGACCGGGCGTGCGGCACCGGGCTCGAGCAACTCGTCGCCCCGGCCGGTCTCCGGTGCCGGGCCGATGCCGATCGCGCTCGGCAATTCCGGCCGCCGCGCCGGTCGCGCGCGGGGCGCCTCGACCCCGGTCGAGGCGAGCAGGCGCTCCTCCAGCGTCGCCGGCCGGGCGCCGGCGGCGGCGCGCGCGGGCTCGCCGAGGCGTCCGGTCAGGCGGTCGAGGGCCGATTGCACGCCCTCCAGCGTGGCGGCGAGGCGCTGGTCCGAGGCGGCCTGCCGGGCCTGGATGTCCGCGAGGCCGGCGCGGAGCAGGCCGAACTCGCTCCGCTCGGCGGCCTCGCGCGCGCCGCCGACCGCGTCGGCGAGCGCGCCGCGGGCGGCCCGCTCGACGGCGGCCTCGATCGGCGCCTCCTCGCGGAGCGCCGAGACCTGCCGGAGCAGGTCGCCCATCGTCCGCTCCAGGCTCGCGAGCGTCGGGTCGGCGCTGCGGGCGTCGAGGCGGTTGGCCAGCGACACCACCTGCTTCTCGAGAGCGTCGAGGCCCTCGCCGCCGGAGCGTGTGCCGACGCGGTCGACCTTCTCGGCGAGGTTGCGCAGCATGGTGTGGATCGAGGCGACGTCGGCGCCCGGCATCGCCGGCTGGCGCAGGCTCGCGCCGAGACCTTCCAGGCGCCCGATCAGGTCGCCGACCGGCTGGGCGCTGACGCGGTCGACCTTGTCGGCCAGCGCGTCGATGCGCCCGAGGATCGCCTTCGAGGCCGCGGTGTCCGCGCCGCGGGCGCCGGCCTGCAGGGCGTCGAGTTTGCCGGCCATCGCCTCGATCTGGCTGACGAGGGCCGCCGGCGCCGGCGAGCCCGCGCTCAGCCCGGTGCGGATCTCCTCGAGCAGCGGACGCAGGGCCGTGTCGCCGCCCGCGGTCGCGGCGCCCTGGAGCTGGGCGATCTGCGCGCTGATCGCCTGGAGACCGTGGGCGAGGCTCTGGATGCGCTCCGGCCCGGCGAGCGCCGCGATCAGGTGGCGGATCTCCTCCAACTCGCGGAACAGGTCCGCGAGCGCGTCGGGATCGACGGCGCTGCCGCGGCCGGCGGCCACGACCGTGTCGAGGCGGGCGGCGAGGCGCTCGACGTCGCCGGCGACGCGGGTGTGGACGTTCTCGGCGACGTCGTCGGCGAGCCGCTCGACCTTGACCCGGATCAGCTCGATCGGCGCGGCGATGGCCGCGAGGTCGGCGGGCGCCTGGGCGCGCTCGACGCCGCTCGCCAGCGAGATCACCGCCTGCTCCAGGGCGCCGAGGTCGCGGCCCGTGGCGAGGTGGCCGATCGATTCGCGAAGCCGGGTGGTCTCGCGCCGGAGTTCCGACACGGCGTTCGCAGATTGATCCCGGTTCGCGGACGGGTCCGGGTCGGCGGACGGGTCCTGCGCCGCGGGCGCGGCCGGTGCGGCCTCCGCGACGGTGGCGTCGAGGCGGCGGGCGAGGTCCTCGCGCATCGTCGCGACGACGCTGCTCTCCGAGCCCGCGCCGAGCTCGCGCTGGCGCTGGCGGATATCCTGGACCGCATCGCGGATCTCGGTGACGGCCGCTCGCCCGCGACGCCCCGGGGGCCGCGACGCGGCGACCTGCTCGCCGAGCGCCGACATCCGGCGCTCGATGTCGCCGAGGCGGTCGGCGACCTGCTGCACCGGGGCGGCGCCGAGCGCCTCGCCGATCCGGGCCTCGATGTCCTCGATCCGGCGCCGGGCGGCCTCCTCGACCGACCGGCGTTCCTCGGCGAGCGTCCGGTCGAGGCCGTCGATCCGGGTGAGCAGCGCCTGGAAGGTCGCGCCGAGCGCGTCGGCCGGGACGGCCCCGGCGACGGCTGCCGGCGGCTCCGGATGCCCGGCCGGCTCGGAAGCGGCCTTGGACAGGGAGGCGGGCAGTGAGGCGGTCACGTCGGCGCGGCGTCGCTGAGCCCTGCCGCCCGCGGGCCGGGGCGCGGAAGGCTTGCCCTGGCCGGGCTTTGCCGTCCCCGCGTTCGGGACGACGGAGGCGATCCACGTCTCCAGCGGAACGCCGGCCCGGCGGGCGACGTCGCGAGCCGCCTCGATCACGTCGGGATCGAATCGGTCGAAGCTCGGCGTCGCGTTTCGGGTCATCATCGGGCCTGCGTTCGGCGGCGTGCGGCACCGCTCCGGACGGCTTGCGCGGCAGGATGCGGAAGGTCCCGGAACGCCGCCGTCGGATCGGTCATCGGCGACGATTAACGGTCTTGGTAAACACGCGGTTAAGATGCGCCGCACCCCCGTCCCGACGTCGCGCGCGGCGGCGGCATCGAGGCGGGTCGCGCCGCCCCCTTGCCTGGGCGGGGCGAGATAGTTTATATATGAACCATCATGGCGCCCACCGGCCGGAGACAGGCCGGACGGCACGCCCGCCCGCACGCGGAGGATACCAGATGCCGAGCTATCGCGCCCCGGTCGAGGACACGCTGTTCCTCCTCGACGACGTGCTCGGCTTCCACAACCACGCCAACCTCGCAGGCTTCGCCGACGCCTCCCCCGACGTGGTCGCGGCGGTGCTGAACGAGGGCGCCAAGCTCGCCGACGACGTGCTCGCGCCGCTCAACCGCGCCGGCGACGTCGAGGGCTGCACCCGCCATCCGGACGGCTCGGTGACGACGCCGAAGGGCTTCAAGGCGGCCTACGACGCCTACGCGCAGGGCGGCTGGATGGGCCTCTCGGTGCCCGAGGCCTATGGCGGCCAGGGCCTGCCGCACACGCTCAACACCGCGATCCAGGAATTCGGCTCGGGCGCCAACCTCGCGCTGAGCATGTATCCCGGCCTGACGCAGGGCGCGATCGCGGCGCTGCTGGTGCACGGTTCGGACGAGCAGAAGCGAACCTACCTGCCGAAGATGGTCGAGGGCGCCTGGACCGGCACCATGAACCTCACCGAGCCCCATTGCGGCACCGATCTCGGGCTGCTGAAGACCCGGGCGGTGCCCGACGGCGACGGCGCGTACAGCCTCACCGGCACCAAGATCTTCATCTCGGCGGGCGAGCACGACCTGTCGGAGAACATCGTCCACCTCGTCATCGCCCGGATCGAGGGCGCGCCGGCGGGCACCAAGGGCATCTCGCTGTTCGTGGTGCCGAAGTTCCTGGTGAACCCGGACGGCTCAGCAGGCGCGCGCAACGGCGTCTCCTGCGGCTCGATCGAGCACAAGATGGGCATCCACGGCAACAGCACCTGCGTGATGAACTACGACGGCGCCAAGGGCTGGCTCGTGGGCGAGGTGAACCGCGGCCTGAACGCGATGTTCGTGATGATGAACGAGGCGCGGCTCGCCGTCGGCGTCCAGGGGCTCGGCCAGTCCGAGGTCGCCTACCAGAACGCCGCCGCCTACGCCAAGGACCGGTTGCAGGGCCGCGCGCTCACCGGCGCGAAGGCGCCGGACAGGGCCGCCGACCCGATCATCGTCCACGCGGACGTGCGCCGCACGCTGATGGGCCTGCGCGCCTTCAACGAATCGGCGCGCGCGCTGATGCTCTGGACCGCGCTGCAATCGGACATCGCGCACCGCTCGGAGGATGCCGGGGAACGCCAGACCGCCGACGACCTGCTCGGGCTGCTGACGCCGGTGGTGAAGGGCGTGCTCACCGACCGGGGCTTTGCCAACGCGGTCGAGGCGCAGCAGATGTTCGGCGGCCACGGCTACATCGAGGAATGGGGCATGTCGCAGTTCGTGCGCGACGCCCGCATCGCGATGATCTACGAGGGCGCCAACGGCATCCAGGCCATGGACCTGATCGGGCGCAAGCTGCCCAAGGACGGCGGCCGCGCGATGATGGCGTTCCTGGGCGAAGTGCAGACCTTCATCAAGGACAACGACGAGGACGCGTCGATGACGGCGTTCACCGGCCCGCTCCAGGCCGGGCTGAACGACCTCCAGGGCGCCACGATGTGGTTCATGCAGAACGCGTTCGCCAAGCCCGACAACGCGGGCGCCGGCGCCACCGACTACATGCACCTCCTCGGCCTCGTGGCGATGGGCTACATGTGGGCCAGGATCGCCAAGGCGGCTGTCGCGCGGCAGGCCGAGGCCGCCTCCGAGCGCATGGCGGCCAAGCTCGTCACCGGCCGCTTCTACATGGAGCGGGTGCTGCCCGAGACGGCGATGCGGCTTACCCGGATCAAGGCCGGTTCGGACACGACGATGACGCTGGCGGCCGAGGCGTTCTGATCGTCTATTCTTCCCTCCCCCCTTTAGCGGGGGAGGGTGGGCCTCGGCTCACGCGAGGGTCGGGAGAGGGGAGCGCCGTATCCGGATACGGCGCTCCCCTCTCCCGACTTAGCTCGCGGGCCACCCTCTCCCGCAGAAGGGAGAGGGAGAGGCGGTTGCATCGTCGGTCGCCCGGTCCCCCGAAAACGATAAGCGCCCGCGCAAGCGGGGAAGATCCTAAGGGAAACGCCATGACCGAGGCCTTCATCTACGACCACGTCCGCACGCCGCGCGGGCGCGGCAAGCCGGACGGGTCGCTGCACGAGGTCACCGCCCTGCGGCTGGCCGAGACGGCGCTGCGCGCGCTCAAGGACCGCAACGGGCTCGATACCAAGCGCATCGACGACGTGGTGCTCGGCTGCGTCGATCCGGTCGGCGAGGCCGGGGGCGACATCGCCCGCGCCGCCGCGCTCGTTGCCGATTACGGCACCCACGTGCCGGGCGTGCAGATCAACCGCTTCTGCGCCTCCGGCCTCGACGCGATCAACTTCGCGGCAGCCCAGGTGATGGCCGGCCAGCACGACATGACGGTCGGCGGCGGCGTCGAATCGATGAGCCGCGTCGGGCTGGGGGCGTCCGGCGGCGCGTGGCCGGTCGATCCGGCGATCGCGATCAAGGCCTACTTCATGCCGCAGGGCGTTTCCGCCGACCTGATCGCCACCAAGTACGGCTTCTCGCGCGACGATTGCGACGCCTACGCGGTGCAGTCGCAGGCGCGCTCCGCGAGATCCTGGTCGGACGGCCTGTTCACGGATTCGGTCGTGCCGGTGCGCGACGTGAACGGCCTCACGCTGCTCGACCGCGACGAGCACATGCGGCCGGGCACCGACATGCAGTCGCTGGCAAGCCTCAAGGCGTCGTTCGTGCAGATGGGCCAGATGGGCGGCTTCGACGCGGTGGCGATCGACGCGCACCCGGAGGTCGAGGCGGTGAACCACGTGCACCACGCCGGCAACTCGTCGGGCATCGTCGACGGCGCCGCGGCGGTGCTGATCGGCTCGGCGGAAGCCGGCCGGGGCGCCGGATTGAGGCCCCGCGCCCGCATCCGGGCGTTCGCCAACATCGGCTCCGACCCGGCGCTGATGCTCACCGGCCCGGTCGACGTGACGAAGAAGGTGCTGGCGCGCGCCGGCCTGAGCCTTTCCGACATCGACCTGTTCGAGGTCAACGAGGCCTTCGCCGCCGTGGTGCTGCGCTTCTGCCAGGCCTTCGACCTCGACCCGGCCAAGGTCAACGTCAACGGCGGCGCCATCGCCATGGGCCACCCGCTCGGCGCCACCGGCGCGATGATCCTCGGCACCGTGCTCGACGAACTGGAGCGCACCGGCAAGGAGCGCGCCCTGGTGACGCTGTGCATCGGCGCCGGCATGGGCACCGCGACGATCATCGAGCGGGTGTGACGATCCCGGGAGCGGCCGGCCGCTCCCAAATCCCTGGAAACGCTGATAGAGGCGAGCGCGGCCCGTGCCGGCAAACGGCGGGGCCGAGGACGACTCCAAAGAACGACATCAAGAACGACACCGAGGGAGACACGATGATCCGCCTGCTCGCCGCCCTGTGCCTGACCACAGCCCTCGCCCTGCCGCCCGCTGCCCGCGCCGACGAGGCCGCCGACAAGGTCGCCGAGGCCAGGACCCTCGTCAGCAAGACCCTGATCAGGAACCTCCAGACCGGCTTCAACGCCGCCCTGGAGAAGACCGTCGCGGCAATGCCGGAGGACAAGTCCGAATCGGTCCGCAAGGAGCTGAGCGCGGAGTTCGACAAGCAGAGCGGCATCATGGTCGACGGCCTGTCGAAGGAATACGCGGCCAAGTTCGCGCTGCCCGAGCTGAAGCACCTCAACGAGGTCTATGAGGACAAGACCTACCTCAAGTTCCAGGCGATCAACGCCGACCCGTCCTCGACGGTGACGGCGATCTCGCAGGCCTCCGTGACCAAGCTGCTCAACATGCTCGCGGTGGCCTCGGCCGGCGACAACGCGCCGCAGCCCGGTGCGCCGCCGATGCCCGCCCGCTGAGACCGCAAGCGCAGCGGTCCGGCTATGGCGCGCCCGCCGGCCTCAGGCCGCCGCGGATCGCTCCGCGTCGGTGAAGCCGGCGACGTGCGGCAGCCCTTCGAGGAGAGGCTTGGCGAAGTGGTAGCCCTGGAACAGATCGATGCCGAGGGCGCGCAGGGCATCGAACTCCGCCCGCGTCTCGACCCCTTCCGCCAGGACCGACACGCCCAGCGCCCCGGCGATGGCGACGAGGCCCGAGACGATGGTGCCGCGCCCGGCATCCGCGTCGATGCCGCGGATCAGGTCCATGTCGATCTTGATCAGGTCCGGACGGAAGTTCGCGAGCAGGCTCAAGCCGGCATAGCCGGCGCCGAAGTCGTCGAGCGCGGTGATGAAGCCCTGGCGCCGGTATTCGCGGACGATGCGCTCGACGTGGGCGATGTCGCGGAACCGCTCGTTCTCGGTGAACTCGAACATGATCCGGTGATGCGCGAACCCGACCCTCCGCGCCGCCTCCAGAGAGGCACGGATGCAGGCCGCCGGCTCGTAGACCGCGTTGGGCATGAAGTTGATCGACAGGCGTGCGTCGGAGTCGGGCGGGAACAGGCGGCCGGCCAGTTCGATGGCGCGCACCCGCGCCGCCTGGTCGAAGCGGTACCGGGTCGCGTCGGTGACGCGGTCGAGGATCGAGGCCGCCGACTGTCCTTCAGGGCCGCGCACCAGCGCCTCGTAGCCCCAGACGCGGCCCGCGCGCGCCGCGAGGATCGGCTGGAAGGCCATCGTGAACGCGAAATCGAGCGGCTCGCCGTCGCGGCAAGCCCGACACCCACTGTTGGCGATCATTGGCTTCTTCTGCTCTAACCCCAGCCGTAAGCTTGGGGATCAAACGTCTCCACGCTGTTAACGCGGCCGATTAAGCTTGCACGAGCCATCCGAGGACCGGCGATGAATCTTCAGAACTTCCGCTTCGAGACCGATGCCGACGGCGTCGCGCTGGCGACCTGGGACTGCCCCGGCCGCTCGATGAACGTGATCACGCAAGCCGTGATCGACGAGATCGAGGCGATCGTCGACGCGGTCGTGACGGACGCCGCGATCAAGGGCTGCGTCGTCACGTCGGGCAAGGACAACTTTTCCGGCGGCGCCGACCTGACGATGCTTCAGGGGCTCGGCCTGGAGTACGAGACGCTCAAGCGCGAACAGGGCGAGGAGCCCGCCATGCGCCACTTCTTCGAGGCCTCGCGCCGGCTCTCGCTGGTGTTCCGCAAGCTCGAGACCTGCGGCAAGCCGTTCGCGGCGGCCGTGAGCGGGCTGTGCCTCGGGGGCGCCTTCGAGCTGGCGCTCGCCTGCCATCACCGCGTCGTGTCGGATGATCCCAAGACCCGCATCGGCCTGCCCGAGATCAAGGTCGGGCTGTTTCCCGGCGGCGGCGGCACCCAGCGGGTCGCGCGGCTGATGCAGACCGGCGACGCGCTGCAGATGCTGTTCAAGGGCGAGCAGATCCGCCCCGCCATGGCCCGCACCATGGGCCTCGTCCACGAGGTCGCCCCCAAGGACGAGATCGTCGCCAGGGCCAAGGCGTGGATCGCAGCCGGCGGCTCGGCGGTCGCGCCCTGGGACGTGCCGAAGTTCAAGCCGCCGTCCGGAAAAGTCCATTCGCCGGCCGGCATGATGATCTGGCCGCCAGCCAACGCGATCTACCGGCGCGAGACGCACGACAACTACCCGGCGGCCAAGGCGATCCTCGCCTCGGTCTACGAGGGCCTGCAACTGCCGATGGACCTCGCGCTGCGGGTCGAGAGCCGCTACTTCGCGATGATCCTGCGCACCAAGGAGGCGACGGCGATGATCCGCACGCTGTTCATCTCCATGGGCGCGCTGAACAAGGGCGCGCGCCGCCCGAAGGACGTGCCGGCCTCCGACCTGAAGAAGGTCGGCGTCGTCGGCGCCGGCTTCATGGGCGCGGGCGTCGCCTACGTCACGGCCCAGGCCGGGATGGACGTGGTGCTGGTCGATCAATCGATCGAGGCCGCCGAGAAGGGCAAGGCCTACGCGCACACGCTGATCACCGGCCAGATCAACAAGGGCCGCGCCAAGACCGCCGACCGCGACGCGCTGCTCGCCCGCATCCAGCCGTCCGCCGACTACGCCGACCTCGCAGGCTGCGACCTCGTCATCGAGGCGGTGTTCGAGGACCCGCAGGTGAAGGCCGAGGTGATCGCCCAGGTCGAGGCGGTGATCGGTCCCGACACGATCCTCGCCTCGAACACCTCGACGCTGCCGATCTCCGGCCTCGCCGAAGCGTCGGCGCGGCCCGAATCCTTCCTCGGCATCCACTTCTTCTCGCCGGTGGAGAAGATGATGCTCGTCGAGATCATCCGCGGCGCGGCGACCGGCGACCGCGCGCTCGCGACGGCCTTGGACTACGTCCGCGCGGTGAAGAAGACCCCGATCGTCGTCAACGACGCCCGTGGCTTCTTTGCCAACCGCTGCGTCGGCGCCTACATCCTCGAAGGCCACACGATGCTGAACGAGGGCGTGCCGCCGGCGATGATCGAGAACGCCGGCCGGATGGCCGGCATGCCGGTCGGCCCGCTCTCGCTCAACGACGAGGTGGCGCTCGACCTAGGGCTGAAGATCGCCCGGGCGACGGAGGCGCAGGCCGGCCCCGGCGCGGTCGATCCGGCGCAGAAGGCGCTGCTCGTCGAGATGGTCGAGGGCCGGGGGCGGCTCGGGCGCAAGAACCGCAAGGGTTTCTACGATTATCCCGAGGGCGGGCCGAAGCGCCTGTGGCCGGGCCTGAAGGACCTCCAGCCGACGCATCTCGACCCCGACACGCTCGACATCGCCGAACTGAAGCACCGCCTCCTCGTGGTGCAGGCGCTGGAGGCCGCCCGCACGGTGGAGGAGGGCGTCATCACCGACCCGCGCGAGGCCGATGTCGGCTCGATTCTGGCCTTCGGCTTCGCCCCGTTCACCGGAGGGGCGCTGTCGTACATCGACTTCATGGGCGCGGAGGCGTTCGTCGCCCTGGCGCAGGGGCTGGAAGCCAAGCACGGCCCGCGCTTCGCCGTGCCGGACAACCTGCTCGCCATGGCCGAGACCGGCGGGACGTTCTACGGCGAGGCGGCGAAGCAGGCGGCGTGACTCCCGGCTAATCCTTCTCCCCTCTGCGGGAGAGGGTGGCCCGCGAGCCAAGTCGGGAGAGGGGAGCGCCGGTGCCGGAGAACGCGCTCCCCTCGCCCGACCCTCGCTCACGCGAGGGCCACCCTCCCCCGCAGAGGGGGGAGGGGGTCCGACGGCGATTTCGGAGTTTCAACCTGCGGCGCGGCCTCCCTCAAGACGCCGCCAGCCGCCGGCGCAACGCCTCGACGTCGGCATGGTTGCCCGAGAGCAGGTCGGTGATGTCGCCCACCACCAGCGCCTTCACGTGGCGGCAGCGCAGCCCGTGGCGGCCGGCCATGCAGGTGCAGCGCAGCGACAGCCCGGTCGCGCGGTCCTCCAGCGAGACTTCGTAGCGGTTGCCGGTGCTGCCGCGCATCGCGAAGCGCAGGGCCTCCGGCTGCGCCGGCGTCAGCGCGCGCAGGATGCGGCTGCTGATCGCGCCCGCGACCGGCCGCGGCACGGCGCCGCGGCCGTCCACCCGCGTGACGGGGAGCGCCAGCACCCGCGACAGGTCCGGCACGTCCCGCGCACCCGTTTGGCCGACCGCGGCGAGCGCGATCTCGGCGCAGGCATAGGCGTCCTCGCCCGCGTCGTGGTGCTCGAAGCGGATGCCGAGCCGTCCCGCGACCTTGCCGAGGCCGCACCCTGCGGGGTCCGGAAACACCTTTCGCGCGATCTGAAGCGTGCAAAGGTATGAGAGCGGCGGCACCGGCCGTCCGCAGGCGGCGAGCGAGGCGCGCAGCACGCCGATGTCGAAGGCCGCGTTGTGCGCCAGGATCAGCCCGCCCGCGAGGTCCGGCAGGAACTCGGCCATCACGTCGGCGAACATCGGCCGGTCGCGCACGTCCGCCGGCAGGATGCCGTGGACGCGGATGTTGCCGGGCGCGAACCGCAGCTCCGGCGGCCGGATCAGGCGCGAGGCCCTGCGCACCACGCGGCCGTCCGCGATCCAGGCGAGCCCGACCGCGCAGGCGCTGTCGCGCCGCTCGTTGGCCGTCTCGAAGTCGAGGGCGATGACGGTCATGCGCGAGGCCGGGCCGGCCGCCTGAGTGCCATGGTCCCCGGTCTATGACCGGCGGACCCGCGCTTCAAGCACCGGCCACCATCGCGACCCATTCGTCTTCCGAGACGACCCGAACGCCGTGCCTCTCGGCGTCCGTCAGCTTCGAGCCGGCGCCGGGCCCGGCGACGACGAGATCGGTCCTGGCCGAGACCGAGCCCGAGACCTTGGCACCGAGCCGCTCGGCCGTGGCCTTCGCCTCGTTGCGCGTCATCCGTTCCAGCGTGCCGGTGAAGACGATAGTCTTGCCGGCGAAGGCTGCGGCCTGCGCCGTCGCCGCCATCGGCTCCACCGCGACCTCGTCGAGGAGGGCGGAGACCGCCGCGTCGTTGTGCGGCTCGGAGAAGAACGCGATCAGCGAATCCGTCGCCACCGGGCCGATCTCGCCGTCGTCGGCGAACACCCGGTAGGCGTCGCCGGGGCGCTGCGCTGCGGCCTTGGCGATCGCCTCGTGGATCGCGGCCTCGCTGCCGTAATGGGCGAGCAGGCTCGCGCGCTGGCTCGTGCTGAACCGTATCTTCGCGACGCCGACCACCGGAGGCTCGCCGTCCTGACCGTCCACGGCATCGCCGGCGGCTTCGCCCGGCAGCCCGACCTCCAGCAGCCGGTCGCGGGTGGTCGGGCCGATGCGCGGCACCGCCGAGAATTCGAGCCAGTCCGGCCCCGCCTTCGCGGCGCCGGCGGCGGCCAGAGCGGCCCCCAAGGCCGAAAAATCGGAAAACCGCCTGGCCAGCGCCTTGGCCGTCGACTCGCCGATATCGGGGATGCCGAGCGCGAACAGGAAGCGGTTCATCGGCAGGCTCCGGCGGTCGGCCACGGCAGCCAGCAGGTTGTGGATCGCCTTGTCCTCCTCCTCGCCCTTCTTCTTCGTCGCCTTCTTCGGTGCCGGGACACCCGCCTCGCGCCGTTCCGCGGACAGGGCCTCGCGCCGCGCGACGATCGCCGCCTTCAGGCGCGCGAAATCGAGGCGGAACAGGTCGGCCGGCTGGCGCACGAGGCCGGCCTCGAACAGCACCTCGATGTAGGTCTGCCCGAAGCCTTCCAGGTCGAAGCCGTTGCGCGAGACGAAGTGCTTCAGCCGCTCGACCCCTTGCGCCGGGCAGATCAGCCCGCCGGTGCAGCGCCGCACCGCGTCGGGGGCACCCGTGCGCGGGTTGATCTCGCGGACCGCGCGGCTGCCGCAGGCTGGGCAGGTGTCGGGGAAGACGAAGGGCGTCGCGTCGGCCGGGCGCTTGTCGAGCACCACGTCCATCACCTTCGGGATGACGTCGCCCGCCCGCAGGACGATCACCGTGTCGCCGACGCGGATGTCGCGGCCCTCGCGGATCGGCTCGCCGTCGCCGCCCACCCCCTTCACGTAGCCCTCGTTGTGGAGCGTGGCGTTCGACACCACCACCCCGCCGACCGTCACCGGCCGCAGGCGCGCGAGCGGGTTGAGCGAGCCGGTGCGGCCGACGTTGATGTCGATGCCCTCGACCACCGTCAGCGCCTCTTGCGCGGCGAACTTGTGGGCGAGCGCCCAGCGGGGCGAGCGCGAGACGAAGCCGAGGCGGCGCTGGAGGGCGAGGTCGTCGACCTTGTAGACGACGCCGTCGATGTCGTAGCCGAGCCCGGCGCGGTCCGCCTCGATGTTTCCGTAGTGCGCGATCATCTCCGCCGCGGTCTCGCAGGTCACGGTGCGCGGGTTCACCGGCAGGCCCCACGCCGCGAAGCGGGCGAGCACGCCGGACTGCGTCGCCGCGATCGCCTCCGAGACCTCGCCCCAGGCATACGCGAAGAACTTCAGCGGCCGCGCGGCGGTGATCGACGGGTCGAGCTGGCGCAGCGAGCCGGCCGCCGCGTTGCGCGGGTTAGCAAACAGCGCCTTGCCCGCCGCCGCCTGGCGCGCGTTGATCGCGGCAAAATCGGCGTGCGAGAGGTAGACCTCGCCGCGCACCTCGCAGACCGCCGGCCAGCCCGCGCCGGCCAGCGCCTGCGGGATGTCGCGGACCGTGCGGGCGTTGGCGGTGACGTTCTCGCCGGTCTCGCCGTCGCCCCGCGTCGCCGCGGTGACGAGGCGGCCGTGCTCGTAGCGCAGCGACAGCGACAGCCCGTCGATCTTCGGCTCGGCGGTGAAGGCGAGGGTCTCGTCGGCGGGCCGGTTCAGGAAGCGCCGGACGCGGGCGACGAACTCCTCGACCTCCGCGTCGGCGAACGCGTTGCCGAGCGACAGCATCGGCACGGCATGGCGCACCTTGGCGAACTTCTCCGAGGGCTTGGCGCCGACCGCCGCGCTCGCCGCGCCGGTCCCGGACAACTCCGGGAAGCCGGCCTCCAGCGTCTCCAGTTCCCGGCGCAAGCGGTCGTAGGCCGCGTCCGAGATCTCGGGCGCATCCTCCTGGTGGTAGAGCCGGTCGGCCTCCGCGATCGCCTCCGAGAGGGCGGCGTGGCGGGCACGCGCCGCCTCGGCGGTGAGTCGGGTCGGCGCGTCGGGCTTGGATGCGGGCATCGTCATGCGCTTCGGAAGGGGGCAGGGCGCGGCTTCTACCGCATCGGCGTGAACGGATGCCTCCACCGGGGCGGGCGCTTCGCTCACGGCGCCGCGGGACCTTCAGGTGCCGAGGCGATCAGGCCGGGGCGCCGCACGAGCGCCGCGCTCGCCAGCAGCACCAGCGCCGCGAGGGCGGCGACGCCCGAGAGCGGCAGCACCGGCGCCAGCACGCCCGAGGCGGCGCCGCCCGCGACGGAGCCGAGGTTCATCACCGCCATGAACACCTCGAACCGGGTCGCGGCGCCCGCCCGCCCCCGGCTCGCCCGCATCAGGGCCGGCACCAGGGCGACGACGAGGAGGCCCGGCAGCACGGTGGTGACGCCGAGGATCGCCGCCCCCGCCGGCCCGGCGAGGCCGGCGGCGATCAGGCCGGCGCTCGCCGCGAAGGCGGCGGCGCTCGCCAGGAACAGGGTGCGCAGCGCCGGCAGCGGGCCGGACCGGTCGCACCACAGCCCGATCCCGAGCGCGCCCAGCGTGCCGCCGGCGAGGGCGAGGCCAGCCTGGAGCCGCGACAGGCCGGCGGCGTCCCAGCCCCGCGCCTGCACGAGATCGACCGAGAACGGCAGCTCGAACAGGGCGAGGGCCGCGTCCACCGAGAAGCACAGCGCGATCAGCCGCAGGGCGCCCGGCCGCCGCAGGCCGAGCCCGAGGCGGCGCAGGAACCGCCCGAACGGCACGGCCCGCACCGCCGCCTCCCCCGGGCGCCGGGCCAGCGAGAGCAGGGCGTCGCCGGGGGCCTCGCGCACCAGCAGCACCGGCAGGCTGGCGAGGACGCCCGCGCCCAGCAGGCAGCGGACGCTGAACCCGAAGCCGTGGGTGGCGAGCAGCCAGCCGAACAATCCGGCGCCGAGGCTGGCGCCGGCGACGAAGCCCGCCCGGGTGCAGGCGCTCGTCCGGCCGAGCTCGCCCGCGGGCACGTGGTCCATCACCATCCGGTCGCAGGCGGTGTCGAGCAGGGCGGCAAACAGGCTGTGGCACAGGAAGACGAGGCCGAGCGCCCCGAGCGACGCCGCATCGGGAACGAGCAGGAGGCCGGACAAGGCCGCGTGGCAGCCGAGGACCGCGACGACGCTCCAGACCCGGCGCCGGCCCATCGCTGCGCCGCTCGCCCGATCGACCAGCGGCCCCCACAGGATCGGCTGCACCGTCCAGGGCAGGCCGGCCAGCGCGAAGTGGAACCCGACCTCCGCGCTCGACACGCCCTGCGCCGCAAGGTGGTTGGACAGGGCGGTGAGCGAGAACCCGGCGACCAGCCCCTGGTAGAGGTAGGTCGCGAAGAACGCGCCGTAGCGCGCGGGCCGGCTCCGCAGGGTCGGAAGGCGCCGGACGAGGGCCGCCGCCGCCGGCACGGCCGCGCTCACGCCCCGTACCGCTTGCGGCGGCGGCCGCGACGGCCGATCCTCGATGCCCGCCGCTCCTGAAAGCCGGTCATTGCCCGCGCATCCCTTCGCCCCGTCCCTGCCTCATCCTACAGCACGCGCCGGGGAAGCCGCAGGCCGGCCGCGAGCCCTGCGATGAGCCGCGGCGCGTTCGCGGTCACGGAGCCCGGTCCCGCGGCGGCGATCCGGGTCTGGAGCGTCGATCTCGCCCTGTCCGAGGCGCAGCTCGCGCGCTGCGCCGCGCGGCTGTCGCCCGAGGAGGCCGCGCGCGCGGACCGCTTCCTGCGGCGGGACGACCGCGACCGCTACCGGGCGAGCCACGCCGCCCTCCGTCTGATCCTCGGGCGCACCCTCGGCGTCGCCGCGGACGCGATCGTCTTCGCCGCGGGCCCTGCCGGAAAGCCCGAACTTGCCGGGCGGCTTGCCGGCGCGCTGCGCTTCAACCTGTCGCATTCGGGCACCCGCGCCCTCGTCGGCGTCTCGCCGCACGCCGCGATCGGCGTCGATGTCGAGGCGCTTCGTCCGATCCCGGACGCGCTGCGCATCGCCCGCGTGCATTTCGCAGAGGCCGAGGCCGCGGCGCTGTCGGCGCTTCCGCGGGACGCGGTCGAGGCCGCCTTCACCGGCCTGTGGACGCGCAAGGAAGCGGTGGTGAAGGCGCTGGGCGCCGGCCTGTCCCTGCCGCTCGACCGCTTCGCGGTCACCCTGCCGCCGGACGCCCCGCGCCTCGTCGCGATCGCCGGCGACAGGGCGCCGGCCTGGACGCTCCATCACCTCGAGCCGGGCCCCGGCACCGTCGGCGCCGCGGCGATCCGCGCGCCGGACGCCGCCGTCGCCCTGTGTGCGCTCGCGGAAGGATGGCTGGACCTGCCGCCCTGATCGCCGGCGCGCTCGGCTCGATCCGCAGGGCAGTCGGGTTCACCCGATTGCCCTCCTCGATCCGACATGCCGCTTGCGGCCTGCCGAAGCGCCGGCTATACCGCCGCTCGCCGGCGTCATTGCCGGTCGTCGGAGTGTAGCGCAGTCTGGTAGCGCACCACGTTCGGGACGTGGGGGTCGCAGGTTCAAATCCTGCCACTCCGACCAGAATTCCCGAGAGCCAGCGGTCTCTCAAACCGCGTTCAGGACATCGGATCACCCTCGCGCGGACCGAACCGGGGCCTTGTCCCGCGCCGGTCCGAACCGCCGTAAGTCCGTCGCACGCCGCGATGCGGGTCGTCCCCGTCATGCCCCACGGCGGTGCTCCGATCCATAGTTCCGGCGTTTTCATGCCGGACACGGGCGGGCGAACGAGGCGGAGATCGAATGCCTGCGACCGCGGAACGGCCCTCCCGGCTTCCCGAACGAAGCCAGATGGAATCCTACCTGCACGTGCTCCACGCGCTGATGCTGCGCGACATGCGCACGCGCTTCGGCGGATCGCATTGGGGCTACGCGATCGTCGTGCTGTGGCCGGTGGTCCACGTGTTCATGCTGGTCACCATCTACGTCACCCGCGGGGTTCCGGCGCCGATCGGCGACAGCCGGGCGCTGTTCTTCGCCAGCGGCGCGGTTCCGGTGCTCGTGTTCCAGTACATCTCGCGCGAGGTGATGAAGGCCGTCATCACGAATCGGCCGCTGACCTACTATCCCCAGGTCAAGCTCTTCGACGTCGTGTTCTCGCGCATCCTCGTCGAGATCGTCACCGGGTTCCTGGGATTGCTGGTGATCCTCGCGATCCTGGTGGCGATCGGTGTCGATCCGGTTCCCGCCGATCCGTTCACCGCGATGTGCGGCTACCTCGCGGCGATCCTGCTCGGCATCGGGGTCGGGACGATCAACGTCAGCATCGTCGCCTTCTACCCGGCGTGGATGATCGGCTTCGTCCTGTTCACGATCGTCATCTACGTGACCAGCGGCGTGATGTTCCTGCCGAACTTCCTGCCGGACCAGATCTATCACTGGCTGAAATACAACCCGGCCGTGCAGATCATCGAGTGGGTCCGGCTCGGGTTCTATCCGGACCTTCCGATCACCGTCGATTATGCCTATACGCTCCTGTTCGCCCTCGCGACCCTGACGCTCGGCCTGCTGCTCGAGCGCCACGTCGTGCGCAAGATGACCTGACGGCGCGCCGGGCGCGTCGCGGCCGCGGCCGGGCCTCCGCCGGCCTTTCGCCGAAACGTCACCGGCGCCGGGCGGGGAACGGTGCCCGCGCCCGGCCCGGCCCGTTTCGCGCCGCCCCGGTCCGCGCTATGCTCCCAGACCATGCGGCTCCTGATCATCGAGGACGATCGCGAGGCGGTCGCCTACCTCGTCAAGGCGTTCCGGGAAGCCGGACATGTGGCCGACCACGCGGCCGACGGCCTCGACGGCTACGCGCTCGCCCGCGAGGGCGCCTACGACGTGCTGATCGTCGATCGGATGCTGCCGAAGCTCGACGGGCTGTCGCTGATCCGCAGCCTGCGCGAGCAGGCGGTGGCGACGCCGGTGCTGATCCTGTCCGCGCTGGGGCAGGTCGACGACCGGGTGAAGGGCCTGCGCGCCGGCGGCGACGATTACCTGCCGAAGCCCTACGCCTTCTCCGAACTGCTCGCCCGCGCCGAGGTGCTGGCGCGGCGCGGCGGCATCGCCTCCGGGACCGCCGAGCCGACGGCCTACCGCGTCGGCGAGCTCGAACTCGACCGGCTCTCGCACCGGGTGCACCGCGCCGGCCGCGAGGTCGCGCTTCAGCCGCGCGAGTTTCGGCTGCTCGAATACCTGATGCGCCATGCCGGGCAGGTGGTCACCCGGACCATGCTGCTGGAGCACGTGTGGGACTATCACTTCGACCCGCAGACCAACGTCATCGACGTGCACGTCTCGCGCCTGCGGGCCAAGCTCGACAAGGGCTTCCCGCAGGCCCTGATCCACACGGTCCGCGGCGCCGGCTACATGATCCGGGCCGACGAGCCGCGCGCCCCGTGACCGGTCCCGGAGGGGATGGCCCGTGAGGCCCGTGCTCACCGCGCGGGAACATCCCCTGTCGCGGGAACACCCCTTGTCCAAGGTCCAGAAACTGTTCCGGACGACGGCGTTCAAGCTGTCGATCGCCTATCTCGCGGTGTTTGCCGCCTGCGCCGTGGTCGCGCTGGGCACGATCGCCTGGAGCGCCCGGCGGGTGCTCGACGACCAGATCGTCTCGACGATCGATGCCGAGATCAACGGGCTCGCCGAGCAGTACAACGCCGGCGGACTGCGCCGGCTGATCGGCGCCGTCGAGCGGCGCGCGGCCGAGCCCGGAGCCTCGCTCTACCTCGTCACCACCGCCAACGGCGAGCACGTGGTCGGCAACGTCGGGGATGTGCCCCCGGCCGTCCTCGCCGCGCCCGGCCTGGGCGAGACCGTCTACGGCCGCAGCCGCGAAACGGAGGGCCGCGACGCGCATCGGGCGATCGTGCGGATCTTCACCCTGCCGGGCGGCTTCCGGCTGCTGGTCGGGCGCGACGTGGAGGAGCGCGACCGCCTGCGCGGGGTGATCGGCCGGACCTTCGCCACATCGCTCGCCGTCGTGGTGCTGCTCGGGGTGGTCGGCGGATGGGTGGTGGCCGGGCGCGTGCTCAAGCGGGTCGACGCGATGACCGAGACCGCCGGCACGATCATGGCGGGCGACCTCGACCGCCGGCTTGCCGTCGCCGGCAACGGCGACGAGCTCGACCGCCTCGCCCAGAACCTCAACCTGATGCTGGAGCGGATCGGCGAGCTGATGCGCGGCCTGCGCGAGGTCTCCGACAACATCGCCCACGACCTCAAGACGCCGCTGACCCGCCTGCGCAACCGGGCCGACGAGGCCCTGCGCGGCACCGGATCGCCCGATGCGCTCCGCGGCGCCCTCGAAGGGGTGATCGACGACAGCGACGGCCTGATCCGGGTGTTCGACGCCCTGCTGATAATCGCACACCTCGAAGCCGGCCATGCCCGCGCGATCATGGCGCCGTTCGATCTTGGGCCGGCGGTCCGGGCCATCGGCGAACTCTACGAGGCGCTGGCCGAGGAGCGCGGCCTGCCTCTCGCCGTCTCGGCGCCGGACGGCCTCGTCGTCGACGGCAACCGCGAATTGGTCGGGCAGGCGCTCGCCAACCTGATCGACAACGCGATCAAGTACGGGGCCGCCGAAGGGGCGGCGGGCGGGACCATCGCGGTCACGGCGGCGCGGGCGGGCGCGGAGATCGTGCTCACCGTGGCCGATCGCGGCCCGGGCATCCCGGAAGCCGAGCGCGGGCGCGTGCTCGACCGCTTCGTACGGCTGGAGGATGCCCGCTCGCGGCCGGGCTTCGGCCTCGGCCTCAGCCTCGTGAACGCCGTGGTGCGCCTGCACCAGGGCCGGCTCGTCCTGGAGGACAACGCGCCGGGCCTGCGCGTCGCGATCACCCTGCCGGCGGTCGCCGCGGAGCGCCGGGGCTGACGGGCGCGTCTCGCGCCGCGACCTCGCATGCGCCGCGGCGCCGCGCGTGCGCCCGGGCTCTTCCGGCGCCCCCGCGGATCCGACCGAAGGCGGCGCGAAACGCTTCACGCGGGACCGCGCGGGCCGCGGACGAACGCCGTCACGGATGAGTCCTCAGGCCGGCACGACGTTGGCGGCGTGGATGCCGCGGCTTCGGCAGGCGTTTCGGCAATCGACGATCAGCCTGCCGTGATCGACCAGCGCGCGATAATCGACCGTGTCGTGGTCGGTGACGATGAGGATCGCCTCGTAGGCCGCGATATCCTGCGGCGACCACGCGACCGATCTTTGCCGTGCGAGCCCGGCGTGCTCGCGCGTGACCGGGATCTCCGCGACGAAGGGATCGTGATAGCCGACCTCGGCGCCGCGCGCTTCCAGGAGTTCCCAGAGCTTCAACGCGGGGCTTTCCCGGATGTCGGAGATGTTCTTCTTGTAGGCCAGCCCGACGATGAGCACCCGGGCGCCGTTCAGCCCCCGGCTCGAGCGTGCGTCGAGGGCCCGGATCAGCTTGTCCATGACGAAGGTCGGCATGTGCCGGTTGATCTCGCCGGCCAGCTCGATGAACTTCGTCGCGATGCCGTACTCGCGTGCCTTCCAGGTCAGGTAGAAGGGGTCGATCGGGATGCAGTGTCCGCCGAGGCCGGGACCGGGATGGAACGGCATGAAGCCGAACGGCTTCGTCGCGGCTGCCGCGATCACCTCCCACACGTCGATCCCCATCGCATCGAAGATGATCTTCAACTCGTTGACGAGTGCGATGTTGACGGCGCGGAAGATGTTCTCCGTGAGCTTCGTGGCTTCCGCCGCGGCGGTCGAGGAGACGATGACGGTATCCGAGACGAACGCTGAGTACAGGGCGTCGGCCAGGGCGACCGCGGCGGCGCCGTCGCCGCCGATCACCTTCGGGATCGATGCGGTGTCGTAGCGGGCATTGCCGGGGTCTTCCCGTTCCGGCGAGAAGGCGAGGAAGAAATCCACCGCACTCCTGTAGGCGGTGAGACCTTCGAGGATCGGACGCACGACCTGATCCGTCGTCCCGGGCCAAGTCGTCGATTCGAGCACGATCAACTGCCCCGGCTTCAGGCGCGCGGCGATCGCCTGCGTCGTGCTCCGGATGAACGACAGGTCCGGCTCGCGCTGCGCCGTCAGCGGCGTGGGAACGCAGATCAGGATCGCGTCGCACTGCGCGAGCGCGTCGAAGTCCGTCGTCGCCCGGAAGCGTCCGGTCTCGACCGCGCCGGCGATCGCCCGGGCCGGGATGTGTTCGAGGTAGCTCCGTCCAGCCATGAGGAGCGGCGGCTTGCCGGCATCGACATCGAAGCCGATGACCGAAAAGCCCGATGCCACGGCCGCGATGCAGAGCGGCAGCCCGACGTATCCGAGGCCTATGATTCCGACCACGGCGTCGCGTCGGCGGTACCTGTCGATCCTATGACGGATGTCGGTCATGCCTGCGTCGATCACGTGGATGTCACGAACACGTGGATGTCGCGAAGAGGTTCGTCCTGGCTTTTCACGACGTCCTGATCTCTCCGGTTTGGTTGCATCCGAACCGAAGAACCTCGAACGAACGTCGACTGGCGTTTCCGCTGCCTCGCGCCCCGATCACACCGGCCAGCCGGCTTCGCGGTGGGCGCCGTCCCAGAACATCCATTCGAGCCGGGTCGCGTGGGCGAAGGCGCGGTGCATCCGCGCGCGCAGCGTCGGCGTGGCGTCGCGCGCGGCGGCGTCCGTCGCCGCGATCATCCGCGCGACGGCTTCGGCGAAGTCTGCGCCCGCATAGGTGTCGATCCAGGCGCGATACGGGTTGTCGGCGCCCGCGCGGGCATGGATGTCGCGGCCGACCTCGGCGTAGATCCAGAAGCAGGGCAGCAGCGCCCCGAGCAGGACCTCGAACGGCTCGGCATAGGCGGTCGCCAGCAGGTACGACACGTAGTGGTCGCAGGCCGGCGTGAGCGGTGTCGCGGCGAAGGTCTCCGGGCCGATTCCGTAGTCGCGGAAGAACCCGCCGTGGAGCGCCCGCTCGACGATGACGGCCTCCTCGGCCGCACGGCAGAACAGCACGATCCCCTCGGGCTCCGGCGCCTTCGCGGCCGCCAGGCTGAGCGCGCGGCCAAAGCCGATCAGGTAATGCGCGTCCTGCACGATGTAGTGCTTGAACCGGCTCTCGCTCAGCGTGCCGGCGGCGAGTTCGGCGTTGAACGGCATCGCGCGGATGGTCTCGTAGAGCGCGGCGTTCCGCGTCCACGCCTCGGTCGAGAACGTATCCAACCCGGAACCGGCCATCGCCCACCCTCCCGCCGTATCGACAACCGCGCCGTCAACCCGGGCGCCGGGCCTGGGTGACGGCGACGTGGATCAGCGCGGCGAGCGTCCGGACGCCGAGCTTCTGGCGCATCTGCGAGCAGGCGTTGGTCACGGTCTTGTAGCTCACCGCGAGGTCGGCGGCGATGGCGCCATACGGCTTGCCCTGGGCGAGGCGCGCCAGGATCTGCTGCTCGCGCGGCGTCAACCGGGTCTCGGGGGCGCGGCGCGCATCGGTGCGCAGCATCGCGACCTCGGTGGCGAGCCGCCGGTCGAGATGCACCCGGCCGGCCCGGACCTGCTCGAACGCCTCGAACAGCTCGGCCGAGGCGTGGTCCTTGAGCACGTAGCCGAGCGCGCCGGCCTCCAGGGCGCGGGCGACGATGACCGGGTCGTTGTGCATGCTGAACACGAGGATGCGGGTCTTCGGCTCGACCGCGCACATGCGCCGGATCAGGCCGAGGCCGGCAAGCCCGCTGCCCTGGAAGGTCAGGTCGCAGATCACCACCGGCGGGCGCAGGCGGTGGAAGGCGCGGTAGCCGGCGACCACCGTCGTCGCCTCGGCCACCGTCTCGATTCCGGCATCCTCCAGGACGCGGCGGCAGCCCTGGAGCACGATCGGATGGTCGTCGATCACGAGGACCGGCATCCGCGTCTCGCTGGCGAGGGGCTTCGAGGCGAGGGCGTTCATGCGGCGAGGGCGTTCATGCGGCGAGGGCGTTCATGCGGCGAGGGCGTTCATGCGGGTTGAGTCATGCCGATCGCGCCGGGTTCGCGTCCTCGCCCCGCTGCGGGTCGACGGGAATGCTGATGCGGACAACGGCGCCGGGGGAACGCTTGTCAAGCACGAACGTGCCGTCGAGCGCGCCGACGCGCTCGCGCATCCCCGAGAGCCCGAGGCCGGTGCCGTGGTCCGGGCCGAACCCGACCCCGTCGTCGGCGACCGAGACGTGCAGGGCGCCGGCCTCCTCGCGGACCTCGGCCGCGACCTGCACGGCGCGGCCGTGGCGCACGGCGTTGGTCGTGCTCTCCTGGATGCAGCGGAACACCGTGAGGTCGGCCAGGTCGCCGTAGCCGCGCGCCAGCCCGTCGAAGCGCCCGGTGAAGGTCGTGCCCGGATGACGCCGGGAGAAGTCGCGCAGCAACAGGGCGAGGCACTCGGAAAGCGGCACCTGTCCGAGCGCGTGCGGGCGCAGGCGGTTGAGGAGGTCGCGGTTCCGGCCCTGCACCTGCGCGACGATGGCAGCGATCTCGGAGGCGCGCGCGGCGAGCCTGTCCCGGTCGGGCTCGGCCGGCCCGGCCGCGATCCGGCCGATCGAGGCGGCGCTGGCCTCCAGCGCGAACAGGCAGGGGCCAAACTCGTCGTGAAGCTCCAGCGCCGTGCGGCGGCGCTCGTCGTCCTGCGCCGTGAGCAGGTGCCGGTTGAGGCGGCCGTTGGCCGCGCGCACGGCCGCGAGCGCCTCGGCGACTTGGTTGAACCGTGCGGCGATCACCGTGAATTCCCGCGTCGACGGGGTTTCGAGGCGCACCGTATAGTCGTGCCGCTCGAGCTGCGTCAGCCCGTCCGCGAGGCGGCCGAGCGGGGCCAGCACCCGCCCGAGCGCGAGGTAGAGCGCGGCCAGCATCGCCGCGTTGATGCAGAGCGTGGCGAGCGCGAGCGCGCGGGCATAGCCCCAGATCTCGTCGATCTCGTCCATCGGCTGCGTGGTGATCCGGGCGCTGCCGATCACCCGGCCGGCGGTGACGATCGGCAGTTCGTGCTGCTCGATGCCCGGCAGGATCAGGTCGGCGAACCAGGCCGGCGCGAGCTTCTCCCGGCGCGGCCGGCCGAGGCCGCCGCCGACGGGAGCCCCCGCCGCATCGCGCACGGCGATGCGGACGTGGCGCAGCACCTGAAAGCGCAGGTCAAGGGTCTGGAGCAGGCGCTCGCTCGGCGCCGCCTCCAGCAGGCGGATCGTGTCGGCGACGAGCGCCTCGACGGTGGCGAGCGAGGCCCGCGTCTCGACCGTCACCGCGGTGCGGGCGTTCAGCACGATCACGCCGCAGGAGATCAGGGCAGCAAGGACGTCGATGGCCAGCACCACGGCGACGAGGCGCGCCCGGGTCGACCACCGCTTCCACGGCGGGGCCGAGGGGACGGCCCGTCGCGGGACCGCCGCCGGGGCGGCTTGGCTGCGGACGTCGTCGGGACCGCTCGCGAGGGGGACGGGTCTGGCGCTCACGCGGCGCAGGGTGGCGATGCGGCGCCCCGAAGTCCATGCCGCCGCCGCGCGCGCCGCCGCCCGTCCCCATCGGGACGAGCTCCTGATCGGGAAAAGCTCTTGAGCTGCCGTCGCGAGGCGCGTAGCCCGTCGGCCGATGCCCTCCGACGCGAACGCCCGCGACGACCTTTCCGCTGCGCTCGCCGACCCGGAGGCCGCCTGGAGCCTGGGCGCGTTCGGGGCCGCGGCCGAGTTCCGCCGGCGGCCGGACGAGCCGTGCGAACCGCTCGGCGGCGGACGCTTCGGACTGCGTACCGGCCGCGGCGGCATCGAACTGGTGCTGCCGGACGCGCTCCGCCTGATCGCCTACGAGACCCCGGTCGGCGACGGCTGGAGCCACGCCCTCGCCCTGTGCCTGCCGGCGGCGGCGCTCGATCCCGCCCCGCGCACGGAAAGCGGCGAGATCGGCCCGGACCAGGGTGCCCTCGACCCGGCACGGCGCGATGCCGTGCTGTTCGATCTCGGGCTCGACGCGGCCCAGGTCTCCGTCCGCGTGCGGACGCGAGATGCCGGGACCCTGGCGCGCCTGCGCGCGCGCCTCGGCGCGACGGCGCCCGACTTCGACGCGGCGATCCTGCCGGAGGTCGCGGGCGGACGCGCGGATCTGGTCTTCGCCGGCCCGCTCGGACGGATCGAGGTGCTGGCCGGCGGCCTCGGCGATCCGTCGGGCCCCCGCGCCTACGCCCTGCCGCGCATCCTGCGCCTGCGCCGGACCCACGCGGCCACAGCACCGATCCCGCCGGGGCTGGTGCCCTGCGCCCACCTCTACCCGCCCCATCCCTGTCGCGACCGCGCGGGGCGGCCGATCCCCTTCGACCGCGCCCGGCACGACGCCTTCCAGGCGCTGCTCGCCCGCTGGGGCGACCGGCCGGCCTTCGCCCTCAAGCAAGCCCTCCTCCGCTTGACGGCGACCGCGCGCGCGGCTTCGGAGCCGGTCTCCATTACGGACCGGCGGGGCCGCGCCGTGGCGCGGGTGGCAGGCGCGCAGGCCGAGCGCCTCGGCCGCTGAGCGCCCGGCCGGCCCTGCCGCACCGATACGTGTTCTTAAGGGCGGAGCCCGTATCCAAGACTTCCTGGGCGGACAAGACGTCTCCACAAAAGATGCCGCCCCGCCGGGACCACGACCGGTCTCGCGAATGCGGGTTGACATCGTTGCGCCGTATTGCAGGTCATCACTCGAAACCAGCGTGTCGCTTCCGGCCGACTTCACGGAAGCGAAGCGGCCGTGATGGGGGAGATCGGCCGCACCGGTTCCGCGTGTTCGAAGAGATTGGCCCCATGATCGACCGCGTCCGATGATCGACCTCGCCCTCGACCCCTCCGAGACCCGCACCCCGGCCGCCGCGGCGCAGCATCCCCCCGTCGGCCGTGCCTCGCACCGCCTCTCGCACCGCCCTTGGGGCCGCATCGCCCTGTTCGGCCTGCTCGGGATCGCCGGGACCGGCGCCTTCGCCAGCGCGGCGAGCACATTCCTGGCGGGCCTCGCCGGCCCGCAGCGCGCGCCCGCCGCGATCCGGCAGAGGGCCGCGGACTGGCCCGATCTCAAGGACGGCCTTCCCGTCCTCGCGACCGGGAGCGTCGCGGTCCTGCCCGCGATCGTGCCGCCCGGTCCGGTCGCGTCCGCGATTCCTGGCGCGCCGCGGGCCGGCGCGGTCGCGTTGGAAGCCGCCACGGCGCGAAAAACTCGTGCCCTGCCGGAGATCGTCGACGTGCCGGTGATCGGGCCGGCGCGGCAAGTGAGCCTCGTCGCGCCCGCCCGCACGGTGGCCGCGCTGGCGCCGCTGCCGGCCGAGACCATCCACGCCCGCACCACCGCCACGACCTTCGCCGCGCTTCCCGCCGAGCCGGCTCAGGCGCAACCGTCCTCCGCCAAGGCGGTGCCCGCCAGGGTGCCGGCCGCCAAGCTCCCGCTCTCCGAGAAACCCGCGGCGGAGAAGCCGGTCCGGAAGCCGGTGATGGTCGAGGCGAAGGCCCTGCCCGCCGACGCTCCGGATCGGGATACGCCGGACGAGGCCACGGAGGTGTTCGGCATCAAGGTGCCGTCCCTGGCACCGGCCGGCCGGAAGATCCGCGAGAGCGTCGAGGCGCTGGGCGACGCCGTAAGGGGCCTGCCCGACCGGTTCTGATCGGCGCGCGTGCCGGGTGCCGGCGTCCGCCCGAAGGCATGGTCGCGCGGTTCCGCCCGGATACACCGCCTCACGAAAGAAATCCCGGTCTGCGCCTTCCCTCCCCCCTCTGCGGGGGAGGGTGGCCCTCGCGTGAGCGAGGGTCGGGAGAGGGAAGCGTCGCTCCCCTCTCCCGACTTGGCTCGCGGGCCACCCTCTCCCGCAGAGGGGAGAGGGAAGGTCAGCGTCGCGGTATACCTGAACCGGGAGCGGCCGGTGATCCCGGATGCAAGCGGATGAAGGGCCGCGCTCAGGCCTGCGGCTTGCGCGCGTAGGGCTTGGCGCCGGGCGGCTTGCCACCGGGCGGCTTGCCGATCTGGCGCTCGTGCTTGCCCGCCCGCGGGCTCTTGAAGCCGGCCGGTCCGTTGCGCTCGGCGGGCGGCGCGTCGCCGGCCAGCGCCTCGACCTGGATCTCCGGCGAGCCGTTGCGGGCGAACGCCTGCGCGAAGCGCGCGGCAGCGTTGCCGCGGACCTCGAACTTGGTCTCGCGGTCGAAGATGCGGATCGCGCCGATCTCCTGGCGGTCGATGCCGCCGCGGCGGGTCAGCATCGGCAGCAGGCGGCGCGGGTCGGCGTTGTCGCGCCGGCCGAGGTTGAGCCGGAACCACACCGCCGGGCCCATCGCGGCGATCTTGTCCGGGTCCATCGGGTCGTAGGGCGGCCGGCCGGCGGCCCCGCGCCCGGAGGCGTTGCCGGGGTCCGTCACCTCCTCGGGCGCCGGCAGGCGGGTGCGGTAGACGCGCGCGAGCGCGGCGGCGAGTTCGAGCGGCGTGCGGCCGGTGACCAGCGTCTCGGCGAGCGCCAGATCCTCCTCGCCGGGGCTTTCCGTGAACAGCGGGTCCTCCAGCATGCGCTCGCCGTCGAGGCGCCGGATCTCCTCGGCCGAGGGCGGCCCGGCCCATTCGGGACTGATCTTGGCCAGCGCGAACATCTGCTCGGCGCGCCGCCGCCGGGCGTTGGGGATCAGCAGGATCGACGTGCCCTTGCGGCCGGCGCGGCCCGTGCGGCCGCTGCGGTGCTGGAGCACCTCGGCGTCGTGGGGCAGGTCGGCGTGGATGACGAGGCTCAGGGTCGGCAGGTCAATGCCGCGGGCGGCGACGTCGGTGGCCACGCACACCTTGGCGCGGCCGTCGCGCAGCGCCTGGAGCGCGGCGTTGCGCTCGCCCTGGCCGAGTTCGCCCGACAGCGCCACCGTCGAGAAGCCGCGCTCGGTCAGGTTCGCCTGGAGATGGCGCACGGCGTTGCGGGTGTTGCAGAACACGAGCGCGGTGGGCGCGTCGGCCGCGCGCAGCAGGTTGAGCACCACGTGCTCGATCTCGCGCGGCACCACGCGGATCGCCCGGTAGGCGATGTCGGCGTGGCCGCGCGTCTCGCTCTTCACCGCGAGGCGCAGGGCGTCGCGCTGGTAGCGGGCGGCGAGGCTGTCGATCGCCTTCGGCAGGGTCGCCGAGAACAGGAAGGTGCTGCGCTGGTGGGGCGTGGCCGAGAGGATGAACTCGATGTCCTCGCGAAAGCCCAGATCGAGCATCTCGTCGGCCTCGTCGAGGACGACGGCGCGCATGCCCTCGGTGGCGAGGACGCGCCGCTCCAGGTGGTCGCGCAGGCGCCCCGGCGTGCCGACGACGATGTGCGTGCCCTCGTTGAGCGCGCGCGCCTCGCGCCGCGGGTCCATGCCGCCGACGCAGGCCGTGACGCGCCCGCCCGCCGGCCCGTAGAGCCACAGCAATTCGCGCTGGACCTGGAGGGCGAGTTCGCGGGTCGGCGCGATGACGAGCGCCAGCGGCGCGGCGGCCGGCGCCAGCAGCTCGGCGCCGTCGAGCAGCAGGCCGGCCATGGCCAGCCCGTAGGCGACGGTCTTGCCCGAGCCGGTCTGGGCCGAGACGAGGAGGTCGCGGCCGTCGGCCGCCGCCTCCAGCACGGCGCTCTGCACCGGCGTGGGTTCGGCGTAATCGTGGTCGGCGAGCGCCCGCGCGAAGGGGGCGGGCAGGGTGGGAAACGGCACGGAGCAGGGCTTTCACGACCGTTGGCCCCGTCGGGACCCGCGCGGCCGCGGGTCACTTCGAAGGGCGCGCCGGTCTCGACTCGGGTTGCGGAACGCCATCCTCTAGCGCGTCGGCGGCGTTTTTGCCACGCCCCGCCCCGCATGGCGCGGTTGCGCGCGCGCGGTCCGTCGATCGTCGATAAGCTGTCGCCCGGATGCGCGGGGCATCGCGCGGAACGGATGGTCCATGGACAGGGTGCGTCTGGGGGTGGCGTGGGCGACGGTCGGCGCCTTCGCGTGGTTCGGCGGCGCCTGGCTGGCGGATCTGAGCCGGCCGCTCTTCGCGGCCGGCCTGTTCGCGGGGCTGCTCGCCGCGATCATCTGGTCGGCCTTCGGTGTGGTGCACGAGGCCGAGGAACTCGCCGGCCTCCTCGGCGAGCCGCTCGGTACCCTGGTGCTGACGCTCGCGATCGTCGTGATCGAGGTCGCGCTCGTCTCGGCGGTGATGCTCGGCGCCAAGGACGCGTCGACGCTCGGGCGCGACACGATGTTTGCCGTGCTGATGATCGTGCTGAACGGCGTCGTCGGCCTCGGCCTGCTGGTCGGCGGCCTGCGCCACCACCAGCAGAGCTACAACCTCCAGGGCGCCTCGGCCTTCCTCTCGGTGATCATTCCGCTCTCGACGCTGGCGCTGATCATCCCGAACTTCACCACCTCCACCAGCGACGGGTCGCTGACCAAGCTCCAGGCGGTGACCTTCTCGGTGTTCACGGTCGCGCTCTACGGCGTGTTCCTGCTGATCCAGACCGGCCGCCACAGCGACTTCTTCCAGGAGGCGGCGGCGCCCGGCGCGAGGCCCGCCGCGGACGACCGCCCGGCCGCGTCTGCCGGCGCGGTCCTGCGCCACACGGCCCTTCTCATCGCCAACATCCTGCCGATCGTGCTGCTGTCGAAGAGCCTCGCCAAGATCCTCGAACACGGCATCGAGGCGCTCGGCGCACCCTCGGCGCTCGGGGGCGTGCTCATCGCGGCGATCGTGTTCACGCCCGAGGCGATCTCGGCGCTGAAGGCGGTCGCCCGCAACGACCTGCAGCGGGCGATCAACCTGTGCCTGGGGGCGGCCACCTCGACGATCGGCCTCACCGTGCCGGCGGTGCTGGCGGTCGGCCTGATCACCGGGCAGACGGTGGTGCTCGGCCTCAAGCCCACTGAGATGACGCTGCTCGCCGTCACGCTGATCCTCAGCACGCTCACCTTCTCGGGCCTGCGCACCACCGTGCTGGAGGGCGCGGTGCACCTGATCGTGTTCTTCGTCTACCTCGTCCTGATCTTCAGTCCGTGAGGCTCGGCCGCCGAGGCGCGCCCCGTCCGGACCGTCCCAGAGGTCGGCCGATCGCCGCCGTGACTCGCGAGGCCGTGATCCGCGGCGTCCCCGGACGCCGAACATCCGCCTCAAAGCGCGGCTGTTCTGGTTCGAGGATCGGCGGCGCGCGGTCTTCGCCGCCGTCCTCGATCCTGCGCCGGTCGCATTGCGTTAACCCCGGCCGCCGACACTGCGCCCGCCACAGATCCAGAGGGGACGAACCATGGTCCGATATCTCACCGCCGCCCTCGTCGCCGGCAGCCTCGCGGCGGCGCCCGCCGCGCAGGCCCGCGACGGCATCGGCCCCGGCGGCGCGGCCGCGCTCGGCGTGCTCGGCGGGCTTGCCGTCGGCGGCGCCATCGCCTCGTCGCAGAACGGGTACTATCCCGGCCAGCCGGTCTACCGCGCCCCGCGCCCGGTCTACGTCGAGGACGACGACGGCCCGGTCTGCCACTTCGAGCGCCGCCGCGCGATCAACGCCTACGGCGACGAGTTCATCCGCCGGGTCCGCGTCTGCGAGTAGGCGCGCAGCGGGGCCGGCGCTCACCGCTCGGGCGGATGGGGCTGCGGCACGGCCGGCTGCGCAAGGCCGGGCGGCCGCTTGCGTCCGAGACGTTCCGCGCAGACGATCCCGCCGAGCACCAGGGCGAGCGCCAGCGCCTCGTTGGCGCCGAAGGGCTCGCCGACCAGCAGGACCGCGAGCCCCGCGCCGAAGATCGGCACGAGGTTGACGAACAGCCCGGCCCGGTTCGGGCCGATCAGCTCGACGCCGCGCATGAAGAAGAGCTGCGCGGCGAGCGAGGGCCCCAGCGCCACGAACGCCACGATCGCCCAGCCCTCGGCGCCCGGCCAGATCACCCGGCCCATCGCCACCTCGATCGCCAGCAGCGGCAGCGAGGTCGCGAACGCCATCACCGCCATCGCGGCAAAGAACGCCAGCCCGGAGACCGCCGGGCGACGGGGCAGGGCGATGGTATAGCCGGCGTAGAGCAGGCAGGCGAGGAAGACGAGCACGTCGCCGCGGTTGAAGCCGAGCGTCGCGAGCACGCGCCAGTCGCCGTGCGTCGCGGCGACCGCGGCGCCGAGGAGCGTGACGACGACGCCGACCCCCTGGCCCAGGGTCACGGCGGTGCGGTGGACCGCGTAGTTCAGCAGGATCACGAGCACGGGGATCGCGCCCTGGAACAGCGCGAGGTTGACCGCGCTCGTGTAGGCGCCGGCGGCGTAGAACAGGCTGTTGTAGGCGGTGTAGCCCAAGCCCCCCATCAGCAGGACGAGCAGCCAGTGCCCGCGCAGGCCCGCCCAGTCCGCGGCGATGCGGCGGCGCGCGAACAGCACCAGCACGGCGCAGACCACGCCCCAACGCAGCGCGGTGATCGCCTGGGGCGAGATGTGGCCCGGCGCCCACTTCCCCGCGACCGCGTTGCCGGCCCAGAGCAGGGCGGTCAACGTCAGCAGCGGATAGGCGGCGGCGGGCCGGCGCGTCGGGGAGATCGACCGGCCGCTCAGCGGCGGCGGAACTGGCCGCCGCGCACCGGCGGGCGGGGGCCGGCGGAACGCTCGTCCTTGTGCCGGAACACGAGGCGGCCCTTCTCCAGGTCGTAGGGCGACATCTCGACGGTGACGCGGTCGCCGGCCAGCGTCTTGATGCGGTTCTTCTTCATCTTGCCGGCGGTGTAGGCGACGATCTCGTGGCCCTGGTCGAGCTGCACGCGGTAGCGCGCGTCCGGCAGGATCTCGAGAACGAGACCGTCGAACTGCATCAATTCTTCTTTCGCCATTCACCCTCTCCAGTCGGACCGTCTGGAAGCAGGCGTTCCGGCGACACGATCTCGCGGCAAAGCAATTCGCATGGACGCTGCGGCGGCGGGTCCGAATCCGGAGGCGCCGGGCCATGAAGCGTCGCGCACGATGTAGGGGCCCCGCGCGGCGCAGGCAAGCTTGGCCGTCCGGCCCGCACGACGCCCGCGGCACGAAAAGCATCGGTCCCGCACGATTCCTGTGCAGATCGCCGGTTTCAGGGGGCGATGTCGTTGCCGGCGTAGTCGAGCCGCCCGTCCGGCATGCGCTTCCAGACCCGCAGGCCAATCGTGCCGGCGACGGGGTCGCCCTCGGCATCGAAGGCGATCTCGCCCTGGACCGTGCGGAAGGGGCCGGCACGGAGCGCCGCGGCGATCCTTCGCCCGTCCGCCGAGCGCGCCCGCTCCAGGGCCTGCGCCAGGACCTCGACGGCCGCGTAGGTCGGCCCGGCGAGCGTCTCGGCCTCGGGCGTGCGCGGCGGCCGGCCCTTGACCTCGGGCAGCCGGCCGGGCTCCGGCGGAACCGTCATGACGGTTCCCTCGCCGGCCGCCGCCGCGAGCGTCCCGAAATCCCGGTCGAGGATGCCGTCGCTCGCGACCATCGGCGCGGACAGCCCCGCCTCGCGCATCGCGCGGACCAGCACGGCCGCCTCCGGCGCCAGGCCGCCGAAATACACCGCCTCGACGCGGGCCGCCTTGAGCTTCGCGACGAGATCGCCGGCGTCGCGGCTGCCGCGCGAAAAACTCTCGAACAGCACCTCCGGGTTGTCGGCCGCCTTGATCGTCGCGGAGACCGCCTCGGCGAGGCCGCGCCCGAAGGTGGTGCGGTCGTGGACGAGGCCGACCCGGCGCCCGGTCGCGTGCGCCGCGAGATACCGGCCGGCCGCCGTGCCCTGCTGCGCGTCGCCGGGAACCGTCCGGAACAGGTTCCAGTGCCCGCGCCGGGTCAGCGGCGCCCAGGAGGCGCCCGGCGTCACGGCGACGATCCCCGCCTCCTCGTAGAGCGGCGCCGCCGCCGCCGCGACGGACGATGCGAGCGGCCCGACCACGAGGCGCACCCCGTCGGCCGCGAAGCGCCGGGCGACCGCCGCGCCCTGCTTCGCCTCACCGGCATCGTCGGCGACCACGAGGACGAGCTTGCGCCCCGCGATGCCCGCGGCGCGGTTGAGGTCGGCCACCGCCTGCTCGGCGCCCTGCCGCATCCCCTGGCCGAAGGCTGCGTCCGGCCCGGTCAGCGGCGCCGAGAGCCCGATCTTCACGGTACTCTGCGCCGTGGCCGGCGTCGCGAGGACGAGGGCCGCGACGAGTCCGGTAAGCGCGCGCATGAAGATCCGTTCCGCGAAGGCCGGTCGGCGTCCGGCGCTTCCGTCGGGTGATCCTATCATCGCGACGGGCGTCCGGGGGAGGGCGGAGCGGAGCGCGCTCAGAGCACCCCCTCGCGGATCGCGCCGGGGTCGGCGAGGCTGTGGAGCAGGCGGGCGGCGCTGTGGGCGAAGCGCAGCGTCACGGCCTTGCGGCGGGGGCCGGACAGCGCGTGCTCCGGCGCCTCGCGGACGACCATGCCGCCGAACGCGTCGGCGACGATGAGCCCGCATTCCTCCGGGATCATCGATTCCGGGACCGTGTCCGAGATCGCGAAGAAGAAGCGGTCGCAATAGTCGCGGTAGTCCGGCCATTTCCGGTCGGCGCGGAAGTCGGCGACGCTCGATTTGATCTCGACGATGGTGAGCCGCCCCGCGCCGCAGAGCGCGATCACGTCGGCCCGGCGGCCGTTGACGAGCGAGAACTCGGGCAGGCTCACGCAGCCCATCTCCGAGAACAGCCGCCGCACCCCGCGCTGGATCTTCAGCGCCGTCGGCGACTGGCGCCGGTCCGGCGGCAGGACGGGATCGAGCGCGTGGGCGAGGGCTGCGGACATCGTTTCCGGAGGGCGGGGCGTGCCGAATCGGGACGGGCCCATCTTGCCAAGCCCGGACTCGGCTTGTCACCTGCGGCGACCGATCACGGCGCGGCCAGGGCCTCGCGGATCGCCGCGAACCCGTCGGTCAGGGCCGCCGGCCCCGGCTGGAGGATCAGCGGCGACTTGATCTCGTGGATGCGGCCATCGCGGACCGCGGGGATCGCCGCCCAGCCCGGCCGCGCGCGGATGCGCGCGACGTTGACCTTCTTGCCGCACCACGAGGCGAGGATCACGTCGGGGGCGGCTGCGATCACGTCTTGCGAGGTCACGATGCGGTCAGTGGCCGCCTGCATCCGGGCGCGCCCGGGGAACACGTCGTCACCCCCGGCGAACCCGATCAGCTCGGAGACCCAGCCGATGCCGGAGATCATCGGCGCGTCCCACTCCTCGAAATACACTCTCGGTCTCGGGCGCCCCGCGGCCGCGGCGGCGACCCGCGCCAGCGCGTCGGCGTAGCCCTGCGCCAGTACGTCCGCCCGGCCCTGCACGCCGACGAGGGCGCCGAGCGTACGGATCATCGCCAAGCACCCGGCGACGTCGCGCTGGTTGAACAGGTGCACCGCGATGCCGGCGCGCGCCAGGTCGGCGGCGATGTCCGCCTGGAGGTCGGAGAAGGCGAGCACGAGGTCGGGATCGAGCGCCAGGATCTTCGGAATGTCGGCGCTGGTGAAGGCCGAGACCCGCGGCTTCTCCCTGCGCACCCGCGCCGGCCGCACCGCGTAGCCCGAGACGCCGACGATACGATCCTCCTGCCCGAGGAGATAGAGCGTCTCGACGGTCTCCTCGGTGAGGCAGACGATGCGCTCGGGGGGAAAACGGCGCATCAGTCCTGGAACCACGCCAGCAGCCCGGCGCCGGGCGCCAGCAGGACGAACGCCCAGGCGATCGCCGAGAGCACGTTGGCCGCCTGGAACGGCAGGCGGGCGACGCCGAACACGCCCGCGATCAGCGGCACCACGGCGCGGGCCGGCCCGAAGAACCGCCCGCCCGCCACCGCCGCCGCGCCCCAGCGTCCGAGGAAGCCCTCGCTCCTGGCGACCATCTCGGGATAGCGCCGCATCGGCCACAGCCGCTTGGCGCCCTCGCCGTAGTGACGGCCGAACTCGTAGGACAGCCAGTCGCCGGCCGCCGCGCCGAGCGCCGCCGCCGCGACCACCGGCCAGAACGGCGTGCCGGTCGCCCCGATCATCGCGCCGATGCCGATGAGGATCACGGTCGCGGGCACGAGCAGCGACAGGAACGCGAGCGATTCGCAGAAGGCCAGCACCCCGGCGATCACCGGCGTCCACGCCTTGTGGGCCTCCACGAAGCCGAGGGCGGAGACGCGGAGAGCTTCGAGGTCCATGGTCTGCCTTGCTGCGGTGTGAAAGCTTGCCGCGATGTGAAAGGGTGCCGGCTGCGCGCGTTGCCCCAAGGTCGAAAGCCGTTAACACGCCGCGGGCGCCGCGCGGGGAGGGACGTCGCGATGCAGGTTCTGTCGATCCAGTCGCACGTCGCCTACGGGCATGTCGGCAACGCGTCCGCGGTGTTTCCGATGCAGCGGCTCGGCGTCGAGGTCTGGCCGATCCACACGGTGCAGTTCTCCAATCACACCGGCTACGGCGCATGGCGCGGCCGGGTGTTCGACGGTCCGGCGATCGAGGAACTGGTGACCGGGCTCGACGAGCGCGGCGTGCTCGGGTGCTGCGACGCGGTGCTGTCGGGCTACATGGGCTCGGCCGACATCGGCACCGCGATCCTCAAGGCGGTGGCCGCGGTGCGTGCCGCAAACCCGAACGCGCTCTACGCCTGCGATCCGGTGATCGGCGATACCGGCCGGGGGATCTACGTCCGTCCCGGCATCGCCGCGTTCATGGCCGAGTGCGCGGTGCCGGCCGCCGACATCCTGACGCCGAACCAGTTCGAGCTCGACCTGCTCGCGGGCCGGGCCACGGGCACGCTCAGCGAGGCCAAGCGCGCGGTGGCCGCGCTGCACGCGCGCGGCCCGCGGGTGGTGCTCGTGACCTCGCTTGCCACCGACGCGACGCCGGCCGACGCCATCGACATGCTGGCCGCGGAGGGCGGCGCGTTCTGGCGGGTGCGCACGCCCCGCCTCGCCCTCTCGGTCAACGGTGCGGGCGATTGCATCGCGGCCCTGTTCCTCGTCCACTACGTCCGCACCGGATCGGCCGCGCTCGCCCTCGGGATGGCCGCGGCCTCCGTCCACGGCCTGCTGCGCCGGACGCTCGCGGCAGGCTCGCGCGAGATCCTGACGGTGGCGGCGCAGGACGAGTTCGTCGCCCCGAGCGAGACCTTCCCGGTCGAGACGGTGTGAGCGCCCCGAAACCAGGGAGAAGGAAGCCCCGATGGCCCGCCGCTTCGCCGCCCGCGACGTGTTCACGGCCCGGGCCCTCGCCGGAAACCCGCTGGCGGTGGTGCTCGATTGCGACGGGCTCGATGCGGGCGCGATGCAGGCGGTCGCCCGCGCGCTCGATCCGTCCGAGACGGTGTTCGTCTCCGCGCCGGCCGAGCAGGCGGTCGTGTCCTCCAAGGGCGTGCTGCATGTCTGATGCGCGGCCCTACGGCTTCGAGGTCGTCCGTCTCGCGCGCCTGGAGGCCCGCCTCGTCGCCTACGATTGGGCGTGGGCGCGCGACAACGCCGGGCGCATCGACGAGAACTGGCGGCGTCGGCGCGCGGCGCAGCCGGCCCTGTTCGACGGGCCGGTGCTGCTCGCCTGCGACTGCGCGATCACCGGCGACACCTGCATCTTGAGCCTGTTCGAGACCCGCTATTCCCGCTTCCTCGCCTATCGCGACGGCGGCTCGCCGGACGGGCGCGTCGCCAACGCCTTCGCGGTGATCGTGCCGTGGACGGCGGACGGCGCGGTGCTGCTCGGCCGCATGGGCGCCCACACCGCCAATGCCGGGCAGATCTACTTCCCCTGCGGCACGCCGGATCGGGACGACGTGCGCGGCGAGGCGGTCGATTTCCCGGGCAGCGCCGGGCGCGAGCTGTTCGAGGAGACCGGCTTGGTGGTGCCCGACGCGGCACAGGAGGATTGGGTGTGCCTGCGCGGGGAGGGGCAACTCGCCTTCCTGCGCCCGGTGCATTTTTCCGAGGAGGCCGCCGCGCTGATCACGCGCATGGAGATGCACGCGCTCCGCGACGACGCGCCGGAACTCGCCGGCCTCGTCGCGGTGCGCAGCGCCGCCGATATCGACGGCGCCATGCCCGGATTCGTGCGCGCCTACCTCGCCGGCGCCTTCGCGCCCGGCGCAGGCGCGGCCGACGTGAGCCCCTGAGCCGTCCCGGACGCGGACGCGTCGACATCCGGCGGTGCATCGGGCAGGTTTTCGGGACACCTGCCGCCTAACACCTGCCGCCACGGAGCCGCGCATGACCCTGACATCCAAGACCGCCATCGTCACCGGCTCGACCAGCGGCATCGGGCTCTGCGTCGCCCGCGCCTTGGCGCGGGAAGGCGCGAACGTGGTGCTCAACGGCTTCGGCGAGGCGGCGGCGATCGAGGCGGCCCGCGCCGGCATCGAATCCGCGTTCGGCGTCAAGGCGCATTACGCGGCAGCCGACATGACCAGGCCCGGCGAGATCGCCGACATGGTGCGCGACGCCGAGGAGCGGTTCGGCACGGTCGACGTGCTGGTCAACAACGCCGGCATCCAGTTCGTGTCGGCGATCGAGGACTTTCCGGGCGAGACATGGGAGCGGGTCCTCGCGATCAACCTGTCCTCGGCCTTCTACGCGATGCAGGCGGCGATCCCGGGGATGAAGGCGCGCGGCTGGGGGCGGATCATCAGCACCGCCTCGGCGCACTCGCTCGTCGCCTCGCCGTACAAGTCGGCCTACGTCGCGGCCAAGCACGGCATCGTCGGGCTGACGAAGACGGCGGCGCTCGAACTCGCGACCCACGGGATCACCGTCAACTGCATCTCGCCGGGCTACGTCTGGACCTCGCTCGTCGAGGCGCAGATCCCCGACACGATGAAGGCGCGCGGCCTGACCAAGCAGCAGGTGATCGACGACGTGCTGCTGAAGGCGCAGCCCACGAAGGCATTCGTCACCGTCGATCAGGTCGCCGCGCTCGCCCTGTTCCTGTGCTCGGACGCCGCGAGCCAGATCACCGGAACCAACATCTCGATGGATGGCGGCTGGACCGCGCAGTAGCGGCGCTTCCCCGGACCGGCGGGCCGAGGCCGGACCATCGAACCGGATGCCGCGATCCCGGAAACGCGAAACGCCCCGCCGACCGGGTCGACAGGGCGTCCGTATCGTTGCCCAGGGCGCCCGCGAGGACGCCCGAACCGTTCAGCGGCGGCCGTGGAGGAGCAGGGCGAGGCCGTAGCCGACGGCGCCGGCGATCATCAGGGCGATCAGCGGGTTCTCCTCGACGCGGGAACTCACGGCCTCCCGACCCGCGCGCAGGTGCTCGCCGCGCCGGTCGTAGGCGTCGCCGGCATAGTCGGTGACGTTGTCGGCCACGTCGCGCAGGGTGTCCTTGGCCTGTCCGTAGACGTCCTGGGCCTTGCCCTGGGCCTCGCGGAACCGGCCCTCGACCGAATCGCGCTTGGAGTCGACGAAGTCGCCCGCCGCACCTTGCACCTTGCCGCCGACTTCCTTGGCGGTCCCGACGATGCGATCCGTATCAACCATGGTCTTCTCCTACTCGTATGCTGGACGGGCGCGCCGGCGCGGCGCGACCCGGATTGGGCGATCGGGCTGAGGAACGCGCGAGAGGCTGTTTGTGCCCCCGACGATCCGCGATTTCGGCGAGCCGACGGGTTCGGCGCCCGATCGGGCTGCCGAGCCGCGATCCGGCGTCGCGTTCGCTACTTGCCCAAGATTACTTGCTCAAGATTACTTGCCCAAAATCTTGGTGACGAGCCGGCCGAGCGGCGAGGCGGAGCTCGCGTTGCGGTCGTCCCGGGCGACGGGGCGGTCCTCGTTGCCGAGGAGCTTGGTGACGATGCGTCCGATCAGGCTCATGGGTCCATCCTCGCGGTCGGCGCCGCGACACGGCGCAGCTTGATCCCTCAACGGCCGACCGGCGTGCCGCGTTCCGTCGCGCCGCGCGAACTCACCGGCCGGCATGGGCCTTCAGGCATGGGCTTTCAGGCAATGGGCCTTCAGGAATACCGCCGCCCCGTCGAGCGAGCGCCGGGCTTCCGGCAGCATGCTGTGGGCGAACTGCCAGACATGGGTGACGACCGGGAACACCTCCAGGGACACGGTGACGCCGGCCGCGCGCGCCTTCTCCGCCATGCGCACCGCATCGTCGCGCAGGATCTCGCGCTCGCCGACGTGGAACAGCAGCGGCGGCAGGCCGGCGAGGTCGGCGTTCAGCGGCGAGACCCGTGGGTCGGCCGCGTCCGCGCCCGACAGGTACATCGGCCCGAGCTTGACCAGCGCCCGCGGATCGAACATCGCGTCGCGCCCGGCATTCGTGACCCGCGATCCGTCGGCGGCGAGGAAATCGGTGACCGGCGAGAACAGGGCCGCCGCCATCGGCATCGACACGCCGCGGTCGCGGGCCGCCAGCATCGCGACCAGCGCGAGGTTGCCGCCGGCCGAGTCGCCGGCGATGCAGCCCGGTCCTTCCGCGGCGAAGGCGCTCCAGGCCGCGCAGGCATCCTCGACGGCCGCCGGGAACGGGTGCTCGGGCGCGAGGCGGTAATCGGGCGCGAACACCGTGAAGCCGCGCTCGGCCAGCGCCCCCGTCACCGGGCGGTGGGTCGTGGGCGAGCAGGCGACGAAGCCGCCGCCGTGCAGGTAGAGCAGGCGGCATTCCGGGCCCGCGGCCCGCCGCGGCCGCACCCACTCGCCGGGCACGCCGCCGACCGTGCCCGGTTCGTAGGCGGCGCCGGCCGGATCGGGGAAGCTGCGTCCCCCGAACACGGCGCGGATCTGCGCGACGTCGCCCATGGTGCCGAGCCGGTTCCGGACGTTGCGCCTCACCATGTAGGACGCGAGATACGCGCGCAGGCTGGCCATGATGTCGTGGTTCGCGCCCTGCAGGGGAGATTCCGGTTCGTCCCGGCACGCCCCGTCCCCGTGCCGGCCACGGGATATGGTTCGGCGGACGGCGTGTACCAGCCGCAGCCCCGCACGGATGCGGGCTTCCCGGCGTCCGTGCCGGGAAAAAGCTCTGCGGCGGCGTGACGACGGTTTAGGCTTGGCCCGAAGCTTCCATGGCGGGGCCTTCCCGGGCAGGGCGCTCCTGCCGGCCGAGGCCCCGACAGCGATGCCAGACCGTCTCCTGCATGCCGGCTTCAGCATCCTGCTGCTCGTCGGCCTCGCCGTCCTCCTGTCGAGCAACCGGCGGGCGATCCGGCCGCGGGTCGTGCTCGCGGCGCTCGCGCTCCAAGTGAGCCTGGGCGCGCTGGTCCTGTTCGTCCCGGGCGGCCAGGCGGGGCTCGCGGCGGCGGCGGAGCTGGTCCGGACGGTGCTCGCCTACGGCGACCGCGGCACCGCCTTCCTGTTCGGCGGCCTCGTCGAGCCGCGGATGTTCGAGCTGTTCGGCGGCAGCGGCTTCATCCTCGCGCTGCGCGTGCTGCCGCAGATCCTCTACGTCTCGGCGCTGATCGGCGTGCTCTACCATCTCGGGATCATGCAGGCGGCCGCCCGCCTCCTCGGCGGCGGCCTGCGCCGGGTCCTCGGCACCAGCCCGATCGAATCGTTCTCGGCGGTGATCACCATCGCGATCGGCCAGAGTGAGATCGCGGTGGCGCTGCGCCCGTTCCTCGCGCTGCTCACCGGGGCCGAACTCTTCGCGGTGATGACGAGCGGGGCGGCCTCGACCGCCGGCTCGATCCTGGCCGGCTACGCGGCTCTGGGCGTGCCGATGACCTACCTGCTCGCGGCCTCGCTGATGGCGATTCCCGGCGGCCTGCTCTACGCCAAGCTCCTCGTTCCCTCGACCGAGCCGACCCGGGTCGCGACCACCCGCGTCGCGTTCGGCGAGACGCGGGCGGCCAATCTCATCGAGGCGGCGGCCGACGGCACCCAGAAGGGGCTCGCGGTCGCCGTCGCGGTCGGCGCGATGCTGATCGCCTTCGTCGGGCTGATCGCGCTCGCCGACGGCCTCGTCGGCTCTGCCGGCGGCCTCGTCGGATATCCCGCCGCCTCGATCCAGGGCATCCTGGGCGTCGCGCTGGCGCCGCTGGCGTGGCTGCTCGGCGTGCCGTGGGAGCACGCGACGCTGGTCGGCGGCGCGATCGGCCAGAAGCTCGCGTTCAACGAGTTCTTCGCCTACGCCAACCTCTCGCCGGTGCTGAAGGGGAGCGCCCTCGATCCGCGCACCACCGCGATCGTGTGCTTCGCGCTCTGCGGCTTCGCCAACCTCGCCTCGATCGCGATCCAGCTCGCGAGCTTCTCGAGCCTCGT
>NZ_CAXTHR010000011.1:0-49999 GCF_964244095.1 uncultured Methylobacterium sp. | reverse complement strand
CAGTTCGGGTGACGCGGCCGCACCGAGAGGTGGCGGAAGCCGCGGGCCCGCAACAGATCCCCGATCGTACGCTCGGCCATGACCACGCCGAAGCGAGCCTCCACCACCCGCTTGAGATCGACGCGGCGCCAGCGCACCACCCCGTCCACCGCCACGTCCGGCCCCGCCTCCACGATCGCGTCGAATGCAGCGCGCTGCTCGGCGTTCAGCAGGCCGGAGCGCAAAGGGCGGGGCCGATCCAGGAGGCCCGCGATCCCATCGGCATTGTACCGGTGGACCCAGTCCCGCAACGTCTGCCGCTACATCCCGGCGCTCGCTGCCGCTGCCGTGCGCGACTGGCCACCCAGGACGGACGCGATCGCCAGACAGCGGTGGGATTGAGCCACATCGCGGCTCGACCGAGCCGCGCGCCGCAGATCATCAGCGGTCAGATCCAGTCGTGTGATCGCAAGGGTCATCGGCTCGTTCCCGCCAGCCAGCGGAAAACACTGAATCATCCCAAACCCCACCCGTCATTCAAAAACGAGTCACACCCAGCCGCCGTTGATATTACAAGGCCGATGGTCGGCGCTACCCGAGCGATCTGACGGACGCGGCGTGGGCGACGATCGCGCCGCTGCTGTCGGGCTACGATCCGCTGAAGGTGGATCTGCGGGCGATGGTGGATGCTTGTCCGTACCTTGACAAGACCGGGTGCCCGTGGCGCGACCTGCCCTAGGACTTCGGAGCGTGGGAGACGGTGCGGATGTGGCACGACCGCTTCCGGGCGGACGGGATCTGGTCGGAGATCGCGGGCCTGCTGACGCGGGCGGTGCGCCGTGAGCAGGGCCGCCGCCAGCCCGAGCGATCGACGGCGATCCTGGACTCGCAAAGCGTCACGTCGGGGCCGCAGGCGGGATCGCGCGGCTACGACGGCAACAAGAAGACGAAGGGCATCAAGCGCCATGTGCTGACCTGCTTGCTCGGCTTCATACTGGCGAGCTTGGTCACGACAGCCAACATGCGATGATTCCGACCATCGGTCGGGATCATCGCCGACCGGTATCAGACCGTGGCGAGACACGGACCCGTCTGGATCACCATCCGACAGGATTTCTCGTCGCGCGCTCATCGTGATGCGCGCGTCATCCACCGCTTTGGCGGAAACACACGAGGTCGACCTCGGCCAGGGCATCCCGGCCGAGCGCGGCCACGCCGACGGTCGTCCGGCTCGGGAGGGGCCCGTCATCGGGGAAATACCGAGCGTAGACGGCGTTGAAGGCCCTGAAGTCGCGCGCGAACTCTTTCAGATAGATGCGGACGAAGACGGTGTCGCCGAAGCCGTAGCCCGCATGCGCGAGGATGCGGGCTAGGTTGGCAAAGCACAGCTCGGCCTGCTCGGCGATGCCGGGCGGCAGCGCCGCCTCCGGCCGGTCGGGGTCCGTCGGGAGCTGCCCGGTCACGTAGAGCCAGCCTGCCGCCTCGACCGCGTGGGACCAGCGCGAGGACGGCGGCGGCGGCGCCGCATCGGGCACGTGGTGGTGGATCTTCGCGTCCTGCGTCACGGCGGCAACCCCTCGGATCGGCCGTCGAGGAAGCCCGCGACGACGGCCTCGATGTGAAGGGCGATGTCCGGAGCTCCGGTCATCTCGCCGAAGCTGCCCCGCGTCATCGGTCCGAACGCGGCAAGGCCCGGCCGAACCTCTCCCGCCGGACCGACGACACGGCTCGCACGATCGACGGCGAGGCCGAGCTTGGCCTCGTCGAGCCGCGCCGTCCCGGCAACGAGGAGGGCGGAGACGAGGGGGTTTGCCGAGACGTCGCGCTCCGGGCCGGTGCAGAGCACGACGGCATCGAAGCGGCGCTGCTCCGCGGCGCCGCCCGGCGGCTGGAGCGTCGCCCGAAGCCGCCCGTCCTCGTCCCGCGCCAAGCCGGTCACCGCCGCCCGCGCGATCGAGAGTTGCCCCGCCGCCCGCGCCCGCGCGAGCGTCGCCGCGACCTGCGGGGCGATGCGGAAGCGGTGCACCTCCCAGAACGGCAACAGGCGGCGCACGATGCGGACGCGTTCCGCGGCCGGCAGCCCGTTCCAGACATCGGGCAGCACCGCGCGCAGCGAATCGATCACCGGATGCCACCCGAGCGCCGGATCGATGGCGCGGACCTGCCGTCGCACGAGCCGCAACAGTCCGAGCGCCGTCCTCGGCGGCGTGCCGCCGACCACGTCGAGGGTCTTCAGGAAGAGGCCGTGCGCCTTGGGCAGGAGCGCCCGCCGCGACACCGCGGTGATCGGTCCCCGGTGCCCGGCCGCGATGAGGCTCGTCACGACGTCGGCCATGGTGAGCCCGGTGCCCACGACGAGGACGGCCGCGTCCGGTTCGATCGCCGCGAGCGCCCGCGGGGCCCAGGGGTCCGGCACGAACCCGCGGGAGGCCGTCACGCCGGGGCCGAGCGGACAGGGCAGCGCCGGCGCGGCATGTCCGAAGCAGAGGGCGACGCGGTCGGCCTCGATCACGTCTCCCGTGTCGCAGGCCACGTGCCAGAGGTCGCCCGCGGGCCGCACGGCGGTGGCGGTCGTGCGCAGGTGGCGCAGCCGCACGCCGCCCTTCGCGGCCGCGAGGGTTTCGGCGAGAACGTCGCGGATATAGGCGCCGTAGGCAAGCCGCGGGACGTAGGCGCGGCCGGTGCCGTCCTCGCTCGCAGGGTCCGGCAGGATGCCCTGCCCGCGGAACCACGCGGTGGCCGCCCCCGGCTCGGCCTTGGCGATGTCCATGCGGTCGCTCGGCACGTTCATGCGATGGCTCGGGTCGGTCGTGCCGAAGGCGATGCCGAGGCCGAGCTCGGCCCGCGGCTCCAGGACGACGATGTCGAGGGCGCGGGTGGCGGCGCGGATGGCATGGATCGCGAGCACCGCGCCGGTGAAGCCGCCGCCGACCACGACGAGGCGCAGGGGGTCCGTGTCGGCGCCGCTCATACGGTCTCTCCCAGGGCGCTCAGCGCCTGCGCGAAGCAGGCGAGCGGTGCGCGCGCGACGCCCACTCCGATCCAGCCACTCGCCCCATCGCGATGGCCGATGCCGGTGTGGATGCGCAAGGGACGCCCCCCTGCGACAACCCGCGCCGCATCGAGGCCCGCGCCCACCCCCTCGATCCCGCAGAGCGCGGGGGCGATCAGGGGATGGCGTCCGATGTAGAGGGCGCGCATCGTCCGTCCATCCTCCGCGGCTTCAGACCAGTCGCGTCCCATGGTCTGGGCGATCTCCGGGGCGGCATGGGCGATGGCACCGCCAAGGCCGTAAGCCTCGACGATGGCGCTGTCGCCGAGGTCACCTTGCGCGTCGGCCAGCGCGTAGGGCGGGAAGAACCCCCCGACGGGGACGGTGGCGGGCGCGGAGAACCAGCGCCGGCCGGTTCCGGCGACGCGGATGGCGCAGGTCGCGCCGTTGCGGGTCAGGGCGGTGACGAGGCTCGATCCGGCCACGCCTTCGGCCTGGTCGAGGCAGAGCTTGGCCGCCGCCATGGCGTAGTTGAGAAAGTGCTGCGGGTTGGAGAAAAGCCAGCTCCGCACCGCTGGGTCGAGATCGGGCAGGGCGCGGATGAAGGCCGCCATGCCGCCGACGTTGCGCTGATGCACGTCGTCGCCCTGGGCGACGCCGTCCGCCACGAGGGGCAGCACCGCCAGCCCCGCGCCGGGGAGGGCGCGTTCGAGGGCCGGCGCGACGACATCGTCGATCTGCGCGAGGCCCTCGGCGGCGGCCGCGTCGTAGACGCCGAAGCGCAGCGCCCGGCGCCCGGATTCGGCGAGGGTGGCGAAGGTCACGCCCGGCCCGGCCCGGTTCTCGACGCGCATCACCCGCTGCGACGGCCGGACGACGCCCGCCATCGGCGAGACCGTGCCGAGATCGTGGTTGCAGCGCAGGCGAATCCGTCCGTCGCGGATCTGCGCACGGGCCTCCGCCACCGTTCCGGCCCAGCCCTCGTGGACGGCTGCCCCGGCGAGCGCGTTCAGCACGAGGTGCGGGATTTCGTCCGGCCCGGAGAAGGGCGCTCCGGCATGGCCCAGTTCGCCCTCAGCGAGGCCCATCGCCTCGCCGGCGGTGGCGATCCCAGCGAGCACCGGCTCGGTCGCGAGGATGCGCCGCAGCGCCTCGGCATTCGCCGAGGTCCTGTCATCGGAATGGGGATCAGCGGACATAGCGGGCCAGGAAGCGTTGCGCGCGCTCGGAGCGCGGCCGGGTGAAGAAGTCGTCGGGCGTCGCCGTCTCGATCACGCGACCGCCGTCGAGGAACACGATCCGGTCCGCCACCTCGCGGGCGAAAGCCATCTCGTGGGTGACGACGACCATGGTCTGGCCGGCGCCGGCGAGATCGCGCATCACGGCGAGGACCTCGCCCACCATCTCGGGATCGAGGGCCGAGGTCGGCTCGTCGAACAGCAGGACGTCGGGGCGCATGGCGAGCGCCCGGCTGATGGCGACGCGCTGCTTCTGCCCGCCGGACAGGGCATGCGGGAACGCGTCCGCGCGCCCGCCGAGGCCGACGCGCTCCAGCAGGCGGCGCCCTTCGGCCAGGGCCTCCGAGCGCGGCTGCCTGAGCACCTGGATCGGCGCCTCCACGACGTTGCCGAGCACGCTCAGGTGCGGCCAGAGGGCGAAATGCTGGAACACCATGCTGACGCGGGTCCGGGCCGCCGCGAGCTCCCGGGCGGTCATCGGACGCGGGCGCCCGTCGCGTCCCGGCAGCACGCCGATCGGCCGGCCGCCGAGATGCACGGTGCCGGAACTCGGCGCCTCCAGCCAGTTGAGGCAGCGCAGCAGGGTCGACTTGCCCGAGCCGCTCGGGCCGACGATGCACACCGTCTCGCCCGTCGCCACGTCGAGGTCGACGTCGCGCAGGACCTCGACGCCGTCGAACTGCTTGCAGATGCGCCGGGCCGAGACGGCGGGGGCCGCCGCGGCGCGCAGGGCCGGCTCAACCATACCGGCGTCTCCGCTCCCGCGCGAGGCCACGTATTCCCGCCTCCACCACGAGGCACAGCAGCCAGTACAGGACGAGGGCCGTCGCGAACGGCGCCAGCGGCGCGAAGGCGCTCGCGTTGACGAAATTCGCGACGAAGGACAACTCCTGCACGGTGATGATCATCAGGAGCGCGGTATCCTTGATCATCACCACGACCTGATTGCCGATCACGGGGCCGGCGTCCAGGACGATGAGGGGGAGCACGATGCGCCCGTAGAGCTGGGCCCGCGAGAAGCCGAAGGCGCGGCCCGCCTCCAGCGCGTCGCGGGGAACCGCGAGTGCGGCCGTCCGCAGGATCTCGGCGAAATAGGCGCCGTTGTACAGGACCAGCGCGAGCAGCCCGGCCCACCACGCCCCGAGCCGCAGGCCGAGTTCTGGCAACCCGTAGTAGATGACGTAGGCGAGGAGCAGGAACGGCACGCAGCGGAACAGGTCGACCGCCTCGCGGCCGAGGCGGCGCACGGGCGCCGCGGCCTCGACGAGCACGAGCGCGGTCAGCCCGGCTAGGGGAAGGCTCAGCGACAGCGCCAGGAGCACGAGGGCCGTGGTGTTGCCGAGACCGGCGAGGAAGGCGTCGCGGTAGCTCCACACCGTCGCGATGCCGCTCATGGCCAAACCATCGCGATCCCGCTCACGGCGCGGCATATCCGTAGCGCCGGGCCATCGTCCGCTCGGCGAAACGCTGGCCGCGCACGAGCACGGCGATCAGGGCCGTATAGAGGACGGTCGCCGCGAGGAAGGGCGGCAGCGGCTCGTAGGTCTGCGCGCCGATGCGGCTGGCCGCGCGGGTGATCTCGACGATGCCGAGCACGGCGACCGCCGGCGTGCCCTTGAGCAGGATCGTCATCTCGCTCACGAGCGGCCCGAGGCTCGCACGCCAGAGCTGGGGCAGCACGATCCGCCGGAACCGCGTCGCCGGCCGCATGCCGTAGGCGCTCGCCGCTTCGAGCTGGTCGCGCGGGAATGCGGCGAGCCCGGCGCGGAAGATCTCGCAGTTGAAGGCGGCGGTGTTCAGGGTCAGCGTCAGGATTGCGGCCGGGACCGGCGCCAGTTCCAGTCCGGCGCCGGGCAGCACGAAGAACACGAACAGCGCCAGCGTGACGATCGGCGCGGACCGCACGAGGCTGACGCCGACGGCGATCAGGGCATCGAGCACCGGCGGCCGCACGGAGCGTACAAGCGCGAGGCCAAGGCCCAGCGGCAGGCCCAGCCCGATGCCCGCGAGCGACAGGCCGACCGTCGTCAGCGCGCCGGCGAGCAGGCTCGGGAGGTCGCCGCCGCTCACGAGATCCGTAACGTTCACCGCGTCGGCTGGTCGGGCATCGCCTTGAAGGTCGTGCCGAGCCATTTCTCCTGGAGGGCGTAGAGGGTGCCGTCGGCCCTCACCCTGACCATGAACGCGTCGAGATAGTCCAGCAGCGCGGTGTTGCCTTTGGCCACCGCCCAGGCCGCGTAGGCCGGCACCCCCACCGCCTCGCCCATCCTGAAGCGCTTGGGCTGCTCGCGCACCAGGCTGGCGAGGTTGACGGCGGCGTTGACGACGTAGTCGAGCCGGCCGTTGGCCAGATCCTGATAGGCCTCCGGGTAGGACGTGTACTGGACCACGGGTCCGAGCTTGAGCCCGGCCGCCTCCAGCGTCCTGGTGAGGTCGGCGAGCGCCGTGAAGGAGGCGCCCCCGGCCTGCACGCCCGCCGTCTTGCCGGCGAGGTCGGTGACCGTCTTGATGCGCGCCTCGTCGGCGCGCACGGCGTAGTACTGCGTCGACTCGGCGATCGGCATCGTAAAGTCGAGGCTCTTGGTCCGGTCGGGGGTGATGACCGCGGCGGTGAGAGCCACGTCGTACTTGCCCGCGGCCACGCCGGCGAGCAGCCCCGACCACGGGATGATCTGCTGCTCGATCTTGAAGGGCGCATCCTTGCGCAGGATGGCGAGCAGCGCGTGGTCGAGGCCCATCGGCATGCCGTTCTCGACGTACTCGAACGGCTTGTAGCTGTCCTCGGTGGCCACGGTCATGCTCCCGCGCGCCTTGATCTCGTCGAGGCTCGCGGCGCGGGCATCCGGGAGCGCGCCGAGCGCGAAGGCGAGCGTCAGGCCGCAGAGCAGCACGGCGCGGCGGACCGGCAGCGGGCCGAAGGCGGGGGGGTGCGGCGTCCCGGCGGTTGGCGAAGGCATGATACGGTTCTCCAGAGTTGACGACGATCGAGGTTTCGAGGTCGCGGGCGGTTCAGGCGCCGGGCGGGCGGCGGGCGACGAGGTCGATCTCGACCCTGGCGTCGTAGGCGAGGCCGGTGACGCCGACGCAGGTCCGCGCGGGCAGGCGGTCCGGCGGGAAATGGGCCCGGTAGGCTTCGTTGAAGGCCGCGTAGTCCTCGCCGAAGTGCGTGAGGTAGGCGCGCACCGAGACGACGTGCGCGAGGCCGAGGCCGAGCCCCGCCAGCACCGCGGCGAGGTTGGCCATCACGTTGCGCGTCTGGGCGGCGATGCCCTCGGGGAGGATGCCGGGACGCTCCGGCGTGTCGGGCATCTGCCCCGTGACGAACACGAAGCCTCCGCTCTCCACCGCGTGGCTGAACGGGGCGACGGGCGGCGGGGCTCCGGCAACCATGTGGAACCGGGTCGCCTCGGAGTGTGGCTGCGGCATCGTCGATCAGAACCTGGTGCTGTGGCCTCGGGCGTATGTTCGCGAACCCGGTCCGCAAGGGCCGGGCCAGGACACTGCCATCCTGTCGGCCCGGGCGCCGAACGGCGCGCCGCCGGCCTCGCGACGGGCGCCGCGGCGATCGTCGGCCCCATGCCCGCCGGGGTTCGTCACGAGCGTGCGCGTCAGAACAGGGATTTCGAATCGTGACCCGGTCCACCGGGATCGGGCACGGCTCCGGCATCGATCTTGACGCGTTCGTAGGCCTCGACGACATGGCGGCGCATCAGGTCGGCGGCGCTGGCGGCATCGCCGAAGACCATGCGCTCGAGGATGCGGCTGTGCTCCTGCCACACGCTGATCGACATCCCGGGATAGCGCAGCACGTGGCCCATCGCGCGGCGCAGGTGCAGCCAGTGCAGGTGCATGGTCTCGCCGATGATCGGGTTTCCCGACAATTCGTAGATGAAGGCGTGGAAATCCATGTCGGCCTGGAGCGTCGCGCGCGCGTCGCCCGCGACCACGAGATTGCGCCCGTGCTCGACCAGTGAGCGGCCGCGCAGGACGGCGTTCTTCGTCAGCCGCCGCGTGGCCAGGTCGACGGCGAGCGGCTCCACGGCGGATCGGAACTGGTAGATCGCCTGGAAGAAGTCCGGCGCGACGGACGTGACCATGAGGCCGCGGCGTCCGGATTGGACGAGGAAGCCCTGTGCCTTGAGCACGGCGAGCGCGTGGGTCACGGGCTGGCGGGAGACGTTGAGGCGGGTCGCGATATCGTCCTGGGTGAGCCGTTCGCCCGGCTTGAAGGTCCCGTCGCACAGCGCGTCGAGGATCACGCAATAGACCTGATCCATCAAGCTCGCCGCGTGTTCGAGCGTCTGCAATCCCATGTCCCCGGTGGCCGCGCGCATTCAGCCATTATGATTGTCGCTTGACACGAGTTCAAGCATTTCGCAGTCTGAGTTCGGAGTACGGAATTCCGTAACGGCGGACGCCATGACGCGCGGCGCCGCCGCCGGAGGCCCGATCCGCCGTGTCGTTGCTTGAGGAGCACCGCAACCGGTCGTCCCGGCCGGACCGTGCCGCGAGCCTCCTGCTCCCCCGGGCCGAACAAGCGCGTAGCGTCGATGCGGGCGGATCGACGTCACGAAACGGAGCCTCGTCGGCTCCGGAGGCGTGGGGTCTCGGCCGTCGATGGATCAGCGGATCGTCGGCATCGAATCGGTTTTCAAGTCGATCGTCATCACGGACAAAAAGCGCTTAAGCGCAAATACATAGACCTCTCAGGGAGGATGGCATGACAAGCGGTCTCGCGTTGAAGTCGACCGACGGGCTTGCTTCGGACGGCGCGCTGTACGCGCGGCTGTTGGCGCGTCTGATCCCGTTCCTGCTGATCTGCTACGTCGCATCCTATCTCGACCGGGTGAACGTCGGCTTCGCCAAGTTGCAGATGCTCAGCGACCTCAAGTTCAGCGAGACCGTCTACGGTTTCGGTGCCGGGGTCTTCTTCATCGGCTACGCGCTGTTCGAGATCCCGAGCAACGTCATCATGGTCCGCACGGGCCCCCGCATCTGGATCGGCCGGATCATGGTCACCTGGGGCCTCGTTTCGGCGGCGATGATGTTCGTCACGACGCCGATGAGCTTCTACGTGCTGCGCTTCCTCCTCGGCGTCGCGGAGGCCGGGTTCATTCCGGCGATCATCTACTACCTGACGATCTGGTTTCCCTCCTCGCATCGCGGCAAGGCGTCGGCGATGTTCCTGGCCGGCATCCCGCTCTCGGGCATCGTCGGCGGCCCGGTCTCGGGCTGGATCATGACGAGCTTCCACGGCGCCAACGGCTTGCAGGGCTGGCAGTGGATGTTCCTGATCGAGGGCCTGTTCGCCACAATCCTCGGCATCGTCTGCTTCTTCTTCCTCGACAACGACGTCGCCTCGGCGAAGTGGCTGAGCCCATCGGAGAAGGAGCGGATCGCCGCCGACATCGCCGCGGAGGCGCGCACGAAGCCGTTGCGCTCGGCTCGGGAGGGACTGACGAGCGGGCGGGTCTGGCTCCTGAGCGGGACCTACTTCTTCTTCACGATGGGCCTCTACGGGATCAGCTTCTGGCTGCCGACCATCATCAGGGACAGCGGCGTCAAGGACCCGCTGCATGTCGGCCTGCTCACCGCGATCCCCTATACGGGGGCGTTGATCGGGATGTACCTCGTCGGCCGCAGCTCGGACCGGCGGCAGGAGCGGCGCTGGCACCTCGCGGGCCCGGCCATCGTCGGAGCGATCGGCCTCGCGGCCAGCGTCCTCGTCGCGCAGAACACCGTGCTGGCGCTCGCGGCGCTGACCGTGGCGGCCGCCGGGACGCTGACCTGCGTGCCGCAATTCTACACGCTGGCGCCCTCCGTCCTCACGGGCGCCGCGGCGGCGATGGGCCTCGCGCTGGCCAACTCCATCGGCAGCGTCGCGGGGTTCGTCAGCCCCTATCTGCTCGGCTGGGTGAAGGACGCGACCGGCAGCACCGGCAACGGCGTGCTGGTGCTGAGCGCCGCGCTCGTCGTCGGGTCCGTGCTGGTCTTCCTGAACCCCGCGCGCCTCGTGAACCGGTAGCGGCGAAGCGGGGCCGTCGCCCCAGCCTCACCGCCCGCGCCAAGCCCGCTCGGCGCTGTCCCAGGCGTCGAGCGGCTGCAAGTCCGGCACCCGAGCCAGGCCGGTCCTGGCATCGGAGGAGACCGCATCCGCCGTCACCGGCACGTCGAGCAGGGCCGGCCGGCGGGCCAGCGCGCGCGCGAGCGCGGCCGGCAGATCTTCGGCCCCGTGCACCCGTTCCGCATACATCCCGAAGGCGCGGGCCATCGCGGCATGGTCGGCATCCTGCAAGCGCGTGCCGACCACCCGCCCGTGCGTGACCGTCTGGTCGTGGACCTCGATCTGCCAGGCGCCGTTGTTGGCCACGACGATCAGCACGGGCGCGGCGTGCCGCACGGCGGTGTCGATTTCGATGGCGTTGAAGCCGAAGGCACCGTCGCCGGTGGCGACCACGACCGTGCGGTCGGGCGCCGCGAGCGCCGCCGCGATGCCGTAGGGGACGCCGATCCCGATGCAGCCGAACGGCCCCGGATCGAGCATGGTCTCGGCCGACAGCCCGACGCGGGCAAAGCTCAGGAAGTCGCCGCCGTCCGTCACCAGGATCGGCCGGGCCTCGGGCATGGCCGCGACCGCGTCCTGAATCGCCGCGACGAGGCGGTTGGGGTGCATGCGCCCGTCCGCGCCCTCCGGCGCCGCCCGAAGCCCGGCCTGGAGCGTCTCGGCCCGCGCCCGGTGCCCGTCGCGCAGGGCCGCGGCCCAGGCCGCGTCGAGGCTCGGCACCTGGTTGCCGACGGCATCCAGGATCGCCGCGAGCGTCTCGGCCGGATCGGCCAGGATCGCCGTGCCGGGCCGGTTGTCGCGCAGTTCCGCGGGCGAGCCGGCGATGCGCAGGAAGCGGGCCTCGCCGAAGATCGCCGGCGAGCCGTAGGCGAGCTGGAAGTCGAGCCGCCGCCCGATCGTGACGACGAGGTCGGCCTCGCCCATCGCCCGGCCGCGCATCGCCGCGGCGACGCAGGGGTGGTCGTCCGGCACCAGTCCCCGGCTCTCGCCGGTGTCGAGATAGGGGCAGCCGAGGCGGTCGAGCAGCGCGACGAGCCGGGGACCCGCACCGCGGGCGCCGCGCCCGCTGATCACCACGGGCCGGCGTGCCGAGAGCACGAGCTCGGCCGCACGGGCGACCAGGTCCGGGTCCGGGAGCATGCGCGCGCGGGGCCGCGGATGCATCAGCTCGGGCAGCGCGACGGCGTCGGGCACCGGGGCACGAAGGGTGTCGGTGGGAAAATCGAGATAGGACGGGCCGGGATCGCCGCCCTCGCCGGTGGCGCGGGCCACCGCCTCGGCGAGCTCCTGCGGGATCAGGCAGGGCTCCCGGACGGTGCGCGCGTAGCGCGTCACCGGGCGCACGAGCCGGACGTGATCGAGGTCTTGCAGGGCGCCGCGGTTCTCCTGCGCGCGGGGCGGCGTGCCCGACAGGACGAGGACCGGCGCGCGGGACACGTGCGCGTTGGCGATGCCGGTGATCGCGTTGGTCAGGCCCGGGCCGGCGGTCACGAGGGCGACGCCGAGCGCGCTCGTCACCTCGGCCTCGGCCTGGGCCATGTGCACGGCCGCCCGCTCGTCGCGCACGTCGACTATGCGGATGCCCGCGGCGTCGAGCGCCATCCAGATCGGCATGACGTGGCCGCCGCAGAGCCCGTAGACCCGAGCGACGCCGTAATTGGCGAGAAAGCGGGCGATGACCGCCGCCCCGTCGTGGCCTGCCGAGCCCATTGCCCGATCCCCCCTCGATGGTGCGACGGCTCCGGCGTCGCGTGCCGTCCGTCCACGGGCCCGGAGCGGCCCCGGCTTCGGAGCGGCGCTCGATCCGGCGCGGGGCCGCTGCGCCGCACCATCGTTTGTCGTTGACGGCCCCAGGGCGATATTTTACGCACGAAGGAATTCGGAATTCAATACGGGAGGTGAGCATGAGCCAACCGATTCGCGTGCTCCTGGCCAAGGTCGGCCTCGACGGCCACGATCGCGGCGTGAAGGTCGTGGCGCGGACGCTGCGCGACGCCGGCATGGACGTGATCTATTCCGGCCTGCACCGGAGTTCGGAGGAGATCGTCACCGCAGCGATCCAGGAGGACGTCGACGTCCTCGGCGTCAGCCTGCTGTCGGGCGTACAGCTCACCGTGTTCCCGAAGATCTTCAGGCTGCTCGCCGAGCAGGGCGCCGACGACCTCATCGTGATCGCCGGCGGCGTCATGCCGGACGAGGATGTCGCCGCGATCAAGGAGATGGGCGTGCGCGAGGTCCTGCTTCAGGACACGCCGCCCGATGTGATCGTCGAGACCCTGCGCCGGCTGGTGGCCGACCGCGGCGAGCGCTGAGAGGGGGCGGGCGCATGGCCATGGAATCCTGGACCTTCCCCCCCGCCTACGACGACGGCTACGTCCCGCCCGAGGACAGCCGCTACTGGTTCCCCACGCGCGAGACCATGCCGGCCGGCGAGCGCGAGGCCGCCATCCTGGCGCGGCTCCGGGAGGTCTGCGCCTACGCCTATGCCAGCGCGCCGTTCTACCGCCGCCGCTGGGACGAGGCCGGTTTCCATCCCGACCGGCTCCGCAGCCTGGAGGATTTCGAGGACAAGGTCCCGGTGATCACCAAGGCGGAGCTGCGCGCCTCGCAGGCCGCGGCCCCGCCCTTCGGCGACTATCTCTGCGTGCCGGACCGCGAGATCTTCCACATCCACGGCACCAGCGGCACCACCGGCCGTCCCACGGCCTTCGCGATCGGCCGCGCCGACTGGAACGCCATCGCCAACGCGCATGCCCGCATCATGTGGGGCATGGGCCTGCGGCCCGGCGACATGATCTGCGTGGCCGCGATCCTCAGCCTGTACATGGGGAGCTGGGGCGCGCTCGCGGGCGCCGAGCGGCTCGGCGCCAAGGCGTTCCCGTTCGGCGCGGGCGCACCCGGCATGACCGCGCGCTGCGCCCAGTGGCTCGACAGCCTGAAGCCCGCGGGCTTCTACGGCACGCCGACCTACGCCCTGCACCTCGCCGAGGTCGCCCGCGCCGAGGGCCTCGACCCGCGCGCGTTCGGCCTGAAGACCATGTTCTTCTCCGGCGAGCCCGGCGCCTCGATTCCCGGCGTGCGCGACCGCATCGCCGAAGCCTTCGACGCGAAGGTGTTCGATTGCGGCTCGATGGCCGAGATGTCGCCCTTCATGAACGTCGCCGGCAGCGCGCAGACGGACGGGCTGCTGTGCTGGCAGGACGTGGTCTACACCGAGGTCTGCGACCCGGCGACCATGCGGCGCGTGCCCTACGGGCAGCGCGGCACGCCGGTCTACACGCATCTGGAGCGGACCTCGCAGCCGATGATCCGGCTGGCGTCGGGAGACCTCACCCTGTGGACCGAGGGGCCGACGCCGTGCGGGCGCACCTACCCGCACCTGCCCCAGGGCATCTTCGGGCGGATCGACGACATGTTCACGATCCGCGGCGAGAACGTCTACCCGAGCGAGATCGACGCGGCGCTCAACGAGACCGCGGGCTACGGCGGCGAGCACCGGATCTTCATCACCCGGCAGGCGGCGATGGACGAGCTCCTCCTGCGGATCGAGGCCGACGCGACGGTGTTCGCCCGCGGCCCGGAGGCCCTGGAGCAGTTCCGCAGCGCGACCTGCCACCGGCTGCAGAAGATGCTGGGCCTGCGGGCGCAGGCCGAGATCCTGCCGCCCAACAGCCTGCCGCGCACCGACTTCAAGGCGCGGCGCGTCGTCGACGACCGGGCCGTCTTCCGGGACATGCACGCCCAGATCGGCGGGGGCGGCGCGTGAGCATCGTCCCCTCGCTGGATCTCGTGCCCCGCATCGCGGCGGGCGCCATCCCGGCGATCGGCCGCCTGATCTCGCGGGCCGAGGCCGGCTCGGCCGAAGCCCGGCCCGCGCTCGCCGAGATCTACGGCCGGGCGGGGCGGGCCCACGTGGTCGGCCTGACGGGGGTGCCGGGCAGCGGCAAGTCGACCCTGGTCGCCATGCTCACGGCCCACCTGCGCCGGGCCGGCGGGAAGGTCGGCGTCGTGGCCATCGACCCGTCGAGCCCCTATTCCGGCGGCGCGATCCTGGGCGACCGCATCCGGATGGCCGAGCACGTCACCGATGCGGGCGTCTACATCCGCAGCATGGCCACCCGCGGCAGCATGGGCGGCATGGCGCGCGCCGCCCTCGACGCGGTCGACATCCTCGACGTCGCCGGCTTCGACACGGTGATCATCGAGACCGTCGGCGTCGGGCAGGACGAGGTCGAGATCGCCAAGGCGTCCCACACCACGATCGTGGTCTCGGCCCCGGGGCTCGGCGACGAGATCCAGGCGATCAAGGCCGGCATCCTCGAGATCGCCGACATCCACGTGGTCTCGAAATGCGACCGGAGCGATGCCAACCGCACGCTGACCGACCTCAAGCAGATGCTGACCCTCGGGGCGCTGACCGCCGGGCGCGCCGGGTGGCGCGTCCCGGTGATCGGCCTGAGCGCCTACAAGGGCGAGGGGTTCGAGGACCTGATCGGCGCGATCGCACGGCACCGGCACGTCGCGTTCGAGACCGAAGCGGGCGCGCGGCGGCGGCGCGCCATCGCCCGCTTCCGGCTGGAGAAGACCGCCGAGAACCTGCTGATGGAGCGCTTCGCCCGCAAGGCCGACGGGCTCGCCGGCCCGCTGGCGGAGCGCCTGAGCGCGCGCGGCAGCGACCCCTACACCCTCGCCAACACGCTGCTCGACGCAGCCCTCGGACCTGAAGCAGGCGGATCTGGAGCCCGTTCATGACCAGCATCATCGACAACACGGCCGTCGAGGCCATCCGCGCCGAGGTGGCGGACTGGGAGCGCACCGAGGTCGCCGCGTTCCTGAAGCGCCAGGCCGAGCGCAAGCCGGAATTCTTCACCCTCGGCGACATCCCGGTCAAGCGCGTCTACACCGTGGCCGACGCCGCCCAGACGCCGCTCGAGGATATCGGCCTGCCGGGCCGCTACCCCTTCACCCGCGGTCCGTATCCGACGATGTACCGGTCGCGGACCTGGACGATGCGCCAGATCGCCGGGTTCGGCACCGGCGAGGACACCAACAGGCGCTTCAAGTACCTGATCGCGCAAGGTCAGACCGGCATCTCGACCGACTTCGATATGCCGACGCTGATGGGCTACGATTCCGATCATCCGATGAGCGAGGGCGAGGTCGGGCGCGAGGGCGTCGCCATCGATACGCTGGCCGACATGGAGGCCCTGTTCGAAGACATCGATCTCGAAAAGATCTCCGTCTCGATGACGATCAACCCGTCGGCCTGGATCCTGCTCGCGATGTACATCGTGCTGGCGGAGAAGCGCGGCTACGATCTCGACAAGCTCTCTGGCACGGTCCAGGCCGACATCCTCAAGGAGTACATGGCGCAGAAGGAGTACGTGTTCCCGGTCGAGCCGTCGGTGCGGATCGTGCGGGACTGCATCACCTACTGCGCCAGAAACATGAAGCGCTACAACCCGATCAACATCTCGGGCTACCACATCTCGGAGGCCGGCTCCTCGCCGCTGCACGAGGCGGCCTTCACGCTGGCGAACCTGATCGTCTACGTTGAGGAGGTGCTCAAGACCGGCATGAAGGTCGACGAGTTCGCGCCGCGGCTGGCGTTCTTCTTCGTCTGCCAGGCGGACTTCTTTGAGGAGGTCGCCAAGTTCCGGGCGTTGCGGCGCTGCTATGCCAAGATCATGAAGGAACGCTTCGGGGCGAAGAACCCGGAATCGATGCGCCTGCGCTTCCACTGCCAGACGGCCGCCGCGTCGCTGACCAAGCCGCAATACATGGTCAACGTGGTGCGCACCTCGATGCAGGCGCTCGCCGCCGTGCTCGGCGGCTGCCAGTCGCTGCACACCAACGGCTACGACGAGGCGTTCGCGATCCCCACCGAGGATGCGATGCGCATGGCGCTGCGCACGCAGCAGGTCATCGCCGAGGAGACAAACGTCACGCAAGTCATCGACCCGCTCGGCGGCTCCTACTTCGTGGAATCCCTGACCACCGAGTACGAGACGCGGATCTTCGAGATCCTGAAGGAGGTCGAGGAGCGCGGCGGCACGCTGAAGCTGATCCAGGAGGGCTGGTTCCAGAAGAACATCGCCGACTTCGCCTACGAGACGGCGTTGCGCAAGCAATCGGGCGAGAAGCCGGTGATCGGGGTCAACCGCCTCGTCGACGGCGCGCCCGATCCCAAGATCGAGACGCACCCCTACGACCAATCGACCGCCGAGCGCCAATGCGCCCGCACGCAGCGCGTCCGGGCCGGTCGCGACGCGGTCAAGTTCGACCTTCTCCTGAAGCAGCTCGTGGAGGTCGCAAAGGACCCTCAGCAGAACATCATGCCGATCACGATCGAGCTGGTGCGCTCGGGCGCGACCATGGGCGACATCATCGAAACCTTGAAGGTGGTCTGGGGCACCTATCGCGAAACGCCTGTCTTCTGAGCGCGTTCGGGCCACGACGAAGCGCCGCCGCACGCGCTCGATGGTACGCTCGCTCACCCGGACCGCCTCGGCCACGGCCGTGTTCGACGAGCCGGGGCCAGCCTCCGAGGCGTCCGTCAGAAGAAGAACCCGTATAAGGCTTGGCACGGTCGGCGGCCATGGATTCCGGGTTCCGTTGCGCAGCCTCGGAATGACGGGAGGATTTAACAGCCGTTCGCTCCCCTTGCTCATCCGGCTTCCGAAGCCCTGGCCGCCGCTTGGCCCTGCTCCGGCACGGGCGCGCCCTTGATTCGCCGCGTTCGTCCCTCTAACTGCCGCCCATCGGCTGCGGGCCCCTCTGGCGGGATGCTCTTCCAAGATGCTTCCGTGATGTCGGAGCCGATGCTTTCCTTGCAAGAGAAGCATCACGGTCCCGCCCATGGTCGAACTCCTGTCCGTCGAATGGCTCGGCAAGCCGATCTGGATGTGGCTCGGGTTCCATGCCCTGGTCGCCGGGCTGCTGGCCTTCGATCTCGGCCTGCTCCACCGCGACAAGGACCACGAGATCGGCGTGCGCGAGAGCCTCCTGCTCACGGCGTTCTACTTCAGCCTCGGGCTGGCCTTCGGCGGCTGGATCTGGTGGTATCTCGGAGCCCAGGCTGCGCAGGAATACGTCACCGGCCTCGTGGTCGAGAAGTCGCTGTCGATGGACAACGTCTTCGTCATCGCCGTCATCCTCTCGGCGCTGGGCATCCCGCTCGCCGCCCAGCACCGGGTGCTGGTCTGGGGCATCCTCGCCGCCGTGCTGCTGCGCGGGCTGATGATCGGGCTTGGCGCCGCCCTGGTGCATCAGGCGGCCTGGGTGCTGTCGCTGTTTGCCGCCTTCCTGATCTATGCCGGCCTCAAGATGCTGTTCTCCAAGGAGGAGGCCGCGGGCGACATCCAGGACCATGCCGCCGTGCGCTGGCTGCGGGCCACGCTCCGCATCACGCCTGAGCTTCACGGCCAGCGTTTCGCGGTGCGGAAAACCGATCCGACGACCGGCAGGACCGCGCTCTGGCTCACGCCGCTGGCGCTGGCGCTCGTGCTGGTCAACGGCGCCGACGTGATCTTCGCCGTCGACAGCGTGCCGGCGATCTTCGCGATCACCACCGACACCTTCGTGGTCTACACCTCCAACATTTTCGCAATTCTGGGTCTTCGTGCGCTGTATTTCGCGCTCGCGGCGATGGTCGACCGCTTCGCCTACCTCAAGACGGCGCTCGCCTTCATCCTGATCTTCATCGGCACGAAGATCGTCGTGGCCGACACCTTCGGCCTCGTCCACGTGCCGCCGTGGGTCTCGCTCGCGGTCACGGTCGTGCTGCTGACGGTCGGCATCCTCTACAGCCTGTGGCGCACCCGCGGCGATGTCCATGAGGCCGTGACGCGGGAGGCCGAGATTCGCGGCCGGGCGTGAGCCGACAGCGCAGCGCCGGTGAAGCCGACCTTCATGGCGCCGCAGGCGGTCGCGCCGCGATCAGGTCGCGCAGCGTGGCGATGGTCGAGGCGTCGGCGATCCCGTCGACGCGGGCCTGCCGGAAGTGGCGCTGGAAGGCGGTCACCACCGCCCGCATGGGCTCGTCGAAGCTGCCCGTCACCGGCTGGTCGTAGCCGTAGAGCGCGAGCATCGCCTGGAGCGCCTCGATCGGCCGGCCGGAATCGCCGGCCGCGAAGAAGCGTCCGTCGCGCAAGGACGCTTCCGGCACGTGATGGCCGACGCCCTCGCTCGCCAGCCGTGCCCACGGGAAGGTCTCGCCCGGGTCCTGCTTGCGCGCGGGCGCGACGTCGGAATGCGCCAGCACCCGGTCCGCGGGGATCGACCAGCGCCGGACGATGTCGCGGCACAGCGCGCTCACGGAGCGGATCTGCGCGTCCGGATAGGGCGGCAGGCCGCCGGCATGGCCGGGATGGACGATCTCGACGCCGAGCGAGCGCGAATTGACGTCGCGTTCCCCGGCCCAGGACGCGCGCCCGGCATGCCACGCGCGCCGGCCCTCCGGCACCATCTGCACCACGGCGCCGTCCTCCAGCACGACGTAATGGGCCGAGACCTCGGCGAGCGGGTCGGCGAGGCGCCGCAGCGCGGCATCCGCACCGTCCATGCCGGTGTAGTGCAGGATCAGCATGTCCGGCCGCGGGCCGCGGCGCGCGCCGTGGTTCGGCGAGGGCATGATCCGGGCCGCGTGCGGGCTGTCCGGCGTCACGGCGCGCCGCGCTCCGCCGCGATCCGGTCGTGGGCCGCGTTGATCGCGGCCAGCCGCTTCGTGGCGATCGCCACCGCTTCCGGCGGCAGGCCACGGGCGATGGCGCGGTCGGGGTGGTTCTCGGCCACGAGTTGCCGGTGGCGGGCCTTCACCGCCGCGGCGTCGGCCCCGTGCTCCAGCCCGAGAACGAGGTAGGGATCGTCGGCGAGGCGCACGTGCCGGGCGGCGATGCGCCGGAACGCGCCATCCGTGAAGCCGAAGATCCCGGCCACCGCCCGCAGGTACGCCTCCTCGGCCTCGTGGATCGCCCCGTCGGCGGCGGCGATGTGGAACAGGCCGTCGAGCACGTCCTCGAGCAGGGCCGGCTCGTCATGGAAGACGTTGGCGAGTTGCCGCGCATAGGCCTCGTAGCCGCTGGTCGTGGCCTTGGCGAGGTCGAACAGGCGTTCGACGCCGGCCCGCTCCGCCTCGCCCACCCGCACCACCTTGCCGAACGCCTCGACCTCGGAGGGCGTCACCACGCCGTCGGATTTGGCCATCTTGGCGGCCAGCGCCACGAGGCCGGTGGTGAACACCACGTCGCGCGGCGTCGGGCCGAACGGCGCGCCCTCGCGGTCCACGAGGTAGTGGCCCGCGACGCCGCCGACGAGGGCGCCGAGGGGCCCGCCGATGCCCCAGCCGATCCCGGCGCCGCCGAGCTTGCCCCAGATCCCCGCACTCATCGGGGCGCCGCCGGGCTGGGGATCAGGGACATCGGCACGATCACCGGCAGGGGTTCCCTCGACGGGCCGGCGAAGACGACGTCCGGGCCGGCGACAGGGTGCCGGGATACAGGGTCCGCCCGCAACGAGGAAGGGCCGGAGCACGCTCCGACCCTTCGGCCTGCGCGGGCCTGAAAACGCTCAGCGGCAGTAGATGTCGCCGTAGGCGTCGCGGTAGGTGCCGTAGGGGCAGCGCGGCGCCGTGGAGGCGCCGACGATGGCGCCGCTCGCGCCGCCAATCGCGGCACCGGCGAGCGCCCCGCCGGCGCGGCCCGTGGCGGCGGCACCGATCGCGGCACCCGCGAGCGCGCCGAGGCCGGCGCCCCCGAGCGCGCGATCCTCCGGCGTGTTGCAGGCGCCGACCGAGAGGGCGAGGGCGCCGGCGAGCACGGTGGCGATGAGCTTCTTCATGGGTCCGAGACTCCCTTGTGCATCCGGTCCGGCGCTTCGCCGTGGCGATGGTGCGGTCCGAGCTTAGCCTTATGCGAGAGGAAAGGCACGGTCCACAGTCAAGGTTTCGCCACAGTCAAGGTTTCGCCACGGCCAAGGTTCCGCCACGGCCTGGACGGGGCGCCGGAAATCCCGACTTCGGCCGGCGGCGAGCGGGGTCCGATGACCGGCCGGTCGCCTGGCCGTCACTTCGCCGCCACGCGACCGCCGCGTGCGAAAAGCCCTCGGCAGGACGCGGCGGGCGAGGTAAGAGCCTGCGCAAGGCGGCTCCTGTCGATCCTGCGACACGACCGTCCATACGCGCCGTCCGAAGAGGATGCCATGCCGAGAGCCACCACGATCGTCCGCAAGGCGGCGGTCCGCCCCGACGCGGTCGTCGACACGATCGACCTCGACCATGCCGGGCGCCAGGCCGGGCACGCCCACCTGCACAGCGCGGGCGGGCTGCACATCGACCTCGCGCTGGCCAGGGCCGCAGCCCTCGAGGACGGCGACGCGCTGCGCCTCGACGACGGACGCCTCGTCGCGGTGAGGGCCGCGCCGGAACCGCTGCTGGCGGTGCGCGCCGGGAACCCGGCCCGGCTGATGCGCCTCGCGTGGCAGCTCGGCGGCAACCACGTCCCGGCCGAGATTGGCGCGGACGTGCTCCACGTTCCGGCCTCGCCCGCCACCGCCGAACTCGTCCGCGGCCAGGGCTGCACCGCGACGCCGGTCACGCGCGCGTTCCGCCCCGAGCGCATGGCGCACGACCACAGCACCTGCGGCCACGACCACGCGCACGATCATCACGATCACGCGGCGCAGGGCCATGCCGAGCAAAGCCATGCCGATCACGGACACGCAGCCGACGATCACGGGCACGGCCACGACCATGCCCCGCACGGCCACGACCACTGAGGCCCCGACCCGTTCCTGAACGCGCGAAGCCGTGGAGCCTTCGCGATCGGGCGGTCACGTGAGCATGCGCCTGATGGCCTCGGTTCGGCCGTCGCCGACATGATGCTTCAGGACGGCACCGAGATGCGCGCCGATGATCGCGTAGAACGACGCGGGCAGGACCCAGCCGTGCACGCCCGCCCAGAGCGATGCGCGGCCGGAATCGGGTGTCACGAGGGCCGGCAGGGACCAGCCGTAGAACTGGACGCCCGCGCCGTCATACGCCGTCATCAGGAATCCGCTTGCCGGAAACGCGACGATGAGGACGTAGAGGCCCACGTGCGTCGCCCGCGCGAGGCGTCTTTCCCAGGGGCTCGAATCCGGCGGAAGTCCCGGCGCCGGGCTGATCAGCAGCCAGCCGATCCGGAGCGCCACGACGATCAGAAGCGTCAGGCCCATCGTCTGATGCGCGGCGAGGAAGTCGGCACGGTCCGGCGACGCCACCGGAAGGACGGACAGGAACAGGCCCATCGGGAGGCTGCACAGCATCAGCGTCGCGGTGATCCAGTGGGCATAGCGCGAGACGAGCCCGAAGCGCGCGGGCGAATTCCGTAGAGGGGGCGCCGTCGCCGGGCGCCGCGTCTGCCGCCACGCCGCCCAGAGAAGGAAGGGCACCGCGACGCCTGCGACGAGGGCCTGCGCATTCAGGACGAGCGGCTTCCAGCGATCGAAGGCCGGCCCCGAGTCCGGGATCGCCGCGAAGGTGCCGTCGAAGTCGGCCAGCACGATCGAGAGCACGATCATCGTCAGACCGAGCGCCACGACGAGGGTCCCGATCGCGCGCAGCCACCGGTTGGCGTGGTTCAGCGTCACGGCGAGCACCAGCGCCAGGACCAGGTATCCCTCCGCCATCAGGGCCGTCCCGGCGCATGCGGACGCGAGGAGGCGGTCATGCGGCCAGCCCGCGGACGGCAAACGCGCTCGCCAGCATGCCGAACACGAAGAGCGGCACGCCGAAGCCGCTGTACCAGATCGCCCGCGCGGTCGGCGCGGCGAGGAATCGCTGCATCATCACGAGTTGCCCGGCGAGGAGGAGGACGACGATTGCTGCCTGGATCGGCGCGCCCCAGCGCAGCAGCAGCCCGATCACCACGACCTGCGGCAGCGCCATGACCCAGCAGGCGACGCGGGCCGCGCGCCCGGGTCCGAGCATCGCCGGGAGCGAGCGGATGCCCATCAGCCGGTCGCCCGTCACCGACTTGAAGTCGTTGAGCGTCATGATGCCGTGGGCGCCGAGGCTGTAGAGAGCTGCAAGGATCAGGGTCGGCGCCGGCGGCAGGGCGCCGCCGAGCATCACCGCCGCCCCCGTCACCCAAGCGAGGCCCTCGTAGCAGAGGCCGCAGGCGAGGTTGCCCCACCAGCCGTTGCGCTTCAGCCGGAGCGGCGGGGCGCTGTAGGCCCAGGCCAGCGCCAAGCCGACGCTGCCCGCGACGAAGACCCAGCGCCCGAGGCTCAGCGCCACCAGGAGCGACAGGGCCGTCCAGACCAGAGCGATCGAGAAACCCCAGGTTCCGGGGATGCGTCCCGAGGGGATCGGCCGGTCCGGCTCGTTGATGGCGTCGACCTCGCGGTCGTACCAGTCGTTTACCGCTTGACTCGTGGCGCAGACCAGCGGGCCGGCGAGCAGGATGCCGGCGAGCGCGATGCCCCAATGGCCTGCGAGCGGCACCCCCGAGGCGGCGACGCCGCAGCCGAAGGCCCACATCGGCGGGAACCACGTCACCGGCTTGAGCAGTTCCAGGATGGCTGCCGGGGCGGGATAGGACCGGGCCGTCACGCTCATGCGTCCGTCGTCCCGCGTCGCGGCCGCTCATCCTCGGCCGGCATCAGCCCGTAGGGCGCGACGAGCGCCCAGACATGGGCCGGCACCATCGTGCGCAGCCGCCGCGGCCGGTTGCGGCGCAGGTGCAGCACCGTCTCGACCGCCTTCATCTCGACGCGGGCGCGGGCGAATTCGAGGCCGCGCGGCCCGATCCGCGGCATCAGCCAGCCGACAATCGGGCGCACCCAATCGGGCATGCGCCGCAGGGGCAGGCCGCCCGCCGCGCGCGCGACGTTGGCGAGGAAGCCCCTCACCGGCCCCCGCCGCCTGCCGGCGCTGCCGGGCGCCGCGGTTCGCACCTCCGATCCCAGGAGGTCGAGCAGTTCCTCGCCCCGCGCATTGCGGACGACGAGCCACTGCTCGCCTTGTCCCGCCATGTAGCCGACGGTGATGTCCGACAGGACGTTGGTGTAGTCGACGCAGGTGCGGCAAGTCAGCGGGAAGAAGTCGGGCGGGAGCCGCGAGATCGGCAGTTGCAGGAACGGGATCGCCGTCACGCGCCCGTCCGCGAAGCGCAGCTCGACGTGATAGTCGGCGCGGAATTCGAGATAGACGATCGTCTCGGGGTCGTCGGCGAGCAAAGCGAGGAAGTCGTGGAACCGCTCCGTCGTCGTGTTGTCCGAGCACGGCGTGCCGATCACGTAGAGCTTGTCGAAGCCGAGTTCCGCTTCGAGCGCCCGCAGCGCGTAGACCTGACAGGGGATGCCGATCACCGCGAGCCGCCGGTAGCCGCGCGCGCGCGCCGGCTCCAGCAGGGCCAGCAGCGGCGCGTAGCCCATCCGCATGCCGCGGCAGGCCGCCATCCCCTCGGCTCGCGTGACCAGCACGGGCACCGGACGCCACCGGTCGTCGGGATCGGGCGCCATGGTGAGGACGGCGTCGACCGCGCCGGTCTCCAGCAGGCGCTCGGCGAGCCGCGTCGCGATCCCGCTCCATTGCGCGCCGTCGAGCGGCCGGACCAGGCTCGCGCGGAGCATCCGCCGGAACGGCCCGAAGAAGATCTCGTCGGTGCGCTCCGGATCGCGGGCCCGCCCGTGGACCTGCGCCTCCAGCGCGGCATAGTCGGGCTTGATGAACTGGCAGGCCCGTCCGCACCGCTTCGGGTCCGCGGTGCGCGAGATGCCGCAATCCGTACACAGATCGCGAGGGACGCCCTCGGCGATCGGCGGCGTCGACGGACAGGACGGCCGTGCTGCGGGATGATCGGGCCGGATCGCGTCCACTGATACTCTCTCGTCGGGTGCGATGGCGGCGGTCCGACGCGCAGGGGGCGGGACGGTCTTGCTAGGGATGCCGGCGTGCTTCGGCCGGGTCGGGACGACCGCCTTCCGGCCGTCATCCGCGCGGCGCATCAAACCTTCACATCACGCACCTGTAAAGCCGTCTTGACGCCGGCCGGCCCGGAATGCCGGCCGTTGCGGGGACGCGGTCCCGCTGCCCGAACGGCCCCATCCCTGCCCGGCCACGGACGCGAAGGCCGGGACCGCTCATCGCGGGCTCCGGTCCGGCTACCGTTCGATCGCCTGATAGACCAGGGTGTTGATCAGGTAGCGGTAGTGCCAGCGGGCGGGCCCCGGCGTGTGGGCCATGAACACCACGACGAGCCGTCGCGCCGGGTCGACCCACCAGTTCGTGCCGGTGGAGCCGGGCCAGGAGAAGTCGCCGACCGAGCCCAGCAGGCGCACCACGCCGGGGGTCGTGCGCACGGCCAGCCCGAGGCCGAAGCCGTAATCGGCCCGCGTCGGGTCGGCGCTGCCGACGCGGTTCCGCACCTGCGGCCCGAGCTGGTTCGACAGCATGAAGCGCGTCATCGCCGGGCTGAGCACGCGATGCCCGGAGAATTCGCCCTCGTTCAGCAGCATCGTGGCGAAGCGCAGGTAATCGGAGGCCGTCGAGACCGCGCAGCCGCCGCCGCACGCGAAGTTCGCGGCCTTGGTCGAATCGGGCTCCAGCGTCTGCGGCCGGCCGGTCGCCGGATCGTCGGGCAGCGCCCTCGCGTAGCGGGCCGCCTTCTCGGGCGGGACCATGAAGCCGGTGTCCGTCATGCCGAGCGGCTGGAACACGGCCTCCGACAGGTAGGCCCCGAGGCTGCGGCAGGTGAGCGCCTCGACCAGCAGACCGGTCACGTCGAGCCCGAAGCCGTAATCCCAGGTCGCGCCGGGCTGGTCGAGCAGCGGCGCATCCGACAGCCCGTCCAGGAACTGGTCGCCGGTCAGCGCCTTCGCCGCGGCGGCGCTGCCGGCCGGATACATCCGGTGCACGGCGGTGGTGCCGCGCCCGCCATAGACGAGGCCGGAGGTGTGGGTGAGGAGGTCGCGCACGGTGATCGGCCGGCTCGCCGGGACCGTGCGCAGCATCGCACCGCCCTCGTCCAGGACCGCGACCTTGGACTCGGCGAAGCGTCCGGGCAGGTAGGCGCTCACCGGCTCGTCGACGACGAGGCGGCCCTGCTCGGCCAGCGTGAGCGCGGCGACCGTGGTCATCGGCTTGGTCATCGAGGCGATCGAGAAGATCGTGTCCGTGGTCATCGCTACGCCGGCCGCCTTGTCGCGGAACCCGTAGGCTTCGAGCGCCACGAGCTTGCCGTCACGCGCGACGGCGAGCACCGCGCCGGGCAGCTTGCCGTCGGCCACGTCGCGCGCGATCACCTGCCCGATGCGGGCGAACCGCTCGAGCGAGAACCCCATCTCGGCGGGGCTCGCGCGGGGCAGCGGATCGCCCGCGGCTTGCGCGTGCGCGCCCGTAACCAGCCCGGCCAACGCGACGGCCGACAACAGGCGCTTCAGGACCATGACGACCTCGATCGTGACCGGGCGGCGACGGGCGTCACCGGACCGAGAAGGGGGACTGGTAGGGGCGGCCGAACGGGACGCCGTTGTTGACCGTCTGCACCGGGGCGAGGAAGCCCGTCCCGTCGCGGCGGTTGTTGCGGGTGTCGATCATGGAAAGCGGGCGCGCGACCCATTCCATCACCGAGACGTCGCCGGGCGCGCCGACCTGGAGCGTCCCGAGCTTGGGCATCCGGTCGATCACCTTGGCGGGCGCCAGGGTCGCCATCGCGATCACCTGTTCCAGGCTGAAGCCCAGCGGCAGGAACTTGCTCATCACCACGGGCAGGAACGGCATGCCCGGGGTGTTGCCGGAGACGACGTGGAGGTCGGACGAGATCGTGTCCGGAGGGGCGCCTTGCGCGATCGCAGCCTCGGCCACCGTGAAGTCGAAGGAGCCGCCGCCATGGCCGATGTCGAACACCACGCCGCGCTGCTTGGCCGCGAGCGCCGCCGGCAGGAGCTTCCCGTCCTGGACGATGTTGGTGAACTGGCCGCTGGTGTTCGGCGCACCCGAATAGCAGTGGGTGAGGATGTCGCCGGGCCGCAGCAGGTCGAGGATGCGGCTCATCAGGTCGGCGGTCTCGACGCCGCCGATATGGACCATGACCTTGGCCGGCCGGCCCGAGCGTTCGCAGGCCTGGATCGCGCGGCGGAGCGGCTCGGCGCCGTGCTTGAAGATGACGGTCTCCGACATCCGCACCTTGGCGCCGAGGACGAAGTCCGGGTTCTCGGCGATGGCGAGCGCGCAGGCGTCCACCTGCGCGTTGTCGATGTTGTAGAGTTCCGCCACCGGGAAGGCCGAGAGCCCGTTGTTGGCGATGTGCACGAAGGCGAACATCCGCGTCCGCGTCTGGGCCGCGATGTGGCGGCGCAGGGCCGCGATGTTGTTGGCGCCGGCGTCGCCGGCCGAGACCACCGTTGTGACGCCGGAGAACGGCACCGTCTCGTCGGCCGGGATGCCGATCGCCGAGCCGTAGGGATAGGTGTGGGCGTGCAGGTCGACGAGGCCGGGCAGCACCAGCTTGCCGGAGGCGTCGATCGTCTGCTTGGCGCGCGCCACCGGAATGTCCGGCTCCAGGGCCGCGACGATCCCGAACCGGATGCCGACGTCGCGCTTCGCGCGCAGGGACTGGCTCGGGTCGATCACCTCGCCGCCCTTGATCACCAGGTCGAACGTTTCCGGTGCGTCGGCGAAGGCGCGGCCGCCGGTCGCCGCGAGGGCTCCGGCCAGCGCCGCCCCGCCGAGCCACGCGCGCCGTGTCGGATCGCTCATGCTCGTCTCCTGTCGCTCGGTCGTCGTACCTGATCCGCGACGCTCACGGGGTCGGCGCCTGCGCGCCCTCGGCGAGGACATCGTGGACGGCGCGGTTCATGGACGCCACGTCGGCGGCCCTCGCCGCGCCGCCGGCCGCGTCTCGCGCCGGTCACGGCTCGGCCGTCCGGATGCCGGCCGGCCCGTTGCCGGTCCTGATCGTGCCGGCGGGCGCCAGCCGCGACCCGTCGAAGGAGAAGGCGAGAATCTCGCGCTCGATCATGCACTGCGTCAGGAGGGTGCGCCCGTCTCGGCTCCAGACGATGCCCTGGCACCAGTGCCCGACCTCGGCCTCGGCGACCTTCACGAGGTCGAACCCGGAGATCCGGTAGATCTTCAGGAGGCCGTGCTCGCTGTAGAAGGGCGAGGAGGCGGCCTTGTTCGAGCCGTTGATGACGCCGACCGCGAGGAACGCCCCGTCCGGCGACAGCTTGAGGCCCTCGGGCGTCTGGCCGACGGTGGTGGTGGCGACGACCCGCGGCGGCTTCGCGGTGAGGTCGATCAGGCTGACCGTGTCCGCATCGCCCATCCCCATGCCGATGTTGGCGACCGCCGCGAGGGCACCCTCGCCCGTGATGTCGATCCCGTACGGGCGGATGCCCGCGAACAGGTCGCGCTTGGCATAAGCCACCGTGTCGCCGTCGATCGTCAGGACGGAGATGCGCCAATCCCCGTCGCGGGTGACGTAGGCAGTCTTTCCGTCGCGGGTGAAGGCAATGGCGCTCGGGCCCGACTTCTCGTCGCCGAGCCTGACCCGCCCAGCATCCGCGAGGACGCCCGCCTTGATCGTGAACACCGAGACCGTACCCTCGTTGCGGTTGGCCACGAGTGCCAGCGTCCCGGCCCGGTTGATCGAGACCCCCGCCGCGCCGGGGCCGACCGGATGCGTCGCGACGACCTTCGGCGGGCTCGTCCTCAGGTCGATGACGCTCAGCCGATCGTCGGGCGCGAACGTCTTCGGGGCCTTCGGGTCGAGCTTCTGTGCGGCCGTGACGAGGGCGAAGCTCTCGTCCGGCGCGACGGCGACCGACGAGGGCGGCCCGGCGACGCTCGCGGGCGCCGCGATCTCCGAGAGCACGCGCGGGGGCGAGGCCGAGAGGTCGATGACCGAGACCGTGTCGGGCACCACGGCGCCGGGTACGACCTGCGCGCCATTCTCGAGGGTGGCCTTGCCGTCGTTGGCCGAGACCGCGATCTCGGCCCGCGCGCCGCCGGCCGCCGCGAGCCACAACGCCGCGCCGAACGCAGCTCTGCCGACCAGCATCCTCTCGCCTCCCGCATGACGGCGCTCGTTCGTCGGCTGCCGATGCGAAAGCTGTAGCGGTGGCGAGGATCGCCCGGCGAGGCGCTTCCGATCCATTCCCTGACGATCGAGCCCGATTGTCCGGGTCCCTGTCGACGACGACCGAGTCATGGTATCGGGCCGTTCCGCGCATCCGACCCTATCGCACCCGTGCTTCCGGGCCCGATGCAGGGGGCGGGTGCGACGGGGACGGCGCAGCCCTGCTCCCGGCGACGAAACGGGTTCGGACGGGATCAAGCCCCAGCTCACGGAACGGACGGGACGTGTCGCAAGCGGTTCACAGATCCAGCGATTTCAGTCCGTGGCGCTTTTCCATCGCCCCGATGATGGATTGGACGGACCGGCATTGCCGGGCGTTCCACAGAGTGCTGTCGAAGCGCGCGCGGCTCTACACCGAGATGGTGACCACCGGCGCGGTCATCCACGGCCCGCGCGAGCGCCTGCTCGGGTTCTCGGACGCCGAGCATCCGGTCGCGGTGCAACTCGGCGGCTCGGAGCCCGCCGAGCTCGCCGAGGCCGCGCGGATCGCGGAAGGGTTCGGCTACGACGAGATCAACCTCAACGTCGGCTGCCCCTCGGACCGGGTGCAGGACGGGCGCTTCGGCGCCTGCCTGATGCGCGAGCCCGCCCGTGTCGGCGCCTGCGTCGCGGCGATGAAGGCGGCGGTGCGCGTGCCGGTGACGGTGAAGTGCCGCATCGGCGTCGATGACCAGGACCCGGAGCAGGCCCTCGACGCGCTTGCCGGGGCCGTGGTCGCGGCGGGCGTCGACGGCCTGATCGTGCATGCGCGGAAGGCCTGGCTCCAGGGCCTGTCGCCGAAGGAGAACCGCGACGTGCCGCCCCTCGACTACGACCGGGTGGTCCGGCTCAAGCGCGCGCGGCCGGGCCTGCCGATCGCGGTCAACGGCGGGATCGCCACGGTCGCGCAGGCGAAGGTTCACCTGCGGGATCTGGACGGCGCGATGATCGGGCGCGCAGCCTACGGCGACCCGGCGGGGCTGATCGCGGTCGATCCCGAGCTGTTCGGCGCGGCGCCCCCGGTCGCGGACGCCTTCGCGGCGGTCGAGGCCTACGGCGCTTACGTCGCCGAGGCGCTCGCCCGCGGCGAGCGGCTGCACGCGATGACGCGGCACATGCTCGGCCTGTTCAACGGCCGCCCCGGGGCGCGGGCCTTCCGCCGCCACCTCTCGACGGCAGGCACGCGCGGCGACGCCGACCTCGCCACGCTCCGCGCGGCCGTGGCGATGGTGTCGCGCGCGGCGCCGGAACGCGACGCGGCCTGAGCCCTCTCGAGCACGGTGGACGCCGCCTCGCGTGGAGACGACGCGAGCCGACACAATGACCTAAGTCTCCGTGTGGTCGCATTTTCGTGGTCGCATTTTCTTCACGCGAGCCGGCATCCACCGCGCTGGAAAATGCTCTAGCGCCCGCGCAGGATCAGCCGGTCGCCGCGGACCTCGTAGCCGGGCAGCCGCGTGAGGAAGCTCTGCCCGAGCAGGTTGCCCTCCAGCGCGCCGGGCCTCGCGACCAGGGCGGAGACGCCCCGCTCGGTGATCGGGCCGACGCTGAGCGAATCGATGGCGGCCGGCGCGGCGTAGGCGGTCCCGTTGGCCGTCGAGACGCGGATGCCGAATTCGGCCTCGGCCGGGCGGATGCCGAGGGCGGCGGCGTTCTCCGCCGTCAGCACCACGGCGCTCGCGCCGGTATCGAAGGCGAAGGCCTGGGGGCGCCCGTTGACCAGCGCGTCGATGCGGAACGCGCCGTCCGCGCGCCGGGTGATCGTCACGGTGCCGCCGGGGCCGACCGCCGCCGAGCCGGGACGCAGCTCGCCCATCACCCGGGCGCCGACGTCCCGGAGCCCGTCGCGGTAGGCGTAGCCGACGACGCAGGCGAGGCCGAGCCCGACCCAGACCGCGAGCGCCCGCAGGTTCCGGCCGGGCGCGCCGCCGAACTGCCGCCAGAAGCCCGCGACCACCAGGGCGAGGATGCCGACGCCCCAGGCGAGACCGGCCAGTTGTTCCGGCTCGACCGCTCCGCCGATCCGGCCGCCGTCGGCGAGCACGAGCACGGCCACCACCAGCCCGATCGCGACCAGCCCGAGCCTCATCCCGCCGACGCCTCCGCCGACGGGAGCCGGACCGCGCGAAGCCGTGCCGGGAGCCCCGCTATGATCGCGCGGCGTCGTCCTTCCGGCAGCGCGCCCCACGACGCGATCTCGTCGCGGCTGCGGCCGCAGCCGATGCACAGGCCGCTTGCTTCCTCGATCACGCAGACCTTGGTGCAGGGGCTCGACGGCTTGTTCGGGGACGCGTTCATCGCGCCTCCATGCCCGCTCGGGCCCGGGGCGATCAAGCCCGGACTGCGGCGAGCAGCGCCAGGAGGGCCGCGATCTCGGAGACCTGCTGGCACGCGCCGATCACGTCGCCGGTCTGGCCGCCGATCTTTTCGCGGGCGATCCGCGTGACGGCGAGCGAGGCCAGCGCCGCGAGCAGCACCATCCCCGCAACCCCGGAGAACGGCAGGCCGAAGGGGAGGGCAAGGATCGCGACGACCAGGCCGAGGCCGATCGCGACCCCCGTCGTCGCCCGGCTCGGGCGGCCGACTGCGGCCGAGAGCCCGCCGGGCCGCGCGGGCGGGAGCATCACCATCGGCGCGAGCGCGGCCACCCGCGAGAGCACGGCGGCGAGCACCAGCCCGACCGCGGCGCCGGCGCCGGTGCGGTCGAGCAGCGTCGCGAGGGCGCCGATCCGCAACGCAAGCGCCAGCACGAGCGCGACGCCGCCATAGGCGCCGATCCGGCTGTCGCGCATGATCTCCAGCCGGCGCTCCGGCGACGCGCCGCCGCCGAAGCCGTCGGCGACGTCGGCGAGGCCGTCCTCGTGCAGGGCGCCGGTCGTCAGGACGCCGAGGGCGACCGCCAGCGTCGCCGCGACGAACGGCCCCAGCCCGATCCGCCAGCCGGCGAGCAGCACCAGCGCCGGCGGCAGCGCCAGGATCAGCCCGGCGACGGGCAGCATCCGCGGCAGGCGGCCGAAGTCCGGCAGCGCGTGCGGATCGGGCTCGCCGGGGAGCGCCGGCACCGGCAGGCGCGAGTAGAAGCGCAGGCACGCGCCGAGGTCGTGCACGAGAGCGCGTCCCGGCCAGTCGGCCTCGCCGCCCAACGGTTCGCGCATCATCGCCCAGCCTTCACCCGTGCCCGCGCCCAGACTATAGCTCGCCGGGGAACGGCGCCCGCCTCCGGTGGGCCTCCGCCCACACGATTCCTTCGGACGCCCCGCAGACGATGACCGACCAGAACCCGTTCGCGGACATCCGCCGCCTGATCGAGACCATGCCCGGCCCGGACCGGGAGGCGGCGGCGGCCATCGCCGCCCGCGAGGCGCGCCTGACCAAGCCCGCAGGCGCGCTCGGGCGGCTGGAACACCTCGTCGCATGGCTCGGCGCGTGGCAGGGCAGGGCCGTGCCGACGCTCGACCGGCCGCTGGTCTGCGTCTTCGCCGGCAGCCACGGCGTCACGAAGCACGGCGTCTCGGCCTATCCCGACGCGGTCAACCGGCAGATGCTCGACACCTTCGCGGCAGGCGGCGCTGCGATCAACCAGATCTGCGCCGCCTACGGCCTCGGGTTCAAGGTGTTCGACCTCGCCATCGACCTGCCGACCGGCGACATCACGCAAGGGCCGGCGCTGGACGAGAAGGCGACCGTCGCGACGATGGCCTTCGGCATGGAGGCGGTCGCCGCCGGCACCGACTGCGTCGGCATCGGCGAGATGGGCATCGGCAACACCACGATCGCCGCGGCGCTCTACGCCGCCCTGTTCGGCGGCGGAGCGGCGCACTGGGTCGGGCGCGGCACCGGCCTCGACGAGGCCGGCATCGCGCGCAAGGCCGCCGCGGTGGAGGCGGCGCTGGCGCACCACGCCGGCCACCTCGACGATCCCCTCGACGTGCTGCGGCGGCTCGGCGGCCGCGAGGTCGCGGCGATGGCCGGCGCGATCCTCGCCGCCCGCCTCCAGCGGGTGCCGGTGGTGCTCGACGGCTACGTCGCCACCGCCGCCGCGGCCGTGCTGCACGCGATCGAGCCCCGGGCCCTCGACCATTGCCTCGCCGGTCACGTCTCGGCGGAAGGCGCCCATGCCGAGGTGCTGGAGCGGCTCGGCCTCGTGCCGCTGCTGGCGCTCGGGATGCGGCTCGGCGAGGGTTCGGGCGCGGGCATGGCGATCGGGCTGCTGAAGGGGGCGCTCGCCTGCCACCGCGACATGGCGACCTTCGAGCAGGCCGGCGTCTCGGGCCGGGCGGAATAAGGTTCGCCCTCGACCATCGCTGCCGCGACGCGGTCGCGGGCCCGGAGGACCCGACCCGGGGCACGCGCCACGACCGGGGCTACGGGTGCGGCACCCGTCCCGACCGCAGCGCCCGGCCGGCGTCGGCGCAGCGCCTCAATCGGCGCCCTGCACGATCATCCCGTACCATCCGAGACCTTCGTAGGTCTCGTAGCCGGGCGTGCGGTGGAAGGCGGTGACGGTCCCGGTATTCGGGTTGCGCTCGACGCCGCTGACGCGGCTCTTCGGATCGACGATCAGCGTCTCGGAAAGCAGGCCCCGGTCGTCCGAGGCCGCCAGGACGCGCCGGTTCGCATCGACGAGCAGGACCCGCGTGCGCGCGCGGTCCGGCGGCGAGACGCGCACGCCCGCAACGATCGCCCGCGCCTGCGGCTGCCAGTCGAAATGGATCGCGAGGACGCCGCGGGCCGGGCCGTCCGCCCGTCCGCCCTCGCGGATGCTGGCGCAATAGGTGGCCACCTGCGCGCCGCCGAGACGCTCCTCCCGCCGCACGTTGGCCGAGACGTAGTCGTCCCCGCTGCGCAGGGCGGCGGCTTCCCGGAACCACGCCTCGTCGGCCACGCTCCGCCCCTGCACGCCGGGATAGCGGTCCGGCCTGCCGGTCGCCAGCACGCGGCCGTCGTTGTCGCACAGCCAGAGGTCGAGATAGACCGTGTAGGCGGACAGGATGACGCCGAGCCGTTCGCTGGCGTAGGCGGCGGCGGCGGCGTCCGGCTCGGCCGCGCAGGCCACCACCGCTGCATCCGTCGCCCACCAGCGCACGTCGCAGGTCCGCTCGTAGAGGTTGCGGTCGATGAGTTCGATGGCGTTCAGCGCGAGGTCGACCAGCCGTTCGTCCTGGGCGTGCACGGCCATCGCGTTGACGGCGCGATGGAGCTCGCCGACCCGGCCGGAGAGCTGCGTCTCGAGCTCGCCGGCGAGGTTCTCGACCTCCGCCCCGATCGCGCGGACCTCCTGCGCCACGACCGAGAACCCACGCCCCTGCTCTCCGGCGCGGGCGGCCTCGATCAGCGCGTTGAGGGCGAGGATCTTGGTTTGCGCGGTGATCTGCTGGATGCGGCCGATCTTCTCGTGCGCGATCCGGCTCACCCCCGCCGTCAGCGCCGAGATCGCCGACAGGCTCGGCGCCGCCTCCGCTGTGAGCGCCTGCGACGAACCCGCGATCTTCAGAGTGGCGCTCATGCGATTGGGCTCGGGCCAGAGAGAACAGATAAGCACCTGAACTGGAAGAATAAGGTGAAAGATCTCTTAATTGGCGGCCCCATCCAATCGCGCGAAAGACCAGGATGAACGCGATCTCGAAACCTGCGCCGCCCAGCATCGCGGTGGCGAGGCAGGCGTGCGAGGCCGGGGGCGAGCCCGGTGCGGATGCTCCCATCCGTCCGCCCATCGCGGAAAACCTGCTTCGGCCGGCGCAGGGGCGGCCGAGGCCCCGCCCGACGCAGCCGGGACGGAGCCCTTCGGCTGGATCGCGCCCCGGCGCGGGGCGTTCTCCCGCGTGCCGCTTGACGGCGCAACGATCTGCCTCCTCAATAGGCGGAAGAACACGTCCCGGAGGACGCGCATGCCGGATACGGCGCATGGCCGGGCTCGCGCCGCCCCCCCGGAGCGGTCGGCGCCGCGCCCGATGATCTCGCGCCGCGCCGCCCTGTTCGGCGGCTTCTGCCTGTGCTGCCTGCCGCGGCCGGCCGTCTCGGCCGAGGCTTTCGCGATGGCGGAGGTCGGACCCGGCATCTTCATGCGCCGCGGTGCGAACGTCGAGGCGACGCCGGACAACGACGACGCCATCGCCAATATCGGCTTCATCGTCGGGAGGGACGGCGTGCTGGTCACGGAGTCTGGCGGCAGCCTCGCCGACGGGCAATGGCTGCGCGCCGAGATCGTGAAGCTCACCGACAGGCCGATCCGGCACGTGGTCATCACCCACGTCCACCCCGACCATTGCTTCGGCGCCGCCGCCTTCCTGGCCGACGCGCCCAACGTCATCGGGCATGCGCGACTGCGCGGGGCGCTCGACGCGCGCGGCGACTACTACCGGCAGCGGTTGGTCGACATCCTCGGCGCCGACAAGGCCGGGACGGTGGTCTATCCGACGCAGGAGGTGAGGGACGGCGCCGAGATCGATCTCGGCGACCGGACCCTCCGCTTCACCGCGCACGCGACCGCGCACACCGCCTGCGACCTCTCGATGACCGACAGCGCCAGCGGCCTGCTGTTCACCGGCGACCTGCTCTCGGTCGGCCGCATCCCGTCGATCGACGGCAACCTGAACGGCTGGCTGGCGGAGGCGGACAAGCTCGGGGCCTCCGGCGCGACCCGGGCGGTGCCGGGCCACGGCCCGGTCGTCGTCGACCTCGCGCCCGCCCTCGACGCCCTCACCCGCTACCTGACGGTCCTGCGCGACGAGACCCGCGAGGCCATCGCCGCGGACCGGTCGATCGAGAAGGCGGTCGCGACCGTCGCGCAGTCCGAGCGCGACAGGTGGGACCTGTTCGACAGCTACAACGGCCGCAACGTCACCGAGGCGTACAGGGAACTCGAGTGGGAATAGGGCCGGACGGGACTTATGTCTCAACCCACAGGAGGTACGCCATGAAGCTCACCCTTTCGTCCGGTCTCGGCCTGATGCTGTCGGCCGCGATCCTGTCCGGCCCCGCCCACGCCGCCGGCGCCTCGGACAGCGATGCCGAGCGCGACGCCCGCTGGCAGGAGATCGCCAGGTCGATGTTCGGCGACCGCAGGATCGTGCCGACCGACAGCCTGATCAGGATCGACGCGCCGGCCCGCGCCATGGACGCGGCGTTGGTGCCGATCACCCTGACCATGCCCGAGAAGGACAGGATCAAGGCGGTGCACTTCGTCATCGACGACAACCCGTCGCCCTATGCCGCGCACGTCGTGTTCGGGCCTGCCGCCGACCGGGGCGAACTCAAGCTCCGGGTGCGGGTGAACAACTACACCAACGTCCACGCGGTCGCCGAGACCGAGGATGGCAGTCTCTACGAGGCGACGCGGTTCGTGAAGGCGTCGGGCGGCTGCTCGGCCCCGATGGGGATGAGCGACGAGGAGGCGATGAAGGGCATGGGCGACATGCGGATGAAGTTCTCGGGCGAGGCGCAGGCGGGCAAGCCCGTGGAGGCGACGCTGATGATCCGCCACCCGAACTTCTCCGGCATGCAGATGAACCAGGTCAGCCGCGAATACACGCCGGCGCGCTACATCGACAGGCTCGTGGTGACGTCCGGCGACAAGACCGTCTTCACCCTGGACGGCGACATCTCGATCTCGTCGAATCCGGTGATCAATTTCAGTCTCTTCCCGGAGGCGGGCAAGCCGATCAAGGTGGCGGCATCGGACAGCCAGGGCGGTCGCTGGGAGCACAGCTTCACCGCGCCGAGCCCGAGCCACTGATGCGCGGGCTCGCCCGCCGCCCGCTGCGCGGCGGCGCGGCGCTCGCGGCCGCGGGCCTGCTCGCGGCCGCCGCGCCCGCCGACTCGCCTCTGAACGTGCCGGAGCCGGACGGCCTGCACGAGGGCGTCCAGCAGGGCTACACGCCCAAGACCCTGCGCGGCGCCGTCGTCCTCGACGTCGCCGGCCTCGACGTGCTGATGGCGAAGGCGCCCGTGCTGATCGATGTGGCGCCCGCGGACCGCAAGCCGGCGGGCTTCCCGGCCGGCCGGCCGTGGCTCCCGGCCCATCGCTCGATACCCGGCGCCGCGTGGATGCCGGATGCCGGCGCCGCACCCCTGGAATCCGCCCGCGAGGCGCTGTTCCTGAACCGCGTCGCGGCGCTGACCGGCGGCGACAAGGCCAAGCCCGTCGTCACCTTCTGCCGCCCCGATTGCTGGGGAAGCTGGAACGCGGCCAAGCGCCTCGTGCTCCAGGGCTACACCGGCGTGCACTGGTTCCCGGACGGGATCGAGGGCTGGCAGGAGCAGCACGACACCGCCGTGGTCCGCCAGGATTCGGCCTGGGCGGTAAAGCCGGCCGGCGAGGGTGAACGGTAGCGCGCGTCGGTTCCGTGGTCGTGCTCGGACCCCGTCATCGGTTCCGCCGCGATGGCGCGGAACAGAAATGCGTTTCGCTCTCTCGTGCGTTGTATGACGGGAGGCACGGCCGGCAACCGCTCGGCCTGCGCCCAGCCATGGCCCGTTCGCGACGGGCCGCGTAGGAACGGAGTTCGAGGCCATGTCGCAGGTCATGCAGTCGCGACGCGTGATGGCGGTAGATCTCGCCAAGCGGAAGGCTGAGGGGCGCAAGATCATCGCGCTCACCGCCTATCACGCCCACACCGCGCGCATCCTCGACCCCTACTGCGACTTCATTCTCGTGGGCGATTCCCTCGGCATGGTGATGCACGGCATGGAATCGACCCTGCCGGTCACCCTGGAGATGATGATCCTCCAGGCCCAGGCCGTGATCCGGGGCACGTCGCAAGCCCTCGTCGTCGTCGACATGCCCTTCGGCTCCTACGAGGCGTCGCGCGAGCAGGCGTTCCTGAACGCCGCCCGGGTGCTCAAGGAGACCGGTGCCGGGGCGATCAAGCTGGAGGGCGGCGCGCGCTTTGCCGAGACGGTCGCGTTCCTGGCCCAGCGCGGCGTCCCGGTGATGGGCCATATCGGGCTGACGCCGCAATCGGTGAACACGATGGGCGGCTTCCGGGTGCAGGGCCGCGGCCCGGACGGCGAGCGCATCCTGATGGAGGATGCCCGCGCGATCAGCGAGGCCGGCGCCTTCGCGATCGTGCTCGAGGGCATCGTCGAGCCGGTGGCCCACGCCATCGCGACCTCGCCCCTGGTCACCGCGCCGACCATCGGCATCGGCGCGTCGGCGGCCTGCGACGGCCAGATCCTGGTGCTGGAGGACATGCTCGGCCTGAGCGACGGGGCACCGAAGTTCGTCAAGAGCTTCGGGTCCTTGCGCGCCCACATCGAGGCGGCGGTCCGCACCTACGCCGAGGAGGTGCGCGCGGGCCGCTTTCCGACCGCCGACCACACCTACGCGCCGCGCTGAGGCGGTGCCGCCCGGAATGGCGGCTTGCGTATTGCTTACCGAGTGATCGACCTTGACCGTTCGCGCGTTGATCTTCGAGACGACCGGAGACCGCATGGACACGCGCTGCATCGCCCTGAACAACGAAGCCGTCCGGATCGGAGCGGAGCGTCTGCTCAGCCACCTCCGGAGCGAGGGTCTCAGCTACGACCTGTGGGTGACCGGTACGTCGGCCGGCAGCACGGTGCACATGCGCGTCACCGGCCTCACGGACCGTCTCGGCCACCGGATCGGTGCCGTGCTGGTCGGGACGGCGACGACCCTCGACCTCGCGGACCGGATCCGCGAACGGGCCTGACCGGCCGCGCGGCCCCGTCGGTCCGGGTCGCCGTCGCAGGCCGCGCGTGCCAAGCCGGACCATGTCGGCCCGCGGCGCGAGCAACCTGGCTTCAGCCCCGCCGTTGCCCGCCGCCCTTGTACTTCGGGCGCTGGCCGCCGAGCCCCTGCGTCGAGCGCGGCTTGGGCCGCTCCTGCCAGTGCGGAGGAGCGGCGCCGACCGGCAGTTCGCGATCCGTGCCGGGGCCCATATTGTCGAGGGTCGGCTTCGCGATGCGGGTGCCGGAGCCGCCGCGCGGGGCCTTGCGCCCGTAGGTGCCGGCCTCGCGCGCGACGTCGCCCTGGCGGGCCATGGGATCGTCGGAGATCAGCAGTTCGGTCGCCTGGAGGCGCTTGAGTTCGTCGCGCAGGCGCGCGGCCTCCTCGAAATCGAGGTCGGCGGCTGCGTTGCGCATCCGCTTCTCCAGGTCGGCCATCACCGCTTTGAGGTTGTGGCCGACGGTGATCTCCCGGGACACGCCGGTATCGACCTGGACGTGGTCGCGCTCGAACACGCTGGCGAGGATGTCGCTGATCCCGCGCTTCACGCTCTGGGGCGTGATGCCGTGCTCGGCGTTGTAGGCGAGCTGCTTCTGGCGCCGCCGCTCGGTCTCGGCCATCGCCCGTTCCATCGAGCCGGTGACGCGGTCGGCGTAGAGGATGCAGCGGGCGTCGGCGTTGCGCGCCGCGCGCCCGATCGTCTGCACGAGCGAGGTCTCCGAGCGCAGGAAGCCCTCCTTGTCGGCGTCGAGGATGGCGACGAGCGCGCATTCCGGGATGTCGAGGCCTTCCCGCAGGAGGTTGATGCCGATGAGCACATCGAAGGCGCCGAGCCGCAGGTCGCGGATGATCTCGATGCGCTCCAGCGTGTCGATGTCCGAGTGCATGTAGCGCACCCGGACCGAGTTCTCGTGCAGGTACTCGGTCAGGTCCTCGGCCATACGCTTGGTCAGGGTGGTGACGAGCGTCCGGTAGCCGGCCTGCGCCACCTCGCGGACTTCGCCGAGCAGGTCGTCGACCTGCGAGCGGGCCGGGCGGATCTCGATCACCGGGTCGACGAGGCCGGTGGGGCGGATCACCTGTTCGGCGAAGACCCCGCCGGTCCGCTCCATCTCCCACTTGCCCGGCGTCGCCGAGACGTTGACCGTCTGCGGGCGCATCGCGTCCCATTCCTCGAAGCGGAGCGGGCGGTTGTCGAGGCAGGAGGGCAGGCGGAAGCCGTACTCGGCCAGCGTCGCCTTGCGGCGGAAGTCGCCGCGGTACATCCCGCCGATCTGCGGCACGGTGACGTGGCTCTCGTCGGTGAACACCAGCGCGTTGTCGGGCAGGTACTCGAACAGGGTCGGCGGCGGCTCGCCGGGTTTCCTGCCGGTGAGATACCGGGAGTAGTTCTCGATGCCGTTGCAGGCTCCCGTCGCCTCGATCATCTCGATGTCGAAGGTGCAGCGTTGTTCGATCCGCTGCGCCTCGATCAGCCGACCCATCTTCGTCAACTCCTCGATGCGGCCGTTGAGCTCGTTCTTGATGCCGCGGATCGCCTGCTGCAGCGTCGGGCGCGGCGTGACGTAGTGCGAGTTGGCGTAGACCTTCACGAATTTCAGCTCGTTGATCTTCTTCCCCGTCAGGGGATCGAACTCGACGATGCCCTCGACCTCGTCCCCGAACAGGCCGATGCGCCAGCCGCGATCCTCCAGGTGAGCCGGCCACAGCTCGATCACGTCGCCGCGCACGCGGAAGGTGCCGCGGGCGAAGTCCGACTGGATGCGCTTGTACTGGAGCGCCACGAGGTCGGCCACGAGCTGGCGCTGCTCGATGCGCTCCCCGAGCGTCACCGTGAACGACATCGCCGTGTAGGTCTCGACCGAGCCGATGCCGTAGATGCACGACACCGAGGCGACGATGATGACGTCGTCGCGCTCCAAGAGCGCGCGAGTCGCCGAATGGCGCATCCGGTCGATCTGCTCGTTGATCGAGGATTCCTTCTCGATGAAGGTGTCGGAGCGCGGGACGTAGGCCTCCGGCTGATAGTAGTCGTAGTATGAGACGAAATATTCGACCGCGTTGTCGGGAAAGAAGCTCTTGAACTCCCCGTAGAGCTGCGCCGCCAGCGTCTTGTTCGGCGCCAGGATCAGGGCGGGGCGCTGCGTCTCCTCGATGATCTTGGCCATCGTGAAGGTCTTGCCCGAGCCGGTGACGCCGAGGAGCACCTGGTCGCGCTCTGCGGCGCGAACACCCTTCACGAGTTCGGCGATGGCGGTTGGCTGGTCGCCGGCCGGCGTGAACTCGGATTCGAGCCGGAACGGCACGCCGCCCTCGGACTTCGCCGGCCGCTCCGGCCGGTGCGGCACCCAGGTCTGCCCGTCCTTGAACAGCGGGTTGCCGCCTTCGAGCAGGCGCTGCAGGGCATCGACGGTGGCGGAGACGCCGTCGGACGCGAGCGAGGTCTGATCCGCCTCGCCCTCCGGCGCCGGCGCGTCCTCGGGCGGGGTGAGGCCGAGCGCCTGGGCGAGGCCGGGATCGACCTCGGCACCGGGGGCAACGGTGAAGCCGCGCTGCGGCGCCTCGCCGAAGCCGGACGCTTCGTGCGCCTCGGGCGGTCTCGCTTGCTTGCCGGCGTGCTGGTTGTCGCGTTTCTTGGCCGGCTTGCGCTGTCCGGGCCTCGGCAGTTCTGCGGGCCGCTCCACCTGGACCGGCCGCGCACGCGCCAGCGCCGGGCTCAGGAGTTGCGCAAGGAACGGATCGAGGGGCTGCACGTCGGGCCGGTCGGCCTTCCCGGACGCGTGCCGGGGCTTCTTGGGTATCGCCATGAGGTAAATATGGCGCCTGCTGCGCCGCGACGGAAGAGCCTTCCGGGCGGCGGGGCGTTCCGGCAGAGCGTGCGCAGAGGGCCGGTCCGAGGAAAGCGTCCATCCGGCGGGGATTCTCGCACGCGGACGTTTTAAGACCGCGTGCGCGGAGCGTCCGCCCCAATGCCGCCGGGTTGAATGGCGACACGCACGGCACGGTCCCTGCGCCGGCCGGACCGCTGGAACGCTTGCGGATGATGAACTTCGTTCTGGGGACGGTGGCCGGCGGGTTGATCGCCTGCATCGCGACGATCGCGGCGGCCCGTCACCCCGAAGTGCAGAGCCGGCTCGGCCTGATTCCCGCGGTCCCGTCGACCCTGATGGCCGCACCGCTGCGGCCGGAGCCGGCCTGCCCGCCGCCGGCGGCGTCCGCGCCGAGCGTGGGCACCCAGGAGATGCTGTTCTCGAAACGGCGCTTCTGGTCGGTGGCCCCTTGAAACGTTTCCCGTGGTCTTCGGATCACGGAGATGCCTCCAACGTCTTAGTCACGGCTTGAGAAATCTGCCCGAGTGGGCATACAGCGCCGAAGGCGCAACCGGGGTCGATGCCTGAGCCTGACAGGATGAGCCCATCCTGTGTTCCTGCGAGGCCGATCGGAATCACCGTCGATGCAGGTCTACCTTCACGGAAATTGCCAAGCCAGTGCCATCGGGTGGCTCCTGGCGGAAGCCAGGCCCGATCTCACCCTCAAGAGCCGCGAGGTCCACACCTTCGATCTCGCCTCGCCCGCCGCGCGCGAGGAGTATCGCGCGGATATCGAGAGCGCCGATCTCATCCTGACGCAGCCGATCTCGGACGGCTATCGCCACGTCGACGACCTGTCCCTGAGTCGGATCTTGGCCACCAAGCGCCCCGAGACCCGCGTTCTCGTGTTCCCATCGATTTATTTTCGCGGGTACACCCTTCAGTCGTTTGCACTGAACATGCCTGGTCACATCATGGACTACCATGACGTTCACGTGGCCGACATGTATCGCCTCGGCCTGTCGGCCGAGGAATGCCACGAGCGCATCAGTGCATCCGACTTCTTCAGCAGGACATTCGTGCTCGACGAGGTTCTGGCGGGCTTGCGTGAGCTCATTCGTCGCGAACAAGCTTGTCGCGCTGACGCGCGCGTCAGTCCCATCCTCGCGGCCGACCTCGATCGGGAGCTTCTGTTCCACACGTTCAACCATCCCGGCCGGCGTGTCCTGGCGAGCGTCACCCGCGACCTCATGCGGGCCGCCGGGGAGGCGATAGAGCTTCAGGAGGACGGCGTTTCACCCCTGAACAACATCCGGATCATGCCCTACGCGTCCGCCGCGCATCATCTCGGATTGGACGAGATGGCGCTGCCCGAACTCGGTCAGATGGTCAGGCTGCACGTGGCCGAGACGCTGCTCGCCTACGTGCAGGCCGCCTACGAAAGCTATCACGCGGTGGGACGCGAGGCGGTCTCGGCCGCCTTGGAGCGCCACCCCGAGGCCGCGGGCTATCTGCTGCGCTATCGCGGAGCTCCTCCCGGTCAGACGGCGGGGTTCAGCCCGACGTCCCATGTTCTGGGCCTGTTCCACCTTCTGCTCGATCGCCATCCAACCCGGCCCGAAGTCCAGTACTGGACCCAGGCCCTGGCACGGATTGGCCCGACTGAGGTTCTGGGTCAATTCCTGCGCTCGGACGAGCACCAGGACCGCCTACGACGTACCGGGCGCCAGAACGCCTGAGGGGTCGAGTCCGTCGGATCGATCGCTAAACGAGCGCCGTGTCCGACCCTCGGCGCCCCGTGGCACGAGGCCCAATCGAGCGGGACCCCTCCTTTCGACCCAGAGCATTTCCCAGCGAGGTGGATGCTGACTCGCGTGGGGACCGTACATCTAGAGCGCAGTCCGACGAAGTGGGTACCGGTTCGTCGCAAGAATGCGCGTCAAAACAGGAACTTAGAGCCGTGCCCGATCCAACGTGATCGGGCACGGCTCTAAGCCGGATGGTCGGTGATGCGGGTGAGGACGTCGCGCAGGTACGCTAGAGCATTTTCCATGATCCCTGGATCACGGAGAATGCTCTAAGTCTCCGTGTGGTCGCATTTTCTTCACGCGAGCCGGTATCCATCTCGCTGGAAGATGCTCTAGCCGCAAGCGGGGAGAGGGGACGCGCGCCTCATCCGGGCGCGTCGGAAGATGGGGGCATCCGCCAGCCCTCGGAGAGGGCGCCGGCCGGCGCCGCACGAGGCCCGGCCGCCGACGCATGGGACGAGCCGCCACGATGGGCGGAACGCTCCCCGATCACGCCCTCCCCACCGCGGCGAGCGCGAAGCCGTAGATCAGCGCCACCTCTTCCAGGCGGTCGAAGCGGCCGGCGGCGCCGCCGTGGCCGGCCTCCATGTTGGTGCGCAGGAGAACCGGGCCGCCGCCGGTCATGGTCGCGCGCAGCCGCGCCACCCATTTGGCCGGTTCCCAGTAGGTCACCCGCGGGTCGGTCAGCCCGCCGAGCGCCAGGATCGCCGGATAGGTCTTGGCCGCGACGTTGTCGTAGGGAGAATACGACAGGATCGTCCGGAAGGCGGCCTCGCTCTCGGCCGGGTTGCCCCATTCGGGCCATTCCGGCGGGGTCAGCGGCAGGTCGGCATCGAGCATGGTGTTGAGCACGTCGACGAACGGCACGTCGGCGACGATGCCGGCAAACAGCTCCGGCGCGAGGTTGGCCACCGCCCCCATCAGCATCCCGCCGGCGCTGCCGCCATGCGCGACGATCTTTTTCTCCGACGTATATCGGGCATCGATCAGCGCACGGGCGCAGGCGACGAAATCCGAAAAGGTGTTGGGCTTGTTCGCGCGCTTGCCGTCGAGGTACCAGCGCCAGCCCTTCTCGGTGCCGCCGCGGACATGGGCGATGGCGTAGACGAAGCCGCGGTCGACGAGGCTGAGCAGGTTGGTGCGGAACGCCGCCGGCATCAGCGTGCCGTAGGCGCCGTAGCCGTAGAGCAGCAGCGGCGCCGACCCGTCGAGTTCGAGGCCGCGCCGGTGCAGCAGCGAGATCGGCACGCGCGCGCCGTCTGGCGCCGTCGCGAACAGGCGGCGGGTGACGTAGGCTTCCGGCGCGTGCCCGCTCGGAACGGTCTGGCGCTTGCGCAAGGTGCGGGCACGGGTGGCGCAATCGTAGTCCCAGGTCTCGGCCGGCGTCGTCATCGAGGAATAGGCGAAGCGGATCGTCGCGGTCTCGAATTCGTGACCCGGCTGGAGGCCGAGCGCATACGCCTCCTCGGCAAACGCCACCGCGTGCTCCGCGCCGTCTGCGAGGTCGCGCACGATGATCCGCGGCCGCGCGTTCTCGATCTCCAGGCGGATCAGGTGAGCCTCGAGCAGGTGCAGGTGGCGGATCATCGTGCCGGCGCGGTGGGGCACGAGGTCGCTCCAGTGCGCCTGCGCCGGGCTCGCCACCGGCGCGGTGACGACCTTGAAGTCCTCGGCGCCGTCGGCATTGGTCAGAACGTAGAGCGCGTCGCCGCGATGCTCGACCGAGTAGATCAGCAGTGGGGTACGGGGCTGCACCACGCGCGGCGGCGTGCCCTCGCCCGCATGGCGGTCGAGAAGGTGCACCTCCGAGGTCTCGTGGTCGCTCGCGGTGATCGTCAGGTAGGCGCCGGACTGCGTCTGCCCGAGATGCACGAAGAACCCGGAATCGCGCTCGGCGTAGACGGTCACGTCCTCGGACTGCGCGGTGCCGAGGCGATGGCGCATCACCCGGGCCGGCCGGTGGTTGGCATCGACCGCGACGTACCAGAACCCGGCGCCGTCGGCCGACCACACCGCCTCGCCGGAGGTCGCCTCGACGCGGTCGTCGAGATCGGTGCCGGCGGCGAGGTCGCGGACCCGGAGGGTGTGGAGTTCCGAGCCCTTGGTGTCGGAGCCCCAGGCGAGGCGCCGGTGGTCGTCGGACTGGACGGCGCTCGCGATCTCGAAGAACGGCAGGCCCTCGCCCTCCCGGTCGCCGTCGATCAGGATCTCCTCGGCCGACGCGTCGTCGCCCGCGGCCGAGGGCCGGCGGCAGACCAGGGGATGCTGGCCGCCCTCGCGGTGGCGGGTGTAGTAGGCGAAGGCGCCGTCCGGCGCCGGCACGCCGCTGTCGTCCTCGCGGATGCGCCCGCGCATCTCCCTCACCAGCGTGTCGCGGAGGGCGGCGGCGCCCGCGAGGACCGCTTCCGCATGCACGTTCTCGGCCCGGAGATGGGCGGCGATGTCGGCGGGCAGGGCGGCCGGGTCCTTCAGGACCTCCTGCCAGTTCCCGGCCTTCAGCCACGCGTACTCGTCCGTGATCGTCCGCCCGTGGATCTCGTAGACGTGCGGCCGTCGGGCGGCGGCGGGCGCGCCGGGTGCGTGCGGGAGTTGAGCCGTGTCGGACGCCATCGCAGAAAATCCCGTGGAGAACCCTGGACCTGCGCATGTGCCGCGCGGCCCGGCCCGGGGCAAGCCGCCGCGGCAACCGCGCCGCACCGGCGGCGCGGCCACGGCAGGTGGCGCCATCGCCGGCCGGGCAATCTCAGGTGCGTCTTTCACGCCTGAGGAGACATCGGTTTCGGGCCATTGCGGCAAGCTGAAATATCTTGCACGTCAGTTGACGCGCCGTATCCGATCGGTGCGACGCGGTCTTGCGAGCGGTTTCCGAATATCCTAATGAGATGTCGCGGCCGGAGGGGCCGCGACATTCCACACAGCACTTACGGGCAGATGCATCGGTCCTGCGGGAAAACCCGCACGACACATCGTCGAACCGGGACCGAACTCCCCCGGCCGCCGGAAAAGGTCGACGGCCAAGCGTCCAGAGGACATCACGGACCATGATCGAAACAAACACCACGGTCGATTACGTGGAACTCGCCGCCGACATCGTCTCGGCCTATGTCAGCAACAATCCCGTCCCTCCGGGAGAGCTGGCCCAGCTCATCGGGCGCGTTCACGCGTCGTTGATCCAGGTCGCCGGCGGCCGGGTCGAGGCCGCGGCGCCGGCGGGCCCGCCGGTGCCGGCCGTGCCGATCAGGAAGTCGGTCACCGCCGACCACATCATCTGCCTGGAGGACGGCCGGACCTTCAAGTCGCTCAAGCGCCACCTGCGCGCGAAGTACGACATGAGCCCCGAGCAGTACCGCGCCAAGTGGGGCCTGCCGTCGGAATATCCGATGGTGGCGCCGAACTACGCCAAGGCCCGCTCCGACCTCGCCAAGGCGATCGGCCTCGGCCAGACCCGCTCCGGCAACTACGACGAAGCCGCCTGAGCGCGAGGCCGCCGTCCGCGCCCGGGGGTCCGCCCCGGCCGCGGACACCGCGCCCGGCCCCCGTCCCGGAACCGGACCTGCGACAATACGCTGGCGATGCGTCCCTCCGAGATCCCGGCCGACGACCTCGACGCAGCCAACGCCGCCCGCGCGCAATGGGGCCGCGCGCTCGGCCGCCGACAGCGGCGCGCTGGTCGAGCGGCTCGCGGGCATGAGCTGCCTCGCAGGCATGGGCTACGACGTGCGCGGCAAGTCCGAGGACGCGATCGCCGCGGTGCTCAGGCATCCCCCGCGTAAAGGTCCGGCCACGGAGGCAGGTGCGTGACGCTCCACAGCGCATCCTTCGTCAAGTCTTGATATAGGATGATTTTCCAGTTCCTGATGTTCCGTGAGGGCCAGCAAAGGCCGTTCGCGTTAGGAACAAAACATGAACAAAGATCCCACGGCCACGCGCTCCGGGCCGGTGACGGCGATCCGCGCCGAGGCGCCGATCGGGCGCGCCGGCGAACGGCTGCTCGCCGCACTCGCGCCGGACGGCGCCTACGCCTTCCGCGACCCGCTGGACGGCGAGGTCCTGATCGTGCGCGGCGGCGGCGGCGGGGTCTCGCTCGGCGGCGGACGCTTCCCGGGCACCGCCGGCGAGCGCCTCGTTTCCGCCGACCTCGCGTCCCGCGCGCCGGGCCCGCGCGGCTGCCTCACCCTGGCGCCCGCCGGGCGGGCCCGGCTGCGGCGGGCGCAGGGGCCGGCCGACGAGCCGTTCCGCGCGCAGCACCTCGACCTGATCGCGGAGGGCGAAGGGGTCGAACGGCGCCTGCGCGACGCCGCCGAGAGCCCGATCGCCTGGATGGTTCGGCGGCGCGGGCGCGACGGCGCGCCGCTCCTCGACCGGGCCTCGTTCGAGGCCGGCGAGCGCCTGCGCCGCGACATCGCCACCGCGATGCTGCTGCCGCGGATGGGCATCGACTGGAGCGCGGCGCGGGTCGACGGCTCAGGGCCCCGCGATGCCGCGTCCGCCTCGGACACGACGCTCGCCGCCCGCGAGCGGGTGCACCGGGCGCTTGAGGCGGTCGGCAACGACCTCTCGGGGCTGCTGATCGACCTGTGCGGCCACGTGAAGGGCCTGGAACGGATCGAGGTCGAGCGCCGCTGGCCCGCACGCTCCGCCAAGGTCGTGGCCCGCATCGCGCTCGGGCGACTGGCGGAGCATTACGGCCTGCAGCGCGAGGCCACGGGGCCCGACCACGCGCGGATGCGCCTGTGGCGCGACCGGGTGTGAGGGCGCGCGGCTTCGGTGCCGGCCGGTCACGCCGCCAGGCGGACCGCGTCGCGGTGGATGCGGTCGGCCATCGCGCGGACGCCGTTGGACCGCTGCGGGGTGAGGTGTTCGCCCAGGCCCAGTTCGGTGTAGAGCGCGAAGGCGTCGGTCTCGGCGGCCTCGCGCGGGGTCTTGCCGTGGAACAGGGCGATCATCAGTGCGACGAGCCCGCGCACGATGTGGGCGTCGCTGTCGCCGCGCAGCCGCAGCCGCGGCACGTCGCCGGACCGGTCGACGCCGAGGTCGATCCAGACTTGGCTGGCGCAGCCGAGCACCTTGTTGGCCTCGCTGTGGAGTTCCGCGTCGGCGGGCGGGAGGGTGCGGCCGAGTTCGATCAGGTAGCGGTAGCGTTCCTCCCAGTCGTCGATGAAGGCGAAGTTCTCGACGATGGTGGCGATCGGAGGCAGCATGCTCGGCCGGACGTCTGACGGGTTGCGCGGGTCCCATCGATATAGGTCGCCGCCGTCCGTGAAGCGAATCGCCGCCCGCGCTCAGGCCGGCCCGCTCACGCGCGCCTCCGGCAGTTGCAGGCGGAGCGGGTCGTCCGTGGCGGCCGTGCCGGTGACGGCGATCTCGGCCTGGGCGGCGTAGGCCGCGATCAGCCGCGGCCCGAGCTTGGGGATGTTCGCGCGGCCGGATTCCGCCCCGTCGCCCGCCCCCGAGACGATGGTCAGGCGCACCGGCGCGCCGGCCGGCGCGTCGATGTCGATGGCGATCGCGCAGGCGACGCTCTCGGCGGTGGCGTCGAGGCATTCGGCGACGATCTCGGCGACGATCATGCCGAGCGCGTTGGCAGTGCGCGGCTCGACGAGGCCGGTGCCGATGCCGCCGAGATGGACGCCGATGCGGCCGGTCCGGCGCAACTGGCCCAGGCCGGAGGCGAGGCGGTGCAGGTAGTCGCGCAGATCGATCGAGGCGATGTGCGGCGCCTCGTGCAGGTGCTGCTGCACCAGGGCGATCGCCCGCACCCGCTGGCCGAGCGCCTCGAAGCTGCCGCGGCACGGCTCGGGCGCCGCCCGGCCGTAGAGGCCGATCAGGCTGACCATCACCTGAAGGTTGTTGCGCACCCGGTGGTAGACCTCCGCGAGCAGGGTCTCCTTCTCGGCGAGCGCGCGCTCGATATGCTCCTCGGCGTGCTTGCGGTCGGTGATGTCGAAGCAGGAGCCGAGATAGCCGCGGAAATCGCCACCCTCGCTCAACGGCCGGGCGGTGTCGAGGAGCCAGCGGTAGGCGCCGTCGTGGCGGCGCAGGCGGAACTCCACGGTGAAGGGCTCGCGGGCCAGGAACGCGTCGGCGACGATGCGGGCGTGGCGGTCGAAGTCGTCCGGGTGCAGGCCGCTGCGCCAGCCGGCGCTTAGCTCTTCCTCCAGGGCGCGACCGGTGAACCGGAGCCAGGATTTGTTGTGGTGGACGGCCCGTCCCTGCGCGTCCGAGCGCCACATCATCAGGGGTACGTCGTCGGCGAACCGCCGGAACGCCTCGCTGAGCCCGGGCGGGACCGGCACGTCGTCTTGAGCACCCGCACCGGCCGGTGGTGACTCCCCGCTCATGCTGCTCCCGATCCGCGCCTATCCCGACCCGATGTCCGTTCGGGGTGCGCCGGTCAACGTATCGGGCGTAGGGCCGTTCCGATGCGCGATGAGGACGTGCCGCGTCCTTGTGCGCACGGCATGGGTTGCCGGCCAAGTGCCGCGGGCGGCGTCCGGCGCGAGGGCTGCCGCACCGGGTCGCCGATACGGGCTCCGATCCCGCATCAGCGCGGGTCGGGCGGCCCCTCGCCCTTGCCGACGAAGGGGATGCCCTCGATCGGGCATTCCTCGGTGCCGACGCTCTGGCGGGTTATGGCGCGCACTGCGTCCCGCGTCCCGTCGGGGTCCTCGATCCAGCGGCGGTAGAAGTCGTAGGGGCATTCCGACATCCCGTGCCGGTTCTCCTTGGAGTTGATCATGCCGGTGTAGCCGCGGTGCAGCAGCTTGAAGAGGTGGTTCTCGGACTGCCCGTGCGCGCGCGCATCCCGGATCAGGAACTTCGACAGGGCGGCGTACTGGATGCCCATCTCCTCCTCGCCGCACTCGCCGAGCGTGCGCCCGTCGAAGCCGATGATCGCCGAGTGGCCGAAGTAGCTGTAGACGCCGTCGAAGCCGGCGGCGTTCGAGACCGCGACGTAGGTGTTGTTGGCAAACGCCATCGCCTTCGACATCAGGATCTGCTGCTCCTTCGCCGGGTACATGTAGCCCTGGCATCGGATGATGAGTTCGGCCCCGCGCATCGCGCAGTCGCGCCAGATCTCGGGATAGTTGCCGTCGTCGCAGATGATGAGGCTGATCTTGAGGCCCTTCGGCCCGTCGGAGACGTAGGTGCAATCGCCCGGATACCAGCCCTCGATCGGCGTCCAGGGCATGATCTTGCGGTACTTCTGCACGATCTCGCCCTGGTCGTTCATCAGGATCAGGGTGTTGTAGGGCGCTTTGTGCGGGTGCTCCTCGTGGCGCTCGCCGGTGAGCGAGAACACGCCCCAGACCTTCGCC
>NZ_CAXTHR010000010.1:0-51851 GCF_964244095.1 uncultured Methylobacterium sp. | reverse complement strand
CTGCCGTGAAGAACGCCTGCCATAATGCATCCTCCGCCTGACGCGTCAGCGCCAACGATGCACCATCACACTCCGGGACTACACACCTAGAGCATGTTCCAGCGAGGTGGATACTGGCTCGCGTGAAGAAAATACCACCACACGGAGACTTAGAGTATTTTCCGTGATCCAGGGATCATGGAAAATGCTCTGATCCTCACGGCTCTCGACCCGCGCTCTCGCGCTTGGCCTCGGCCCGGCACCGGTCCGAACAGTAGCGGACCTCGTCCCAGACCCGCGCCCACTTCTTGCGCCACGCAAAGGGCTTCGCGCAGTGCGCACAGGTCTTTTGCGGCAGGTCGCCCTTGCGCACCATCTTGCCCATGCGCTCAGCGCCCGATCTGAGCGGCCTCGGCGAGGCCCACCGGCGACCAGCGGGTGATCTGAATGAACCCGTCGCGGGCCGCGACCACGACGTGGCGGCGGTGGCGGTGGACGACCGTGCCGGGCACGTGGCCGTGGGCCTCGCGCCAGCCACCGGCCTCGGCGACGTAGACGCGGACGTCGCCGAGCCGCGCCAGGGTCTCGATCGAGCCGAAGGCCCGGACGCGTCGCAGGATCGCGGCGACGTCCTTGCGGAAGTCGAGGGTGCGGTCGGCGTCGCCGGCGCGCGGCCAGTACGAGCCGTCGCCCTGCGGCTCCGGGCGGCGCCAGCGGGCGGGCAGCTCGCGGGCGATCGGACCAGCGGCGAGGCGGCGTGCCGCCATCTGGCACTTGGCGAGCAGGGTCTCGTGGTTCTCCAGCGCGTCCATGGGAAACAGGTCCTGCGCGAGGATGTCGCCGGTGTCGAAGCCCTCCTCGGCGAGCACGTGGGCGGTGACGCCCCAGGTCTCGTAGCCCTCCTCCACCGCCCGGAACAGCGGGTAGGGGCCGCGCCCGGTCGGCAGCGGCGCGGGATGGACGTTGAGGGCGAAGGCCGCGCACGCGCGCCAGCCGGTGACGAGCCAGGGGTAGCCCGCCACCACCAGCGCCCAGTCGCGCCCGTGCGCGGCGTTCAGCGCATCGAGGTCGGCCTTCTTCAGCCGCGAGAGCTGCATCGGCAGCCGATGCTGCCGGGCGCGGGCGACCACGACCTCGTTGTGGTCGTAGAGGCCGTCGCAGGGGCGCGTGAACAGCTTGATCGGGGTCCAGCCAGCCTCGATCAGGGCCTCGAACACGCCCCCGAGGAAATCGATGCCGGCGAAGGCGAACTTCATGGGTTTCGACGCTCCGGTACGCGCGACGGCCTGCGACCTCATGGATGGGCCGGGCGGGCCGGTGCCGACTCCCACCGCCGGCCCGTCCGCCTTAGCTTGATCTTGTCGAACCGTCTTCCCCGGCAAGGGGGCGTCTGCGACGGTCCGGCAGGGGAAGCGAGCATGCGGCGGGTCCTGATCTACGGCGGCACGGGCGGCATCGGCCTCGCGACCGCCCACGCGCTCCGCGCGCGCGACTTCGCGCTCCACCTCGCGGCCCGCGACGGCGAGCGGCTGGCGGCGGCGGCGGCCGAACTCGGCGAGACCACGTTCACCGCCGGCGACGTCGCCGATCCGGACTTCTTCGCCCGCGCGACGGCGGAGGCCGGCGATGCGCTCGCCGGCCTCGTCTACGCCGTCGGCACGATCAACCTGCGCCCGCTCGCGCGGCTGACGCGGGCTGACGTGGAGACCGATTTCCGCATCAACGCGCTCGGCGCCTTCTGCGCGGTCCAGGCGGCGGCGAGCGCCCTCAAGGCCGGCGCGGGCGAGGCGGGGTCGGGGATCGTGCTGTTCTCCACCGTCGCCGCGGCGCAGGGGTTCCCGGCGCACGCATCGGTCGCGATGGCCAAGGGTGCGGTCGAGGGGCTCGCCCTGTCGCTCGCGGCCGAGCTCGCGCCGCAGATCCGCGTGAACGTGGTGGCGCCGTCGCTGACGCGCACGCCGCTCGCCGCCGCGATCACCGGCAACGCGACGCTGGCCCAGGGCATCGCGGCGATGCACGCCCTCCAACGCCTCGGCACGCCGGAGGACATCGCCGGGCTCGCCGCCTTCCTCGTCTCGGCCGAGGCCGGCTGGATCACCGGGCAGGTCATCGGTGCCGATGGCGGCCGCTCGATGCTGCGGACCAAGGGCTGATCCGCTTGGCCGTGAACGAAGGGACGAACCCCGGCCGGACCCTGCGCTTCGTCCTCGGCGACCAGCTCAACCGCCGCGTGTCGAGCCTCACGGACCTCGATCCCGACCACGACGTGGTGCTGATCGTCGAGGTGACGGCGGAGGCGACCTATGTCCGCCACCACAAGCAGAAGATCGCCTTCCTGTTCTCGGCGATGCGCCACTTCGCGGCGGAGCTGGCGGCGGACGGCGTCGCCGTCGACTACGTCCGCCTCGACGATCCCGGCAACACCGGCAGCTTCACCGGGGAACTCGGTCGCGCCGTCGCGCGGCACGCGCCCGCGCGCATCGTCGTGACCGAACCCGGCGAGTGGCGGGTCTGGACGATGATGCAGGGCTGGCGCGACGACCTCCCCGTTCCGGTCGAGATCCGCGACGACAACCGCTTCCTCTGCCCGCGCCGCGACTTTGCCGACTGGGCCGGCGACCGGCGCAGCTTGCGCATGGAGACGTTCTACCGCGGCATGCGCCGCCGCACCGGCCTGCTGATGGACGGCGGCGAGCCCGTCGGCGGGCAGTGGCACTTCGATTCGGACAACCGCAAGCGGCTGCCGAAGGGCCACGCGCCGCCCGATCGCCTGCGCTTCGCGCCGGATGCGACGACGCGGGACGTGATCGCGCTCGTCGCCAGGGAATTTACCGGGCATTTCGGCGACCTCGACGAGTTCGGCTGGCCGGTGACGCGCGCCGAGGCGCTCCGGGCGCTCAAGCATTTCATCGCCGACACGCTGCCCACCTTCGGCGATTACCAGGACGCGATGAAGACCGGGGCGCCGTTCCTCTCCCACGCCCTGCTCTCGCCGGCGCTGAACGCCGGCCTGCTCACGGCGGAGGAGGTGTGCCAGGCGGCCGAGCGCGCCTATCGCGAGGGCGCGGCGCCGCTCAACGCCGTCGAGGGCTTCATCCGCCAGATCCTCGGCTGGCGCGAATACGTGCGCGGGCTCTACTGGGCGCGGATGCCGGCCTATGCCGAGACCAACGCGCTGAACGCCACCCGCGACCTGCCGCAGTTCTACTGGTCGGGCGACACGCCGATGAACTGCCTCGCGCAGGTGGTCGCCGAGACGAAGGCGCACGCCTACGCCCACCACATCCAGCGCCTGATGGTGACGGGAAACTTCGCGCTGCTCGCCGGGCTGGCACCGGCCCAGGTCGAGGAATGGTACCTGATCGTCTTCGCCGACGCCTACGAATGGGTCGAACTGCCCAACGTCCACGGCATGGTGCTGTGGGCGGACGGCGGCGTGATGGGCTCGAAGCCCTACGCGGCCTCCGGCGCCTACATCAACCGGATGTCGGATTACTGCGGCGCCTGCGCCTACGACGTCGGCAGCAAGGCCGGCGCGAGGGCCTGCCCGTTCAACTACCTCTACTGGAACTTCCTCATCGCCAACGCCGAGCGTCTGGCGGGAAACCCGCGCATGGCGATGCCGTATCGGACGCTTGCGAAGATGGATGACGGACGAAGGACCGAAATCGTGGCGGATGCCGCGCGGTTCCTAGACGGGTTGAACGGCGGACCGCCCGTTTAAAGCGGTGTGCCTCCTCACCACGGCGTCCACACCGAGAGCGCGACGTAGGGGCTCGGCCGCGTCTCGCTCGATTCGATCTGCACCCCGCCCGACAGGCGGAAGCTGTAGCGCCCGAAAGCGAAGTCGGTGGCGTGGACCCCGAGATTCCATTTCACGTAGCCGCTGCGGTCGGCGTAGAGGCTCGCCTCCGGCCCGAGATACGCGCCCCAGAGCCGGTAGCCAAGGCCGAGGCGGGTCCAGGCGGAATCCCGCGCCGAACCGAGGATGATGGTCGCCTGCACCAGAGTCTCCGCGGTCGGGCGCGCCCAGATCTCGCCGTGCAGGCGCAGGCCCCACCGGACCGGCAGCGTCGCCACGCCGCGTCCGTCGGTCAGTGCCTCGACCGCGCCCTCCGGGCCGGCGAAGGCCGCCACCACGCCCCAGTCGGCGAACCACTGGTAGCCGACCAGCGCCGCTCCGAGGGCGGTGTAGCGCGCAAGGCTCGGTGCGGCGACGAAGGGCGCACAGGCGCAGGCGCCCTCGGCGCGGCGCCCGCCGCCGGCGCTTGCCAGGATCACCAAGCCCGGCCGGTCGAGCCTGTCGAACGCGACCTTCGCGCCGACCGTCAGGAAGCTCGCCGCGCCGGCATCCAGGCTTCCGAACAGCAGGGTGTCGACCTCGCCGGCGCCGGCCGCACCGGCGTCGAGCGCCCAGGCGAACAGCACGAGCGCCGCACGGACCGCCTCACCGCGTCGTCGCGATCGCGCCGCGAGCCTCGCCAAACCGGTGCCTCCTCAGTGGAGGGCCAAATCTATAGAGATCATGATCGAAACGAGCGCCCTCGTCCACTATTTCCGTGAACTGTATAAATCCAGGCGCCATTCGATCCAGGCCGTTGCAGAAAATCCGGCAGACAGGAACTGAACTATACTCTAGGTAAAATATAAGGGCGTTAACATACCTGAAGGAAATTTTATCCGCTCAAAGTGGCGGTGTGGCGGGGCCGATCGCGCCGCCGCCGCGCCGGTGATCATGCGGCGGTCCCCGCGCTCGGGCCCCGTGCTTGGCGCCGATGCCGAACTCGGCTAGAGCCCGCGCCTGGACAGCAACCTGCGGCCACGTTTTGTATTCCGGCGCCCGAACGTCCGACGTCCTCACGGTTCTCGCGAGCCAGGAGGGTGAACGCCTGACCGTCGGCGACATCGTCGCGGTGCTGCGGGATCGCGCCTTCGCGCTGCTCGTCGTCCTGCTCGGGTTGCCCAACTGCCTGCCGATGCCGCCGCCGATCCCCCTGGTCTGCGGCCTGCTTCTGCTGCTCGTGGCGGTGCAGATCGCCATCGGCAAGGCGTCGCCCTGGCTGCCGCGGGCGCTGCTCGGGCGATCGATCGCCCGGAAGGACGTGGAGCGCGCGGTCCGGCGCGCGGTGCCGGTGCTGCGGCGGCTGGAGCGGTGGTCGCGCCCGCGCATGAGCGTGTTCGAGACCGCGCTCGGCATGCGCGGCATGGGCGTCGCGCTGCTGACGCTCTCGCTCGCCCTGATCGTCGCGGCGCCGGTGATCGGCCAGATCCCGCTCGGGCTCGCGGTGTGCCTCGTCGGCCTCGGGCTGGTCGAGCGCGACGGCATCGTCGTGCTGGTCGGGCTCGCCGTCGGCACGCTCGGCGTGCTGCTCAACGCCGGCTTCGCCTACGCGATCGTCGCCGGGATCATCAGCCTCTTCCGCCTCTGATCGCCGCCGCCTGCCGGCGTGCCGACAGATCCCCTGGGGCTCACGCTTCGAGGTGGCGCGGCTTGACGAGGCGATAGAGCAGGCCGCCGCGGGGGCCGGCCAGCATCGAGACGAGGTAGAGGCTGCCGGCCGCGAGCACGATCGCCGGTCCGGTCGGCAGGTCGAGGTGGTAGGACAGGCTCAGGCCCGAGACGCTCGCGAGCACCGCGATCAGCATAGAGGCCGGGATCAGGCCGCCGAGGTCGCGCGCCCAGAACCGGGCGGCAATCGCCGGCAGCAGCATCAGCCCGACGGCGAGCAGGGTGCCGAGCGCCTGGAACCCGCCGACGAGGTTCATCACCACCAGCCCGAGGAAGGCGTAGTGCACCGGGCCGCCCGCCCGGCTCACGGTGCGCAGGAACAGCGGATCGACGCATTCCATCACCAGCGGCCGGTAGAGCAGCGCCAGGCCGAACAGCGTCACCGTGGCGATGCCGCCGAGCAGCAGCAGGGCCGGGTCGTCGAGCGCCAGGACCGTGCCGAACAGGATGTGCAGCAGGTCGATCTGCGAGCCGCGCATCGACACCAGCAGGACGCCGGCGGCGAGCGAGATCAGGTAGAAGGCGGCGAGACTCGCATCCTCGCGGATCACGGTGGAGCGGGTGACGAGGCCGGCGAGCAGCGCCACGGCGAGCCCCGCGACGAGGCCGCCGAGCGTCATCGCCGGCAGCGACAGGCCGGCGGCGAGGAAGCCGACCGCGGCGCCGGGCAGGATGGCGTGGCTCATCGCCTCGCTCATCAGGCTCATCCGCCGCAGCATCAGGAAGACGCCGACCGGCGGCGCCGAGAGCGACAGCGCGAGGCAGCCGACCAGGGCGCGCCGCATGAAGCCGAACTCGACGAACGGTGCGAGGACGTCGATCACGCCGCGGTCCCGTGCTCGTCGGACGGGACCGCGTGGCGGTGATGGTCGTGCGCGTGATCGGCATGGCTGCGTGCGTCGTCGGCCGGATGGGCGTGGTCGCGGGCGCAGATCGGCGCCGCCTCGTCCCAGGCCTCCGACAGGCGCGTGGCGCGCGCGAGGTTCGGCCCGGAGAGCACCGCGGCCGTCGGCCCCCACGCGACGGGCTCGCGGGCGAGCAGCAGGGTCTGCGGGAAGTGGGCGCGGACCTGGCCGAGGTCGTGGAGCGCCGCGACGATGGTCCGCCCCTCGCCGTGCCAGGTGCGGATCAGCGCGATGAGATCCTGCGTCGTGCGCGCGTCGACCCCGGTGAACGGCTCGTCGAGGAGGATCACCTGCGCATCCTGCAGGATCAGGCGGGCAAACAGCGCCCGCTGGAACTGCCCGCCCGACAGGGTGCCGATCGGCCGGCCCTCGAAGCCGGCGAGCCCGACGGCATCCAGGGCCGCCAGCACGGCGCCGCGGTGGCCGAGCAGGCTCCGCCACGCGCCCGCGCGGCGCCACAGCCCCATGCTGGCGAGGTCGAGGACGCTCAGCGGGAACGCGCGGTCGATCTCGTCGGCCTGCGGCAGGTAGGCGACCGCGCGGGCGGGGGCGCCGCGCAGGATGCGCCCGTCCAGGCACGGGATCTCGCCGACGAGGCCCTTCAGCAGGGTCGACTTGCCGGCGCCGTTCGGCCCGACGAGGGCGAGCAGGTCGCCGCGCCGGATGGTGCCGTCGAGGTGATGCACCGCCGGGTGCCGGTCGTAGCCGAGCGTCAGCCCCGCGAGCCGGATGTCGCCCGCCGCCGTCGTGCCCGCCGGAGGGCTCACGCGCGCACGGCCCAGGCGATCGCGAGCCAGATCGGTCCGGCGAGCGCCGCGGCGAGGCCGAGGCGGACGGTAAGGCCGCTGCGGAACAGCGAGGGGGCCGAAGCGGCCGGCGGACGGAATCTCTGCGGCACGGTCATCGTCGTTGTCGGGGAAGGGCGTCGGCGGGTCCCGATCCGTTGCCGGGATCGGGGGGGCGGCCTATAATCGGCGTGATACACTGTAACACCCGCGGCGTTCAATCGGGACGCCCGCCAAGCAAGGATCGGGATGCACGACCACGCCGGGCCTGCGCAGGCCGAGGGCTGCGGGCACGTTCCGGCGGCGATCGCGCGCGCCGAGCAACTCTGCCGGGAGCGCGCCCTTCACTTCACCAAGCTCCGGCACGACGTGCTCCTGGCGGTGGCCGAGACGGCCAGGCCGATGGGCGCCTACGACATCGCGGAGCGCCTGAGCGGCCCGGATCGGCGGGTCGCCGCGGTGTCGGTCTACCGGGCGCTCGACTTCCTCACGGAGAACGGCCTCGTCCACCGCATCGCCAGCCGCAACGCCTTCGTCTCCTGCGCCCACGAGCACGACGCCGGAGAGGGGCTCGTGTTCCTGATCTGCCGCAGTTGCGGCGGCATCGACGAGACCACGTCGCCGGAGATCGAGGCCGGGCTCGGACGCACCCTGGAGCGGGCGGGTTTCCGCCCGGCGAGCCGAATCCTCGAAGTCGAGGGCGAGTGCGGCGCCTGCCACGAGCGGCACGCCCAGGCGTCGCGCTGAACGCGAGACGCGGCGGTGGCGGTCGGGGCCGCGTTCCGACGGAACCGGGGCCTGGTCAGAACGCGTTGCGGTAGGCGCGCCGGGAGAACAGCGTCTGGATCATGATCTGGATGTCGAACCAGATCGACCAGTTGTCGATGTAGTGCAGGTCGTGGCTGACGCGGCGCTCCATGTCGAGGTCGGTCAGCGTCTCGCCGCGCAGGCCGTTGACCTGCGCCCAGCCGGTGATGCCGGGGCGCACGTTGTGGCGGCGGGCGTAGAGCGCGATGCGCCGTTCGAAGCTGCGGTCGTGGGCGAGCGCGTGCGGGCGCGGCCCGACCAGCGACATCTCGCCCTTCAGCACGTTGAGGAGCTGCGGCAGTTCGTCGAGGTTCGAGCGGCGCAGGAAGGCGCCGATGCGGGTGATGCGCGCATCGTTGCGCGCGGCCTGCTTGAACACCGCCTCGGCCTCGACCTTCATGCTGCGGAACTTGAACACGCCGAAGGGCTGCTGGTTGAAGCCGTAGCGTTTCTGCCGGAAGAACACCGGCCCGGGGCTGTCGAGCTTGATCGCCACCGCGACGGCGGCCAGCACCGGGCTCAGCACCACGAGCGCGGTCGCGGCGAGCGTGAGGTCGAGGGCGCGCTTCATCAGCACCTCGGCCATGCTCAGCGGCCGGCGGCCGATGTTGATGCCCGACAGCCGGCCGACGCGCGACACCCGCATGTCGGGGAAACGGTCGAGCACCGAACCGGGGCGCAGGTGCAGGGCGGCCGGCACCCGCAGGAACGCGTCGATGCAACGCTCGACCTCGGCCGTGTCGGCCCACGGCACCAGGATGAACACGTCGTCGGGGCGCAGGAACCGCACCACGGAGACCGCAAGGTCGAGGTCCTCGGACATCTGGGCATGGCGCGTCGCCGCGTCGGCGCGCGTGTCGACCCGGCGCAGGTAGCTCGTGCCGACGACGCGCAGGCCCAGCGCATCCGCCTCGTTGCTGGCATAGAAGCGTGCGATGTCGTCCTCGAACCCGACGAGGTGGACGCGGCTGACCGAGGCCGAGGCCGGCGTCACGCCGCGGCGCACGAGACCGATCATCGCCGCGCGCGCCAGCATCAGCGCCGGCAACCCCGTGACGAAGACCGTCGCCGCGACGAAGCGCGAGACCTCGTTGGTCGTCTTGGTGGCAAAGCCCACGACCAGCGCCGCGGCCCAGGCCACGAGCCAGAGCGCCGCACTGCGCTGGAGCGACGCCTTCTGCGCCAGCATCGCTTCGATCGCGTATTCCTCGCGCAGCGCGCAGGTCGACACGATGACCAGCGAAAGAAGACCGGAGAGCTGCAGCCCCCAGCCCGCCGAGAGCGGCAGCAGGCCGCCGTTGAGCAGGTAGAAATACCCGTACTCGACCACCAGGGCGGTCGCGACGATCGCCAGGATGTCCGCGACCGCGACCGAGGCCGAGATGCCGACCCGGAACGCGGCCCGCCGCCGCCGCGGCAACAGCGCCGTCCAGACGCTGCGCCGACGTTCGGCCGAGGTCGGGAGCGGCTGGAAGGTCTCGGGGAGGCGATCTTGAAACATCTGGCGCGCCATGTTCCGAAATGAACCGGACGGTGTCCCGGACTGACGCGGAGATTGCCGCGGCCCGATCACGCCTGGACTATGGAGCAAGGGCGGGGCCGTGATCTTGCTGCCGGATCATCTCCCGCAAGACGACACAGGCTTACGGGCCGTCATAGGGTCCCGCAACACCTGGAGACTACCGAGACGACGTTTGCCCGTGCATCACCCGATCGCGCGCAACCGGGACGATGCCCCGTCCATACGGCCATCCGCGCAGGGTCGGGTGCAGGGCCAAGCGTCACGCCATCGTGATGGGCCGCGCGGGTGGTGCGGCGGCGGTGCTTTGCGCATAGAGCATTTTCCATGATCCCTGGATCACAGAAAATACTCTAAGTCTTTGTGTGGTCGCATTTTCTTCACGCGAGCCGGTATCCACCTCGCTGGAAAATGCTCTAAGAGGAGCTTGGCATGGGTGCCGGCATGAGCGCGGCCGCAACCCGGACCGCGCATGTTCCGGAGCGGCCATTTCTGGAGCGGCTATGGACGCACCGCACAGCGAGACCGTCGAAGCGGGGCTGCGGCCGTCGGCGCCGGCCGGCACGGCGTTCGCGATCCTTGCGGGCCTCGGCCTGTCCCACCTGCTGAACGACCTCGTCCAGTCGCTGCTGCCGGCGCTCTACCCGCTGCTCAAGGCGCGCTTCGCCCTCGATTTCGGGCAGGTCGGCCTGATCACCTTCGTGTTCCAGATCACGGCGTCGATCCTGCAGCCGGTCGTCGGGCTCTACACCGACCGCAGGCCGCTGCCGTTCTCGCTCGCGGTCGGCATGGGCCTCTCGCTCGCCGGCCTGCTCCTGCTGTCGGGTGCCTTCACCTTCGCGATGCTGCTCGCGGCCGCGGCCCTGGTCGGGTTCGGCTCGGCGATCTTCCACCCGGAAGCCTCTCGGGTCGCCCGCCTCGCGGCGGGCGGACGCTACGGGCTCGCCCAGTCGACGTTCCAGGTCGGCGGCAATGCCGGCACGGCGCTCGGGCCGCTGCTCGCGGCGTTCGTGGTTGTGCCGAACGGCCAGGGCAGCGTCGCCTGGTTCTCGCTCGCCGCGCTCGCCGGCATCGCGATCCTCGCCGCCGTCGGCCGGTGGTATCGCGGACAGCTGGCCGCCGCGCCCCGGGCCGCCGGCATCCGGCGGAGCGCCGCCGGCACCCTCTCGCGGGCCAGGATCGGCGGCACGGTCGCCGTGCTGCTGGCGCTGATCTTCTCGAAATACGTCTACATGGCGAGCTTCTCGTCGTACTACACGTTCTACCTGATCCACCGGTTCGGGATATCGGTCGGCCGGTCGCAGATCTACCTGTTCGTGTTCCTCGGCGCGGTCGCCGCCGGCACGATCCTCGGCGGCCCGATCGGCGACCGCTTCGGGCGCAAGCCGGTGATCTGGGGCTCGATCCTCGGCGTGCTGCCGTTCACGCTGGTCCTGCCGCATGTCGGGCTGGCCTGGACCGTGATCCTGACGGTGCCGATCGGGATGATCCTCGCCTCGGCGATGCCGGCGATCCTGGTCTACGCGCAGGACTTGCTGCCGGGACGGGTCGGGCTGGTCGGCGGCCTGTTCTTCGGCTTCGCCTTCGGGATGGGCGGCCTCGGAGCGGCGATCCTCGGGGAACTCGCCGACCGTGTCGGCATCGTGCAGATCTACGGGCTCTGCGCCTACCTGCCGTTGCTCGGGCTGCTCGCGGTCTTCCTGCCGCGCCTGGGCCCGACGCCCTGACCGGCTCCACGCGAGGCGGCCGGTCAGGCGCAAGGCGGCCAGGCGAGGCAGGATCAGGCGGCCGCGTCCGCCGCGTCCTGCCGTTCGACGGTCTGGATAGTCTCGAAGCCCTCGAATTGCGGGTGCCCGAGATAGAGCGGCTTCGTGGTCGGCACGCGGCTATGGGCCTTGCGGAACTGCTCGGAGCGGGTCCAGCCCTCGAAGTCGGCCTTGGAGCGCCAGATCGTGTGCGAAGCGTAGAGGACGTGGTCCTCGGCCTCGGGGCCGCGCAGGAGCTGGAACTCCACGAATCCCGCCATCTCGCCGAGATGGCTGTCGCGGCCGAGCCAGACCTGCTCGAAATCCGTTGTCGATTCCTTAACCACCTTGAAGCGATTCATAGCGATGAACATGGGTGTCTCCATCCTTGGGCGATGCGGGCCTTTGGCGATGCGTCCGCCGAACTCTACTCCAGGCGGCCCCGGACACGGAACCCGCTGCGGTGCCGCGGCGGCGGACTGGTGCCCGGGATGGGGATGGATCGAAACGATGGCGCGCGGTCCGACGCGTGCCGTGCCGTTCCGACTCCGCGAAGGACACGGTTCCGTAACATCTCTAGACTGGAATTTTGAATAAATTCGTGTCCTAGTTGTCCTAGGTGGAGGCGTATAAGCGGCCGACGAGTGGGCCGCCGGTTGCTTCTTCCGTCCGTGGTCACGGATCGGTGAGGGCGGGGGCCCGATGTATCCCGGCTGCAAAACCACCCTGGAAACAGGGTGGACGGCCTGGGGATGAAGGCAGCACACGAACAGAGGACCGTGTCGGAACATGATGCCAAAACAGACCACCGACGTCGATCGGCTCGTCGGCCTTCGTATCACGGCGCTGCGCAAGGCGCGGGGCTTGAGCCAGACGGCCCTGGGGACCGCGGTCGGCGTAACGTTCCAGCAGGTCCAGAAATACGAGAAGGGCCAGAACCGCGTCGGCGCCGGCCGCCTGCGCGAGATCGCGCGCCTGCTCGACGTGCCGGTCTCGGCGTTCTTCGAGGAGAAGGACGACGGCGCGGCGCCGAAGGAGGACGTGTTCGCCTTCCTCAGCGCGCACGGCGCGATCGAATTGCTGCGCGCCTACGCCCTGATCGAGGACGAGCAGATGCGCCGGGACGTCCTGGCGATCGTGCGCACCGCGGCCAAGCTCGGCCAGCCGAAGGCGCCGGCCGTGATGCCGGTGGTCGCCGACGCCGGCGAATGACCACCCCCGGGTGATCGGCGAACGTCCCGAACGCCTCAGCCCGCGTCCATCGCGATCATGTGGAAGAAGGTGCCGGTGACGCGGCCGCGCCGATGGCCCGCGAAGCCGAGGTCGGCCCCGTCCGCGTCCGCCACGCGGGCGAAGGCTTCGGCTCGGCCGGGCGGCGAGGTCAGCTCGCTGGCGTAGTGGAACTCGTGGCCGACGAGGCGCGCGCCCGCACCGCCGAGCACGCCGTCCGCGCACAGATGCGCGACGCGGTATCCGAGATGCAGCTTGCGTGCCTTGTACGAGGTCGCGACCGGCAGCAGGCGCGCCATCGGATGCGCGGTGCCGGCCGCATCCTCCAGGCTCTCGCCCAGCACCATGTAGCCGCCGCACTCGCCGTGCACCGGCTTTTCGCGCGCGAAGGCCCGCAACCCGTCGAGGAAGCGCCCGGCGCCCGCGAGCCGGCCGGCATGAAGCTCCGGGTAGCCGCCCGGAAGCCAGCAGACGTCGCAATCCCCCGCCGGCGCCTCGTCGGCGAGCGGCGAGAACGGCACGATCTCGGCCCCCTGCGCCCGCCAGCCCGCCGCCTGATGCGGGTAGAGGAAGCTGAACGCCGCGTCCGCCGCGACGGCGATGCGCTGTCCCGGCGGACGGGGGAGGATGGCGGCGCTCGAGGGCGGGGCGCCCCCGGCCGCGGCCGAGAGGATCGCGTCGAGGTCGAGCCCCTGCTCGGCGAGGTCGCCGAGCCGGTCGAGGCGGGCATCGAGGTCCGCGGTCTCGCGCGCCTGGACGAGGCCGAGATGGCGCTCCGGCAGCACCAGCCCGGCATCGCGCATCAGCACGCCGAGCACCGGGATGCCGACCTGCGCGAGGCCGGCCTCCACCAGCCGTCGATGACGAATGCTCGCGACCTTGTTCAGCACGACGCCGGCGATCCGCACGCGCGGATCGTAGCGGGCGCAGCCGAGCGCCACCGCCGCCGCCGACTGCGCCGCGCCCGAGACGTCGAGGACGAGGAGGACCGGCCAGCCGTAGCGCGCGGCGATGTCGGCGTTCGCGCCGGTGCGGCCCTCGCCGGCCCGCACCCCGTCGAACAGCCCCATCGAGCCCTCAGTCACGACGATGTCGGCCTCCTCCGACGCGAGCCCGGCCACCGCATCGAGCAGGCCGGGCCCCATGGCGAAGCTGTCGAGGTTGAAGCTCGGATGCCCGGTGGCTGCCGCGTGGAAGGCCGGATCGATGTAGTCCGGCCCGCACTTGGCGCCGCGGACGCGCAGGCCCCGGCGGGCGAGCGCCCGCATCAGCGCGAGCGTCACCGTGGTCTTGCCCGAACTCGATCGCGGCGCGGCGACGAGGAGGCCGGGAACGCCGAGGCCCTGAATGCTCATGCCCTGAATGCTCATGCCGGCTCCGTCCCGACCGCGCCGCCCGGCCGGAAGCGACGGTCGTAATCGGCGGCGTAGAGCGCGCTCTCGCGAAACCCCTCCGCGCCGAGCGCCGGGCCGACGAGGATCAGCGCGGTCCGCTCGATCCCCGCCTCGGCCACCTGCGCGGCGATCGTGGCCAGCGTGCCCGCGATCACGCGCTCGTCCGGCCAGGACGCGCGGAACACCACCGCCGCGGGACAGTGCGCGCCGTAGAACGGCATCAGTTCGGCGGCGACCGTGTCGGTGACGTGGATCGAGAGGTGAAGCGCCAGCGTCGCGCCGGTGGCGGCGAAGGCGGCGAGCGTCTCGCGCTCCGGCATCGCGCTCGCCCGCCCCGGGGTGCGGGTGAGGACGACCGACTGCGCCACCCCCGGCACCGTCAACTCGCGCCGCAGCAGGGCGGCGGCGGCGGCAAAGGCGGGCACGCCCGGCGTCACGGTGTAGGGGATGCCGAGCCGGTCGAGCCGGCGCATCTGCTCGGCGAGCGCGCTCCAGATCGAGAGGTCGCCGGAATGCAGCCGGGCGACGTCCTGTCCTAGCGCATGCGCCGCCTCGATCTCGGCGACGATGGCGTCGAGGTCGAGCGGCGCGGTGTCGACGATCCGCGCGCCCGGCGGGCACCACCCGAGGATCTCGGGCGCGACGAGCGAGCCGGCATGCAGGCAGACCGGGCAGGCCGCGATCCGGTCGCGCCCGCGGACGGTGATGAGGTCGGCCGCACCCGGCCCGGCGCCGATGAAATGGACGGTCATGCGCGGTCCCCGTGCCACCGCCGGACGGGCTCCGCGGCCTCGCCTTCGCCGAGGACGGAGCGGGGAACGTCCGCGCTTCGGGATTCCGGATTCACGCATCGCGCGGCGCGTCCGGGTGATGCGCGTTTCCCTCTCCCCCCTGCGGGAGAGGGTGGCCCGCGAGCTAAGTCGGGAGAGGGGAGCCACGTATCCGGATGCGGCGCTCCCCTCTCCCGACCCTCGCTGACGCGAGGCCCACCCTCCCCCGCAGAGGGGGGAGGGAGAGCGCGGTGGCAGCCCAGCGCGATGCGTGAATCCGGTAGCGCCCTCGGGAAAAGGAGCCGCGCGGCGCCTTCCCCGGTCCACCCGACCTCGCCGAGGCCGCGCGGCGTCTTCACCGCCCCATCGCTTGCCAGCGTGGACGGACGGATCACCGCCAGCGCACAGGTCGCGCCCGGGCCGACGATGCGGGCGAGCGCCAGGTGCCCGGCCTCGCCCGCCGCCGCCAGGGCTGCCGCCTCGGCCAGCGAGCCGACACCCCGCAGGCGCTCGATGCGTACCGAGCGCGTCGGCACCCGATGGTCGGCGCGGACGAGCGCATCGGCATCCAGCGCCAGGGGCACGAGGCCGAAGGCGGCCGCCGCCTCCCGGATCGCCGGCTCCGCCGCCCGGTCGGCGGCGGTGGCGATCGCCACGAGCCGGTCGCCGAGGCCGGCCGCCGCGAGTGCCCGGCCGATCAGCGCGACGATATCCGCGGCCTGCGCGCCACGCCGGAAGCCGAGACCGGCGACGAGTCGGGATTCTGCACCACTCACGGCTTGGTCCACGCCCATTGCGTCACCGGCATCGCGCTCCGCCAGCCGTGCAGGCTGCCGACCGGGTCGGCGCGGGCGATCGACAGGCGCCGGAGCGTGCCGCCGCGTTCGCTGAAGGCGGCGAGCAGGACCGCCTCGCCCTCGAGCGTCACCGCGTTGGCGACGATCCGACCGCCGCCCGCCAGCGCGGCGAGCACCGCCGGCAGCACGCCGGGCGCCGAGAGCCCGCCGCCGACGAAGATCGCGTCCGGCGCCGGCAGGCCGGCGAGCACCGCCGGCGCCGCGCCCTGGACGACCGTCAGCCCCGGGACGCCGAGGGTTTGCGCGTTGCGAGCGATCCGCCCGGCGCGCGCCGGGTCCGCCTCGATCGCGATCGCCGTCATGGCGGGGTGGCGCAGCATCCACTCGATCCCGACGGAGCCCGCGCCGGCGCCGACGTCCCACAGGCGCTGCCCGGCAAGCGGCCGCAGGGCGGCAAGCGTCACGGCGCGGACCTCGGCCTTGGTGAGTTGCCCGTCGTTCTCGAACCATGCGTCGTCGAGGCCGGGCGCGAGCCCGATCGCGCGGGCCTCCGGGCCGCCGGCCACGGTGATCGCGACCGTGTTCAGGGCGGCGATGCCGGGCAGGTCGAAGTCCTGCGCCACCGCGGTGCGCAGGACCTCGCTCGGGCCGCCCATCGCCTCGCACACGCTGATCGGCGACGCCCCGAAGCCGCGCTCGGTCAGCAGCGCGGCGATCATCGCCGGCGTTGCGCCGTCCCAGGACAGGACGAGGAGGCGCGCGCCCGGCTGCAGGTGCGGCACCAGCCCCGCGAGCGCGCGCCCGTGCAGCGTGAGGCAGGCGCACTCGGCGAGCGGCCATCCGAGCCGCGCGCAGGCGAGGCTGAAGGCGGAGGGCTGGGGGAAGGCGCGGATCTCGGCGGCCGGCACCAGCCGGGCGATTTCGGCGCCGATGCCGTAGTGGAACGGATCGCCGGTGGCGAGCAGGCAGGTCGGCCGGCCGCGCAGGGCGAGGATGTCCGCGTAGGCCGCTGAGATCGGGCTCGGCCACGGCCGCGCCTCCGCATCGAGCGGCGCGGCGAGCGCGAGGTGGCGCCGGCCGCCATAGACGACCCGGGCGCCGTCGAGCGCCGCCCGCGCGGCGGGCGAGAGCCCGTCCCGCCCGTCCTCGCCGATCCCGACGATCGCGAGCCAGGCTTTGCCGCTCGACAGCGGTTCAGGCGCGTCGGACAAGGCGGCCATGCGCATCCTCGTCCTCGGGGGCACGAGCGAGGCGGGCGCCCTCGTCCGCGGCCTCGGCCCCCATCCCGGTTTCCACGTCACGCTGTCGCTGGCCGGCCGCACCGCCGCGCCGGCCGCCGAGCCCGTCCCGACCCGCATCGGCGGCTTCGGCGGGGCCGAGGGGCTCGCGCGATACCTGCGCGATCGGGCCATCGACCAACTCGTCGATGCCACGCATCCCTTCGCCGCCCGCATCGGCCGCAACGCCGCCGAGGCCGCGGCCGCGGCCGGCGTGCCGCTGCTGGCGATCCGCCGGCCGGCCTGGGCCATGCAGCCAGGCGACGCCTGGACCGAGGTCGACACGGTCGCCGCCTGCGTCGGCGCCCTCGGCGAGGCTCCGAGAAAGGTCTTCCTCACGGTCGGCCGGATGGAGGTCGCGGCCTTCGCGGCCGCGCCGCAGCACGACTACGTGGTCCGCACGATCGAGCCCCTCGGGGACGCCCTGCCGGTGCCGCGGCTCGCCGCGATCCGCGCGCGCGGCCCGTTCGACGCGGCCGCCGAAGAAGCCCTGATGCGCGCGGCCGGCATCGCAGTCCTCGTCACGAAGAACGCCGGCGGGGCCGCCACCTACGGCAAGGTCGCCGCCGCGCGGGCGCTCGGCATCCCGGTGGTGATCGTGCGCCGGCCCTGGAAGCCGGAGGTCGCCTCGGTCGCCGACGCCGCCGCGGCGCTGGAGCGGGTTCTTGCCGCCGGCCGGGGTCATGCGACGCTTCGCGGCGTGTAGACGAACGGCCGCTCGCCGGCCCCGCGCGGGATCAGCCGCGTCGTGGAGGCGCCGATGATCACCAGCGTCGCCATGTCGGCGGCCACGTCCTGCGCCTCGGCCAGCGTCGTCACGCGGATCGCCTCGTCGGGCCGCGTCACCGCGCGGGCGAAGACCACCGGCGTCGTGGGCGCGCGGATCGCTGCGGCGATCCCGAGCGCCCTGCCGAGCTGCCACGGCCGCGCCGAGGAGATCGGGTTGTAGAGCGACACCACGAAGTCGGCGCGCAGCACTGCCTCCAGCCGGGCGGTGATCACGTCCCACGGCTTCAGGTTGTCGGACAGCGAGAGCGCGCAGAAATCGCCGCCGAGCGGCGCGCCGAGGCGAGCGGCGGCGGCCAGCATCGCGGTGATGCCCGGCTCGACGGTGATGGTGAGCCCACGCCAGGACGGCTCGCCCCGCTCCACCGCCTCGAACACGGCCGCCGCCATGGCGAACACGCCGGGGTCGCCCCCTGAGACAACGGCGACGCGCCGCCCGGACGCGGCGCGTTCGAGGGCGAAGCGGGCGCGGTCGATCTCGACGCGGTTGTCGCTGGCGTGCCGCGTCAGGCCCGGCCGGTCGGGCACGCGGGCGACGTAGGGGTGATAGCCGATCAGGTCCTCGGCCGCATCGAGCGCGGCGCGCGCCGAGGCCGTGAGCAGGCCGGCATCGCCCGGACCGAGACCGATGACCGCCAAATTCCCGCTCACGGCCTGCGGCCCTCGCCCGGCACCAGCACCATCGAGAAGTAGGGCGCCGCGTCGTCGGGCTTGTCGGCCAGGGCCACCACGCGCTCGCCGGCCATGGTGCCGCGCTCGACATAGACCGCGCGACCGAGGAGCCCGGCTTCCTCCAGAGCGGCCCGCACCTTCGGCAGGTGGCGGCCGAGCTTCATGATCACCGCCGCGTCGGTGTGCGCGAGGCGCGCCGCCAGATCCGCCGCGGGGAGCGTGGCGGGCAGGACCGTCAGCACGTCGTCGCCCCAGGTGATCGGCGTGCCGGCCCGGGTCCAGCAGCCGGACATGCCGGTGACGCCGGGCACAACCTCCACGGGGAAGCGGTCCTTGAGGCGCCGCCACAGGTGCATGAACGAGCCGTAGAAGAACGGGTCGCCCTCCGACAGGATCGCGACGTCGCGCCCCGCCCCGAGATGGTCGGCGAGCCGCCCGGCCGCGTCATCGTAGAAGGCGGACAAGGCCACGACGTAGTCGGGGTGATCGGGGTGCAGTTCGGTGGTGTAGGGGTAGGCCAGCGGCAATTCGCGCGCGGCGTCCGGCGCCAGCACCGCGTCGGCGATGGTCCGCGCGTTGCCGCGCCGGCCCTTCTTGCAGAAGTGGACCAGGACCGGCGCCCGCTCCAGCACCCGCACGGCACGCACCGTCAGGTAGTCCGGATCGCCCGGACCCATGCCGACGCCGTAGAGCGTGCCGGTCGCGGTCGAGACCGGCTTGGCCGCGCCCGCGCCGGGGTCCTCGGGGAAACGCGGCCCGCCGGACGCCATCACTCGATCTCGTTGGCGAGCGCGTTGACGGCGGCCGCCGCCATCGCGCTTCCGCCGCGGCGGCCGTGGACCACGACGAAGGGCACCCGCCCGTCGTGGACGAGCGCCGCCTTCGATTCGGCGGCACCGATGAAACCGACGGGGATGCCGATCACCACGGCCGGCGGCGCGACGCCCTCGTCGAGCAGTTCGAGCAGGCGGAACAGAGCGGTCGGCGCGTTGCCGACCGCGACGACGCTGCCGGGCAGGTGCGCGCGCCACAGTTCCATCGCGGCCGCCGAGCGCGTGGTGCCCATCGCGGCTGCCATCTCCGGCACGCGCGGGTCGGTCAGGGTGCAGATCACGCGGTTGCCGGCGGGCAGGCGCGCGCGGGTGCAGCCGTCGGCGACCATGCGCACGTCGCAGAGGATCGGCGCGCCGGCCCGCAGCGCCGCCTCGCCGGCCTCGGCGAAGCCGTCCGACATCTCGACGTCGGCCGGCAGGTCGGTCATGCCGCAGGCGTGGATCATGCGCACGACCACGCGCTCGGCCGCCCCCGACCAGCGGGCGAGGTCGGCTTCCGCGCGGATCATCGCGAAGGACCGGGCGTAGATCGCGCCGCCGTCGCGCAGGTACTCGTGGCGGGCGCTCATGGCGGGGTCCCGAGGGCTGGTCCGGCGCGGGCGTCGCCGCCGAAGGATGGAGAGGCGAAGGCTTGAAGGCCGGCCGCCTGGATGTCGAAAGCCTCGGCCAGCGTGCTGGAGTTCGCCCTCCATACCCGCTCCAGCGCCGCCTCGAAAGTCAGTTCCCATGCCGGCGCATCGCCGGGCATCCCGTCGAGGACGACGCCGTAGCGACCGCCCCGGCCGACCAGCGTCAGGTCGGCCCGCCCGGGATGGGCGCAGCCCTTGGCGCAGCCGGAGACGTGGGCGGTGAGCCCGCGCGCCGCCAGCGGCCGGAACGCCGCGGCGAGCCGGGCGGCGTCGGCGCCGGTCGGCGTCGAGCCAGAGCCGCAGGCCGGCGCGCCGGGGCAGGCGGCGACGGCGCGGCGCGGATCGTCGGGCGCGGTGACGAAGCCCGCCGCCGTGAGGCCGGCGAGAAGCTCGGCGCGCCGATCCGGGCGGGAATCCTGCGCGTGCAGCACGAAGCCGCGGGCCGGCGAGAGGCGGATATCGGCGGCGCCGAGGGCGGCGCCGGCCTCGGCAAGCCGGACGAGCATGTCCGCCGTGCAGCGGCCGAACGGCGCTTCGAGTTCGAGAAGGGTGTCGTCCGCAGGCATCAAGGAACGGCCTTGCGGTTCCTGCGACGCACCGGTCTCCGTCACCGCCGGAGTTGCGGAGCTCCTTGTCCGAACGGCGGACGGCGCTGCTGTCCCTGCGCCATCCCCGGAGGCCGCACGCCCCTCACCCTGTCCCTCTTCCCCTGGGAGAGGGAGCCTGCGCGCGCATCCGTCGACGCCGGCGCGTGGCTGAAGCAGCGCCGCGCGTTCGGCCGGCGCAAGGTCGCGGACGCGGCGCCGGCCGGTCCCGGCAAAAGCGCGCAGCAGCGCCGCGACCGAACCGGCGACCTCGCGCTCGCCGCACTCCGCGACCCAGGCGATGCCGTCGTCGCCGCCGAGGCCGATGGCGGCGCGGCCGGATGCCGTCGCCCTCACGTGGAGGTCGGCGGCGATCCCCGGCAGGCCGGTGGCGCCGCCGCCCTCGATCAACACCAGGGTCTTGGGCGGGAGGTTCGGGATCGCGCGGCCCTGCGCCTCGATCGACCGGGCGAGCCCCGGCAGGTCGAGGAAGGCCGGCGACAGGCCGGCGCGCGGAGAGGTCAGCGTCAGGCGCTGCGGACCGCCGTCGGCGCGGGCGTCGCCCAGGCCGACGCGTTCCAGCGCGGCGGCGAGGCCGGCGCGGGTCGCTTCCGTCACGCCGCGGATCTGGAGGTTGGCGCGGGCGGTGACGTCGACGTGGGCGTTGCCGAAGCGGCGCGCCGCATCCGCCACGGCACGAAGCTGGGCGAGCGACAGGATGCCGAGCGGCGGGTGGATGCGGGCGAGCAGCCCGTCGCCCGTCGGCATCGGGCGTGCGAGGCCCGGGCACCAGCCGCGGCGGGCGGGCGCGTCCGGAGGGATGCGGCGCGAACCGCTCATTCGGCCGCCTGCGGCATGAGTTCGTCGGCGGGCATCGCGTTGCGGCGGGTCGTCCACAGGCCGCGGGCCCGGGCCTCGTCGAACCGCTCCAGGATCGCGCGGGTCGCCGCCGGGTTGGCCGCGCGCAGCGTCTCGAAGGTGTCGCCGTCGGCGATCCAGGCGCCGTAGAGCCGGTCGAAATCGGCATCCGTCACCGCGTCGGTGGTAGCGGCGAGCACGAACACCGCGTCGAGGCCCTGCGCCAGCTCCTGCGCGCCGCGATACCCGTGCCGGAGCTGTCCGGCGATCCAGCGCGGGTCGGCGAGCCGTGCGCGCACCAGCCGGGCGGCGTCCTCGCGGGCCGTGCGCGCCTTCGGCGTCTCGGGGTTCGACACGTCGAGGCTGTAGAGCGCCGGCGTCCCGCCGCCGAGCGCGGCGGCGGCGGCGAAGCCGCCCATCGCGTCGACCGCGGCATCGCCGTCGAACAGGTCGCGCTCGGCCACGTCGAAGGCGTGGAGGTAGGCGTCGGCCTGCGCGACCCGCGCGGCAAAGCCCGCATCGGCGCCCTCCGTATCGCCGTAGGCGTGGCCGCTCGCGGCGAGGTAGGCGCGGCCGAGGTCGTCGCGATCCGCCCAGGCGCCGTCAAGCGCCGTCCCGGCGGTGCCGGCGCCGTAGCGGCCAGGTGCCGCGCCGTAGATGCGCGCCTGTCCCTCGCCGCGGCGGCGGGCGGCGGCGAGCGGGTTCTCGTCGTCGTCCTCCTCGCGCAGGGCGACGGCGCGGGCGGCGCGGTCGAGGAGCGCCAGGGTGTCGGGGAACGTGTCGCGGAACGCGCCGGAGACGCGGCAGGTCACGTCGATGCGCGGCCGGTCGAGGAGCGCCAGCGGCAGCACCTCGAAGCCGGTGACGCGCGTCGAGGCGTGGTCCCAGGTCGGGCGCACGCCCATCAGCGCCAGCGCGTGCGCCACGTCCTCGCCGCCGGTGCGCAGCGTCGGCGAGGCCCAGAGGTCCATGACGAGGCGGGCGGGGTATTCGCCCTCGTCCTGCAGGTGGCGGCGCACGATCGCGGCGGCGGCCGTCTCGCCGAGCTGTGCCGCGGCCCGCGTCGGCAACGCGCGCGGGTCCAGCGTCGTGAGGTTGCGGCCGGTGGGCATCACGTCGGTGCGCCCGCGCGAGGGCGAGCCGGCCGGCCCCGGGGGCACGAAGCGGCCGTCCAGCCCAGCAAGCAGGCCGGCGCGCTCGCAGGCCGCGCTCGCGGTCACCGCCACCGAGGCATCGGCTGGCGCGCGCCCGAAGACGTGGAGCCCGTCGCGGAACGCGGTCTCGCCGAGGTCGCACAGATGCGCGTCCAGCGCCGCCAGCGCGTCGGCCATCGCCGTGTCGGCGGTGATGCCGGCCGCAGCCAGCAGGCCGGCGGCCTCGGCGTCGTCGAGGATGGCGCGGGCGATCAGCGCGGCGCGGCGCGGATCGAGCACGCTGGCGGAGGCATATTCCTCCACGCGTTCGCGCAGCCGCGCCGCCTCCGGATCGAGGCCGCCGGTCTCGACCGGCGGCGTGAGGTGGCCGAGCGCGATCCCGCCGAGGCGACGCTTGAGCGGCGCGGCCTCGCCCGGATCGTCGACGATGAACGGATAGATCACCGGCAGCGCGCCGACGGCCAGCGCCGGCCAGCAATCGGGCGAGAGCGCCACGGCCTTGCCCGGCAGCCACTCGGTGGTGCCGTGCGTGCCGAGATGGACCAGCGCGTCGAACCGCGTGCGCAGGCCGAGGTGGAACGCGAGGTAGGCATGGGTCGGCGGCGCGTCGGGGTCGTGATAGCCGGCCTTGCGGTCCCTGGCGCGGCCGCGGTCGGGCTGGAGGAAGACGGCGAGCTTCCCTTCCTCCCCCGCAGAGGGGGAAGGGGGCGCGTCGTGGTGGGCGGCGGCCATCCGGAAGCGAAAGGCACCGTCCGTGCAGGCCGGATCGGCCGCGGGCTCGCCCCACCGCTCGGTCAGGGCGGTGCGCGATGCCTCGGGCAGGGTCGCGAGCCACACGCAATAGGCGTCAAGCGTCACCGAAAACGCCGGCTCACCCTCGGTCAGCGCCCGCATCAGTGCGGCGGCATCCGGCAGCGCGCCGGCGGCGTAGCCCGCAGCGGCGAGGTCGGAGACGATGGCGCGGGCGCTCTCGGGCGTGTCGAGGCCGACGGCTAAGCCGGCGCGCCCCCCGCGGGCGGGATAGTCGGACAGCACGAGCGCGAGCCTGCGCCGCTCACGCGGCGTGGCGGCCAGCCGCAGCCACGCGGCGGCGCGGTCGGCCAGCGCCGCGATGCCGGGCGCGTAGGCGATCGCGCGGCGCTCGGCATACCCCTCGGTCTCCGCGGCCTCCTCCTTGAACGAGATCGGGAAACCGGAGAGCCGGCCGTCAAATTCCGGCAGGGCGACCTGCATCGCCAGGTCCGCCGCGCTCATGCCCCGCGCCGACGCGGCCCAGGCCGCCTTCGGGCTTCCGACCGTGAAGGCCTGGATCACCGGGCAACCGGCGCCGTCGAGGACGAAGCCGGCATCCTCGCGCGCCGAGAAGGCGGTGGCGGCGATGATCAGGTCCGGGCGCCGGGCGGCGATGGCGGCGCGGACGGCGGCGACCGCCTCCGGGTCCTTCAGACTCGATACGGCGAGCGTGAGGCTGCCGACGCCGCGCGCGCGCAACGCCATCGCGAGGGCGTTGGCCGGCCCGCCGTCGCCGCCGAGCGCCGCCGAGCGGTAGACGAGGATCAGCGCATGCGGCCTCGGACCGTCGGCGGAGGGACGATCCTGCGTAGCCGGCCCGAGGCCGAGCGGCGATGCGCCGGCCGCGAGCGCGGTGTCGAGGTCCAGCGGCCCGCATCCGGGGCACCAGGGAAAGCCGCGGGGCAGCGGCTCGGGCGGCTCGACGACGGACGAGACCCCGATCTCGGCGGCGAGCCGGCCGAGCATGCGGCGCAGGTTGTCCGGGCCGCCGGCGCGAAAATAGCCGTCGAGCACCGGCACGAGGTCGGGCGCGGTGGCGTAGGCGACGAGCCGCGCATCGGGCCGGTCGCAGCCGGGCAGCACCACGAGCCTGATGCCGGCGGCGCGCGCGGCCGCCGCGCAGCGTTCCACCCCGTAGCGCCAGTAATCGAGGCCGCCGAGGCAGCGGATCACCACGATCCTGGCCCGCGACACGACCGTCTCGACGTAGAGATCGACCGACATCGGGTGGCGCAGGCGCGACAGCTTGGCGAGGCGAAGCGACGGGAACGCAGGGCCGCAGCGCGCATGCGCGTCGGCCATGCCGAGCAGGTCCGAATCGGTGAACGACAGGAACACGATATCGCCGGGCTGCTGCCCGAGGTCGACCGCCGCCTCGCCGTCGTCGAGGCTCACCGTATCGATGCGGATCAGGTGCATCGCGTCAGGCCCCCGGAGCGCCGGGCCCGTCGGCGACGAGACGCGGGCGGGCGGGAAACGTCACGCCGTCGTAGATCTCGGATGCCGGCAGGGCGATGCCGAGGGCGGTGAGCGCGACGAGTCCGTCGAGGCCGAGGATGCGCGCCTCCACCCAGGTCCGGTCCGCGTCGCGCGACCACAGCCGGATCTCGGCCGCGTTCGGCTCGATCAGGAGGATATGGTCGAGGGTCCGCAGTGTCCGGTATTCCGCGACCTTCTCGAAGGCGTCGAAGTCGCGGGTGCTCGGGGACAGCACCTCTACCACCACGCGCGGCTCGGCCGCCTTCAGCGCATCCGGATCGCGCGGTCCGCAATCCACGCCGACGTCCGGGCGGCGGATCTGCTCCGGCAGCGTTTCGACGCTGCCGTCCCCCGTGAAGGGGCGGCAACCGGTGCCGCGGAGTGCGGCGCGAAGCAGAGCGAGGACGTTGACGACGATGTCGTCGTGGACGTTCCGGGCGCCCGCCATCATGCGAACCGGCACGCCGGCGACGAGCTCGTACCGCTCCGCCTGGGCGTCCTGCCAAGCGAAGAAGGCGTCCACGCTCATCGGGTGCGGTTTGCGCTCGAGCATCCTGACAACGTTCGTTGAAACGGCGCGACACGTGGCGTGCGCGATCACCAACACCCTCAACCGGCAAGCGCCGCGGCGACGGCGCCCTGGTCGAAGCCCTTCAGCCCGATCACCACCAGCGTGCCGTCGCGCCGCTCGGACGCGGTCCAGGGCCGGTCGAAATGGTGGCTGATGCGCCGGCCGACGCCCTGGACCACGAGGCGCATCGGCTTGCCCTCGACGGCGCAGAAGCCCTTGATCCGCAACACGCCTTCGGTCGCCGCAGCCTTCTCGACGCGCGCGGCGAGGTCGCCGGCGGTGACGGCCGTCCGGACGGGCAGCGCCACGGTCTCGAAATCGTCGTGGTCGTGATCCTCGCCCGCGCCGTGATGGGAGGGGCGCGCATCGAGGTCGTCCTCGGCCGCCGCCCCGAGGCCGAGCAGCACCCGCGGGTCGATCCGGCCGTGGGCGGTCTCGACGACCTTCACGGCGCGGGGAAGCTGGCGCTCGACCTCGGCGCGCACGCTCGCGAGGGCGGCGGCGTCGAGCAGGTCGGCCTTGTTCAGCACCACGAGGTCGGCGCAGAGGAGCTGGTCCTCGAACACTTCCTCCAGCGGGTTGTCGTGATCGACGGCGCCGTCGGCCGCGCGCTGGTTCGCCAGCGCCTCCGGGTCCTCGGCAAAGGCGCCGGACGCAACCGCCGGTCCGTCGACCACCGCGACGACGCCGTCGACGGTCACCCGCGCGCGGATCGCCGGCCACTGGAACGCCTGCACCAGGGGTTTGGGCAGGGCGAGGCCGGAGGTCTCGATCAGGATGTGCTCGGGCGGGTTCGGCCGGTCGAGGAGGGCGGTCATCGCCGGCACGAAGTCGTCGGCGACCGTGCAGCAGATGCAGCCGTTCGGCAGCTCGACGATCGAATCCTCGGTGCAGCCCTCGACGCCGCAGGCGGCCAGGAACGACTTGTCGAAGCCGACGTCGCCGAACTCGTTGACCAGGATCGCGAGCCGCCGGCCGCCGGCGTTCTCGATCAGGTGGCGCACCAGCGTGGTCTTGCCCGCGCCGAGGAAGCCGGTGACGATGGTGCAGGGGATTTTCGACACGATGCTCATGGGTGCTCTCGCCGGAGGCTCAGGCCGCGCGCGGCGGGAAGGGCGGGATGCGGGCGACGACGCCCTTGCGGAATTCCTGCGGACGCTCCTTCCACGGCACGATCCCGTCCGGCGTGGCCGCGTAGAGCCCGACGCCGTCGAGGATGATGCGGGCGGACTCCGCCGGGTCGAGGTCGCCGTAGACGTAGGTCCAGCGGTCCTCGGACGCGACCGCCACGGTGCAGGGGCGCTTGCAGACGGACAGGCATTCCACCGGCTCGATCCGCACGTGCTCCGGCCTCGCGGATTGCCGGAGCGCGTCGAACAGGCGCGCGCCGGCACGCGGACCGTCGGGGGCGTCGCCCTCCATCCGGCAGGTGGTGCAGACGTAGAGGACCGTCTCAGCCACGGGCGGCCACCGCGGGTTTGGGGGCGAACATCCGCCACGCGCGGCCGAAGGCGAGGCCGATCACCGCCCAGAACACGAAGGCGATGGCGAGCGAGCGTGCGGCGAACTGCGCGGCGAGGCCGGCGGGCAGCTCGGAGGGGGTCGCCGCCACCTCCGGTGCCCCGGCGAAGTGCGGGGCGACGATCAGCACGATCCCGCCCAGGATCGTCACCGGCACCCGGCGGATCGCGATGAGATAGAGGCCCATGGCGGTCGCCGCCGCGGTCATGACCCACCACGCCTGCCGCGCGGCGAGCGGGGCGGCCTCGCTGCCGGGCAGTTCCGGCGGCAGGCCGAGCGCCGGCGCCAGCGCCACGGCGAGGAAGCCGGCCACCGCGAAGGCCAGCCCGCGTTCCGGCGTCGGCTCGCGGCCGGTCGCCAGCATCGCGGCGCCCAGCAGCAGCGCGTAGCCGATCCCGCCGACCAGCGTCGCGAGCCCGGTGAACAGCATCCGCGGCAGGCCCTCGGCCGGTTGCCATTCGGGGGCGGCATGCGGCCCGCCGCCTTCGTGGGCGTGGGCGAGCACGATCGGCAGGCGCTCGGGGCGCGGTATTGCGAAGGCCGCGGCGCCGGGCGCCGCGTGCGTCTCGTAACGCTCGGCCGCGACGATCAGCGGCGAGGTCAGCGCGAGTTCGAGCCCCGTCACGAGCACGGCCGCGAGGAAGCCGGCGGCCAGCGCCGCCGACAGGAGCCGGATGAGCATGGGAGCGCCTGGGTTCAGGCGGTCAATGGCACGGGAAGTTCTGGGTGTGCCGGAAGTCGTGCGCCGCGTTGTGCAGCGCCGAGGCCGGCGCGAAGCCGGCCAGGAACACGAGGCCGAGGCCGAGCAGCGCCGCGACAACGGCGGCGGCGACGCCTTCGTTCGCGCGGGTGCCGGATTGGGCGAGCGTCTGCGTGGTCATCATCGAAAACATCTCCGGCCGCCCCGCCGGCGGCGTTCGAGAAAGCGCGGGGGACGGCAGGTCTCCTGGCTCGCGGATCGCCGCGCCTGCCGCCTTCCCGATCCGTATCGGTGGCGATGGCAGGAGCTAACCGCTCACAGTTGCGGGGGCAGCCGCGGAATCGGGTTTCCCCTCACCGCATTCCCTTTTCACCCCGTTGCCGGGGCACCGTCGGCACCAGCCTTACCCTGTCGGGGGCCTCGGCACAACGGAGGCTTTGACGGGCGCGCAAGGGTTGAGGCATGGGAGGCTGATGCGAAGCCCCGCGCCCCGGACCACCCTCGTGCTCGGCGGCGCACGCTCGGGCAAGAGCGCCTACGCGGAATCGCTGGTCGAGGCCGCGCCCGGCCCGTGGCTCTACCTCGCCACGGCGCAGGCCTGGGACGACGAGATGCGGGCGCGCATCGCGCTCCACCGCGCCCGGCGGCCCGCGAACTGGATCACGCGGGACGTGCCGACCGCGCTGGCCGGGGCGATCGCCGAATCGGGCGGGCCGGTGCTGGTCGATTGCCTGACCCTGTGGCTCACCAACCTGCTGCTCGCCGACGCCGACCTCGACGCCGCGACCGAGGCGTTGTGCGCGGCCTGCGCGGACGCGCGCGGCCCCCTGGTCCTGGTCTCGAACGAGGTCGGCCTGGGGATCGTGCCCGACAACGCGCTCGCCCGCCGCTTTCGCGATGCGGCGGGGCGCCTGCACCAGCGGCTGGCGGCCGACGCCGACCGCGTCGTGCTCGTGGTCGCCGGGCTGCCGCTGATCGTCAAACCACAAGGGACGCCATGACGGACGAGGCCGGGATCGACGACGCGGCGCGCCATCGCGAGAAAATGGGGAAGCGCAAGGCGGTGCAGGACGCCGAGGTGGCGGAAAAGACGATCGAGAAGGGCCTGCTCATCGTCAACACCGGCCCCGGCAAGGGCAAGACTACGGCCGCACTCGGCCTGATGCTGCGGGCCCTCGGCCATGGCTGGCGGGTCGGCGTGGTGCAGTTCATCAAGGGCGCCTGGGATACCGGCGAGAAGCACGCGCTCGGCACCTTCGGCGACCGCATCGCCTGGCACACGCTGGGCGAAGGCTTCACCTGGGAGACGCAGGACAAGGCCCGCGACATCGCCGCGGCCGAACACGCCTGGGCCAAGGCGCTGGAGCTGATGGCCGACCCGACCATCCGCCTCGTCGTCCTCGACGAGCTCAACATCGCGCTGCGCTACGATTACCTGCCCCTCGACGCGGTGGTCGCGGCCTTCCGGGCGCGCCGGCCCGACCTCCACGTCGTCGTCACCGGCCGCAACGCCAAGCCGGCCCTGATCGAGGCCGCCGACCTCGTCACCGAGATGAACGTGGTCAAGCACCACTTCTCGGCCGGCGTGAAGGCGCAGGTGGGGATCGAGTTCTGATGCCGCATCGCGCCGCGAGGCGCCTTGCCGAAGCGCGTCAGCGCGACGCCGGCAAGCCGTCGTACTGCTTGAGTATCGCGATGTCGGACCATGGCGCCGGCCAGAGCGTGAGGCGGTAATGGTCGTCTCCGTCGAGCCGGTCCTCGCTCAGGGTTCCGAGCCCGCCATAGCAGGCCCGCACCCGGTACGAGCCGGGCGCCACGGAAAGGATTGCGATCGAACCGCCGGTGCATTCGTGAATCTCCATGCGCCCCGAGGGCAGATCGAGGCTGGCTTCCGCGACGTGGTCCCACGCGTCCAGCGCCAGGGGCGGAGCGGCGTCCATGATCTCGACATCGACCGGCACCTCCATGTTCCGCTCCGGCTGGATGACGACGACGTGAGCGGCCGCCTTGATGCGGCGCTCCACGTCGGCCTCGCTATAGTCCACGGGCGGGTCCGGGCTGATCCCATGGTCCCAGAGATAGAATTGATGGTAGTCGGCGAAGACGGCGTACCGTGTCGGCATTGAGGCAGGCTCCCTGCGCGGATCGACCCGATGACCGACATCGCCGACGCCATCTTATCGTTCCCCTCCATCCGCCGGCGGCTTCCCCGGATCGGCCGCAGCGTTCTCCCCGCGCCGGGTTGCGGACGCGAACGGCCCCTGCCGCCACGGCCGCCCGCATGACCGCCCGCGCCATCATGATCCAGGGAACCGGCTCGGACGTCGGCAAGTCGCTGATCGTGGCCGGCCTGTGCCGGGCCTTCGCCGATCGCGGGCTCACCGTGCGGCCGTTCAAGCCGCAGAACATGTCCAACAACGCCGCCGTCACGGCGGATGGCGGCGAGATCGGGCGGGCGCAGGCGCTGCAGGCGCGCGCGGCCCGGGTCGCGCTGTCGGTCCACATGAACCCGGTGCTCCTCAAGCCGCAGAGCGAGACCGGGTCCCAGGTGGTGGTGCAGGGCCGCATGGTCGGCACGGCCAAGGCGCGCGACTACCAGGCCTGGAAGCCGCGGCTCCTCGCCTCGGTGATCGAGAGCTTCGACCACCTGCGGTCGCAAGCCGATCTCGTTGTCGTCGAGGGCGCGGGCTCGGCCTCGGAGGTGAACCTGCGCCAAGGCGACATCGCCAACATGGGGTTCGCCCGCGCCACGGACACGCCGGTGGTGCTGCTCGGCGACATCGACCGGGGCGGCGTCATCGCCAGCCTCGTGGGGACGAAGGCGGTGATCGCGCCCGAGGATGCGGCGATGATCGTCGGCTTCCTGGTCAACCGCTTCCGTGGCGATCCGAGCCTGTTCTGCGACGGCATGGATCTGATCGCGCGCCATACCGGCTGGGCGAGCCTCGGCCTGATCCCGCACTTTTCCGATGCGAGTCGCCTGCCGGCGGAGGACGTCCTGGGCCTGGTCGGCTCCGCGGCCCTGGCGCCGACGCACAGGAAGGTCGTCGTGCCGGTGTTCCCGCGGATCGCCAATTTCGACGACCTCGATCCGCTGCGGGCCGAGCCCGCGGTCGAGGTGGTGCTGGTCCGGCCGGGAGAGCCGATCCCGGGCGATGCCGCGCTGGTGCTGCTGCCGGGCTCCAAGACCACGATCGACGACCTCGCCTTCCTCCGCGCCCAGGGCTGGGACGTGGATCTCCGCGCGCACACCCGACGCGGCGGCCGGGTGCTCGGACTCTGCGGCGGCTACCAGATGCTGGGGCGGACGCTCTCCGACCCGCACGGGATCGAGGGCGAACCGCGCACCGTTCCCGGCCTCGGCCTGCTCGCCGTCGACACGGTGATGACCCCGCTGAAGCGGCTCGAAGCGGTCTCCGGCGCGAGCGCGGCCGACGGCGTTCCGTTCACCGGCTACGAGATGCATGTCGGCGAGACCACGGGCGCCGATGCGGCCCGGCCGCTGCTGCGGCTCGCCGATGGCCGGCCGGACGGGGCGGTCTCGGCGGACGGGCGCGTCTGCGGCACCTACGTCCACGGGCTTTTCGCCGACGACCGGCAGCGGGCGGCCTGGCTCCTGCGCCTCGGGGCGGCCTCCGACGGCGCGTCCTACGAGGCCGGCATCGAGCGCGTGCTCGACGCGCTGGCCGCCCACCTCGAACGCCACGTCGATTGCGACCGGCTGCTGGCGCTCGCGCGCTGATTCGCGGCGGCGGCGGCGGTGCGGTCCGCCCGGTTCGGTAGGCAGGCGCGCCGTCCAGCCCTAGTCTCGCACCAAAGCGCGGCCTCCATGAAGGACCGCCGGCACGCGAGGAACGCCCGATGACGCCGACCCAGACGCCGCCCGTCGATCCGCCCGCCGTAGACGACGCGCTCGCCCGCAGCACCCTCGCCACGGTGACGTGGCGGCTGATGCCGCTGCTCGGGCTGATGTACCTGATCGCCTACATCGACCGGCAGAACATCTCCTACGCCAAGCTGCAGATGGTCGGCGACCTGGGCTTGAGCGAGAGCGTCTACGGGCTCGGCGCGTCGCTGTTCTTCCTCGGCTACTTCCTGTGCGAGGTGCCGGCCAACGTCATCCTGGAGCGGGTCGGCGCACGGCTGTGGTTTGCCCGGATCATGGCGACCTGGGGCCTGATCACCGTGCTGCTCGGCTTCACCCAGAACACGGTGATGTTCTACGTCCTGCGCTTCCTGCTCGGCGTCGCGGAAGCCGGGTTCTTCCCCGGCGTGCTGTTCGTGCTCACCCTGTGGTTCCCGCAGAAGCACCGGGCGGCGATGATCGGCTGGTTCATGATCGCGAGCGCGGCGGCCAACGCCGTCGGCGCGGCGATCGGCGGCGCGCTGCTCGACCTCGACGGCGCGCTCGGCCTGAAGGGCTGGCAATGGGTGTTCGTCAGCACCGGCCTGCCGGCGCTGGTGCTCGCCATCGTCGTGCTGCGCGTCCTGCCGGACGGCCCGGAGACGGCGCCGTGGCTCGACCGCGCCGGCCGCGATTGGCTCGCAGGCACCTTGAGGCGCGAGCGCGAGACCGGGGCCAAGGTCGAGCACGGCAACCCGTTCGCGGCGCTGCTCGACCGGCGGGTGTGGATGCTCGCCGGCGTCTACGTCGCGTTCCCGCTCGGCGCCTACGGCCTGAGCTACTGGCTTCCCACGGTGGTGAAGAGCTTCGGCGTCACCAACACCGTCAACGGCTTCATCAACGTCATCCCCTGGGTCGTGACGGGCCTCGCCCTGTGGTGGGTGCCGCGCCATTCCGCGCGCACCGGCGAGCAGACCTGGCACGTGGTCGGGCCGGGGCTGGTCGCCGCCGCCGCGCTGGCGCTAAGCGTCGTGGTGCCGGGCTCGGCGCTCAAGTTCGCCTGCCTGTGCGTGGCGGCGGCCGGCATCTTCTCGGCGCAGCCGGTGTTCTGGTCGCTGCCGCCGACCTTCCTCAAGGGCGCGTCTGCCGCGGCCGGGATCGCGGCGATCAACTCGGTGGGCAACCTCGGCGGCTTCGTCGCGCAGAACGCCGTGCCGATGATCCGCGACCGCAGCGGCAGCGACCTCGTGCCGATGGTCTTCCTCTCGGCCTGCCTGGTAGTCGGCTCGTGCCTCGTCTTCGTGGTGCTCGGCGCCCTGCGGCGCGATGCGAGCCGCCGGACCGCGCAGACGCCGGACGGCGCCCGCCACGCCTGAGCACGGGTGCCCGGTCAGACGAGGGCGAGGAGCGTCGCGGCTACCGCGGTGAGCAGCCAGAGCAGCAGGCAGGCGGTGCGGTAGACGGCGAGCGCCCGCTCGACGTCGGCCGGGCCGGCCTCCGCGCGGCCCCCGCCCATCCAGGCGTCGCGCACCGTCACGCCGTCATAGACCCGCGGACCGGCGAGCCGCAGGCCGAGGGCGCCGGCCATCGCCGCCTCCGGCCAGCCGGCATTGGGCGAGCGGTGGCGGCGGGCATCGCGCCATACGGCCTCCCACGCCCCGGCCGGCGAGGCGCCGCGATGCCGAGCGGCGGCCGCGACGATGAGCAGCGCCGTCAGCCGCGAGGCCGGCAGGTTCACGAGGTCGTCCAGGCGCGCGGCGGCCCAGCCGAAGGCTTCGTGCCGCGGCGTGCGGTGGCCGACCATGCTGTCGGCGGTGTTGATCGCCTTGTAGAGCGCCCCGCCCGGCAGGCCGCCGAGCCCGATCCAGAAGGCGGGCGCCACGATCCCGTCGGAAAAATTCTCCGACAGGCTCTCGATCGCGGCGCGGCAGATGCCGGCCTCGTCGAGCGTCTGCGGATCGCGCCCGACGATCATCGCCACCGCGCTGCGGCCACCCGGCAGGCCGTCCTCGCGCAGCCCGGCGGCGACGCGGGCGACGTGCTGGTGCAGGCTGCGCTGCGCCGGCAGGCTCGCCGCCAGCACGGCCAGCACGGCGATGCCGGCAACGGGCCCGGCCAGGCCCGCGGCGGCCGTCAGGCCGAGCGCCGCAATGCCGACGACGCCGAGCAGCAGGCCGAGCGCGACGACGCCCGCGGCCCGCCGCGCCGCCGGAAAGCCGCGGTTCAGCCGACGATCGAGGGCGGCGATCAGCCGGCCGATCCAGGTGACAGGGTGGCCGAGCGCCCTGTAGAGCGCGTCGGGATAGCCGGCGCCCGCCTCGATCGCCAGGGCGAGGGCGAGGAGGGCGAGCGTGTCGGGCGGATGAGCGAGCGCGGTCCAGGACATTCCGTTTGGGTGGCCGACCTGCTGGACGCGGCGCCGATCGCCCATGGCGGCGACCTCGACGCGGCGCGAAAGGAGTTTCCCGGGGCGCCGGAGCCGTGGATCGACCTCTCCACCGGGATCAACCCGGTCCCCTATCCCTGCCCGCCGCCGGAGGCCAGCCTGTTCCGGCGGCTGCCGTCAACGGCCGACCACGCGGCCCTGCGCGCGGCGGCCGGGCGGGCCTACGGCGCCGAGCCCGGCCGCATCGTGCCGGCGCCGGGCACGCAGGTGCTGATCGAGACGATCCCGAGGCTGGTTTCGCCGGCCGCGGTGGCCGTCGTCGGGCCGACCTACGCCGAGCACGCCGCCGCCTGGGCGCGGGCCGGCCACCGGGTCTCCACCGTGGCCGACGTCTCCGAGGTCGGCGCCGCCCGCGTCGTGGTGGTTGTCAACCCGAACAATCCCGACGGCCGGACGTGGCCGGCCGCCGCTCTGCTCGCCCTGGCCGGCGCCCTCTGCGCCCGCGGCGGCCTGCTCGTCGTGGACGAAGCCTTCGCCGACTTCGAGCCGGTGGAGAGCCTGTGCCCGCGGCCGGCGCCGGGGATCGTGGTGCTGCGCTCCTTCGGCAAGAGCTACGGTCTGGCCGGCCTGCGGCTCGGCTTCGCGGTGGCCGCGCCGGATACCGCGAGGCGGATCGCGGCGGCGCTCGGGCCCTGGGCCGTCTCGGGGCCCGCGCTCGCGATCGGCCGGGCGGCGCTCGACGACGCGCCGTGGCGCGCCGCGGCGGCGGTGGCGCGGGCGGCGGACGCCGCGCGCCTCGACCGGATGATCCGGCGGGCGCACGGGACGATCGTCGGCGGCACCGCCCTGTTCCGCACCGCCGACTTCGCGGACGCGCCCGGCTTGGTCCGGCGCCTCGGCGCGGCCGGCCTCCATGTCCGGCGGTTTGCCGAGGCGCCGTCGCGGCTGCGCTTCGGCCTGCCGGGCGACCGCACCGAATGGTGCCGGCTGTCGCGGGTGCTCAGGTAGCGGCGACCGGCCGCTAAGCACCATTGCGCGAAGTGGCCGCCGGTTCGCGCGAGACAATGATGCGTCACCAAGGAGATCGAAGCAGGCATTCGTAGGCGAAGCCACGAAAGCCTGCTTAGAGCCGTGCCCGACCACGTTGGGTCGGGCACGGCTCTAAGGCCTTGTTGTGACGTGCTTCCTTGCGACGAACCGGTGTCCACTTCGTCGGGAAGCACTCTGGGGTGTGAACCGCATCAAGGCATTGCGTCCGCTCTGGTTTTATGATTCACGGTCGCCGTTTGCAGCACGGAGGCGGTGATGGCGGACCTGTTCTGGCTCTCGGACGAGCAGTGGGCGGTGACGGCGATTTTGTGCCCCCCCCGCAACCACCCTTGAACTCGCCCAAAATCCACAGGATTCAGAGAGCGCCATGCTCAGATCTACGGATGTCTGCACCAGGAAATACGATCGTTTCATGAAGCGCCAATATGACTACTGCCAGCGCCTCTTGAGATTAGTCGCTTTGTTGATGCCATTCTTTTCCGTACACAGCCAAGTTTTCGCCCAATCCTTTACGGTACCCGACTTCATTTTCTTCCCTTCACATCAGGCGTTTTTATCTGCCGTCTCCGAGCAACGTACCCCCAGACAAACTTACCCTAACATCGTCAAGATTACTATTTTAGCTGTTCCTAACCAGCCATCAAATGAAGGCTACCTTATCGACATTCAAATCGACGATGTTATTCGTGGTCCTATCACTAAAGGAACCCACAAAGCATTATACGCCACATTCTATGGCTCTAAGCCTGCACAGATTGAAGTGGGCCGCCAATATTACTGTGCGATTACAGATTACCGCATGGAGCGCATACCCGGATTTTATCGCATAGAGCCTCCCAGCCCAAGAATTTCTGGAGGAAGATTTTAATGGCCGATAATTTCGCGACAACGTTTGACAACAACGTTCAGCAACATATTTTATTAAAGCCTGGATTCTCTCCTGCAGCAGCACGACATAAACCTAGGGTGTGAACCGCATCAAGGTGTTGCGGCAATTGTGATTTTGTGATTCACGGCGGCCGTTTGCAGCGCGGAGGCGGTGATGGCGGACCTGTTCTGGCTGTCGGAGGAGCAGTGGGCGGTGATCGCGCCGTTCATGCTGCAGAACCAGCCTGGACCTGAGCGCAAGGACGACCGGCAGGTCATCTCGGGCATCCTGCACGTGCTCAGCTTCGGCCGCCACTGGCGTGACTGCCCGGCCGTCTACGTCAAGCGCACGACCGTCTACAACCGCTTCAACCGGTGGTCCCCGCGCGGTTTCTGGCGGGTGATGCTGGCCGCTTTGGCCAAGGCCGGATGGGCAGGAGATGCCGCCGCCATCGACAGCACCTACGTCAGGGCCCATCGCTCGGCACACGGCGGAAAGGGGCGGCCGAGGCGCAGGCGATCGGCCCGTCGCGGGGTGGCCAGACCACCAAGATCCACGCCCTCACCGATGTGCTCGGCCGTCCCGGCGTCCTCCTGCTGACGCCGGGTAATGCCAGTGACGTGCGCACGGCCCCGGAAGTTCTGGCCGTAGCGCCCGGCCGCATCCGCCGCCTGACCGCCGACAAGGGCTACGATGCCGACTGGCTGCGCACCGACCTGCGGGAGAAAGGCATCACGCCGATCATCCCGGGCAAGCGCGGCCGCAAGCGCCGCATCCGCCACGACAGGCGCCGCTACCGCAAGTGCTGGCGCGTCGAGGCCACCTTCTGCCGTCTGAAGGATTTCCGGCGCATCGCCACCCGCTACGACAAGCTCGCTCGCAACCTACGCCTCAGCCATCGCGCTCGCCGCCGTCATCGCTTTCTGGTGCTGATCGCGTCAGTCCACTAGGTAGCGGCGGCCGGCCGCTCCAGCACGGCGGCGAGCACCGCGAGGCCCGCCAACGCGATGCCGACGGCGCAGACGCCGGACCAGCCGGCGATCAGGAAGGCCTGCGAGCCGGCATAGGCGCCGAGCGCGCCGAACACGAACATCACCGTGAACAGCACCGTGTTGATCCGCCCGCGCGCGCCGGGGACGAGGGCGTAGGCCCGCGTCTGGTTGGCGATCAGCGCGCCGTTGATGCCGATGTCGATCAGCAGCACCCCGAGCCCGACCGCGACGAGCGACCACGTGCCGCCCGCCCACAGGACGACGAAGGCGGCGACCACGAGGAGGCTGCCGCCGACCACCACCGGCCGTGCGCCGCGGGTGTCGGTGAAGCGGCCGGACGCCGGCGCGACCAGGGCGCCGCAGACGCCGATCACCCCGAACAGGCCGGCCCCGGCCGCCGACAGGCCGAAGGGCTCGGCTTCGACCAGCAGCGCCAGCGTCGCCCAGAAGGCGTTGAAGGCGGCAAACAGCAGGGCCTGCGACAGGCTGGCGTCGCGCAGGACCGGCTGGGTGCGCGCGAGGTGCAGGATCGAGAGCATCAACGCCCGGTAGCGCAGCCGCCCGGTCCGGGCCGTGCGCGGCAGCGTCGCGGCGGCGACCGCGACCATCCCGAGCGACACGCCGGCCGCGGCGAGGAACACCGCGCGCCAGCCGAGATGCGCGCCGACGAAGCCGCTCGCCGTCCGCGCCAGCAGGATGCCGGAGAGCAGCCCGGTCATCACCTGGCCCACGATCCGGCCGCGGGTCGCGTCGGGCGCCAGCTCCGCCGCGAAGGGCACCGCCTGCTGCGCGGCCGAGGCGAGGACGCCGATCAGCAGGCTTGCGAGCGCCAGGGCCGGAAGGTTCGGGCTGAGCGCCGCCGCGACCAGCACGAGGCCGAGCCCCAGCAACTGCCCGAGGATGAGCCGGCGCCGCGGCAAGGCGTCGCCGAGCGGCACGAGGCCGACGACGCCGAGCGCGTAACCCACGAGGCTCGCCGTCGGCACCCAAAGGGCGGCGCGCGGCCCGAACTCGGCGACGAGCAGGCCGAGCAGCGGCTGGTTGTAGTAGATGTTGGCGACCGCGCCGCCCGCGATCAGCGTGAGCCCGAGCCGGGCCTTGGCGGTGAGTTCCGGCTGCGGCACGCCGGGGAGCACGCCGCTCACGGTCGGGCCTGCGGGTCGCGCGGGCGGGTCGGCGCAGCGGGCATGGGCGATGTCTCGGGGGGAAGGCCGCCTCGCCTAGGCGCCGTCGGCCGCGATGGCAACGGCGCCGGACGCGAGACGCGGCCGCGCGGCGGTGGCGCACCCGGTTGCCCGCGACGCGGCGCAGACCTACCTCAAGACCAGGGACGAGGCCCGTCCCCGCGATTCGGTCGCACGCCGTCGCGTTGTCGATCGGCGGGATTCGGGTTCTGATGCCGCGAATCGGATCGCCGGGATTGATTCGCACGGCGGACGACGTCTTCGAGGACGGGAAACAGGGACGGTCGCATGCCGAATTACCGTGTGGACTTCGCCAAGCAGATCCTGGGGCTACCGTTCACCATCGGCTCGGTGGAGATCCAGCGCGCCCGCGACCCGGATCGCGCACGGCGGGCGGCGGAACTGAAGTTTGCCCGGCAATACGGCCTCGGCGACTGGCGCGAGCGCGCCGACAGCGCCGTCGTGGCCCAGGCCGGCGACGCGGGGGGCTGAGGCGTCGACCCGGAGCGGGACGGCCCTGGTCGCACGGCGCGGCACGCCGTAGACGGGCGGGCCGGCGGCGGTGGCGCCCGGGACATCCGGAGCCTTCGCGGCCGCCGGGCTTGAGGCGAGGCGCGGACGGCGTTCCATGGCGGCGATCTCTTTCTTCGGCGACCTGCTCCAGACCATCAGCGACCGCGGTCGCGACCTGATCAGCTTCGGCCGCGGCGACATCGCCGCCCGCGCCAGCGCCGCCGAACTCGTCAGGCTGTGCGAGGACCTGATCTCGCGCCGCGGCGAGGCCTCCGGCGTCGCGCTCGCCCGGCTGATCCTCGACCGCTACGCGACCCTCGGGGCGGCCGAGCGCCACGCCTTCCTGCGCCTGATCGCCGTCGAGTTCGATGCCGACCACGGCGCCGTCGACGCGGCCATCGCCGCCTACCGCGCTGAACCGAGCCGCGCCCGCCTCGGGGACCTGCACGCGGCGGCCGAGCCCCGTTCCCAGGAACTGATCCGCCGCCTCAACCTCGCCCGCGAAGGGACGCTGAGCCTCGTGCGCATGCGCGAGGACCTGTTCGACCTGCGCCGGACCCTGCGCGAGGACGGCGAGCCGGCCCTGATCGATGCCGCCGACAGCCTGGATTCCGATTTCGAGCACCTCTTCGCCTCGTGGTTCAACCGCGGCTTCCTGGTGCTGCGCCCCGTCGACTGGACGACGCCGGCCCACATCCTGGAGAAGATCATCCGCTACGAGGCGGTCCACGAGATCGCCGGCTGGGACGACCTGCGCCGCCGGATCGAGCCGGCCGACCGGCGCTGCTTCGCCTTCTTCCACCCGGCGCTCGTCGACGAGCCGCTGATCTTCGTCGAAGTCGCGCTGACGAGCGCGATCGCCCCGGCGATCGCCCCGATCCTGTCGCAGGCGCGCGAGCCGCTCGCCCCGAAGGCGGCCACCACGGCGGTCTTCTACTCGATCTCGAATTGCCAGAAGGGCCTGGCCGGCGTCACCTTCGGCAACTTCCTGATCAAGCAGGTGGTGGAGGACCTCACCCGCGAGATCCCGACCCTGAAGACCTTCGTCACCCTGTCCCCGGCCCCGGGCTTTGCCCGCTGGCTCGACCGAGAGCGCCGGGCCGACGTGCCGCAGGGGCTCGTGCACGAGGACGTGGAGGCCCTGCGCCTCCTCGACGATCCCGAATGGCCGACCGACAAGGCCAAGGCGGACGCGGTGCGCAAGGCCCTGCTGCCGGCCGCCGCCGCCTACTTCCTGCGCGCCAAGAACGAGCGCGGCCGGCCGCTCGATCCGGTGGCGCGCTTCCACCTCGGCAACGGCGCCCGGCTCGAGCGGATCAACTTCCTCGGCGACACCTCGGACAAGGGCCTCAAGCAGTCCTTCGGGCTGATGGTCAACTACCTCTACGACCTCTCGGCGATCGAGAAGAACCACGAGACCTACGCCAACCTCGGCACCGTCTCGGCCTCCGGCGCGGTCTCGCGCGAACTGCGCGCCAACCTGCCGCCGCCGCGCGCCGTCGTGCTCGCCGAGGCGTGAGGCGGGTTTTGGATCAGGTCGCATAGGTGTGTCAGGCACGGTCTCATGACGAATCATCTCTTCGCCCTGGTCCGGGAGAACCTGTCCGCCGACCCCGCGGCGCGGCCCTTCATCGAGACCCCGGACGGGCGCCGCTACAGCTACGCCGACCTGCTGGCGCGCAGCGCGGCTTACGCGAACGCGCTCGTCGCGGCGGGCGTGAGCCCCGGCGACCGGGTCGCGGCGCAGGTCGAGAAGAGCCCCGAGACCGTGTTCCTGTATCTCGGGGCGGTGCGGGCCGGCGCGGTGTTCCTGCCGCTCAACACCGCCTACACGGCGACCGAGGTCGCCTACTTCTTCGCCGACGCCGCGCCCGCCGTGTTCGTCTGCGACCCGGAGCGGCGCGACGCCCTCGCATCGGTCGCGGAGGCGGCGCGGGTCGGCCGCGTCCTCACCCTCGACGCCGCCGGCCGGGGCAGCATGGCCGAGGCCGCGGACGCGCAGGCGCCCGACTTCGCCGACGTGGCGCGCGGGCCGGAGGATCTGGCCGCGATCCTCTACACCTCCGGCACCACCGGGCGCTCGAAGGGCGCCATGCTGAGCCACGACAACCTCGCCTCGAACGCCCGCACGCTGGTGGAAGCGTGGCGCTTCACGGACCGCGACGTGCTGATCCACGCGCTGCCGGTGTTCCACACCCACGGCCTGTTCGTGGCGATCAACACCGTGCTCGCGTCCGGCGGGAGCATGCTGTTCCTGCGCAGGCTCGATGCCGGCCTGATCCTCGAGCTGATGCCGCGGGCCACGAGCCTGATGGGCGTGCCGACCTTCTACACGCGGCTGCTCAAGGAGCCCGGCCTCACGGCGCAGGCGACCCGGCACATCCGCCTGTTCACCTCCGGCTCGGCGCCGCTGCTGGCCGAGACCCATGCCGCGTGGCAGGCCCGGACCCATCACGCCATCCTCGAACGCTACGGCATGACCGAGACCAGCATGAGCACCTCGAACCCGTATGACGGCGCGCGCGTCGCCGGCACCGTCGGGCTCCCGCTTCCCGGCGTGGCCCTGCGCGTCGTCGATCCCGACACCGGCGCCGAACGTGGTCCCGATGAGGTCGGGATGATCGAGGTGAAGGGCCCGAACGTGTTCAGGGGCTACTGGCGCATGCCGGAGAAGACCGCGGCCGAGTTCAGGCCGGACGGGTTCTTCGTCACCGGCGACCTCGGCAAGGTCGATGCCCGCGGCTACGTCCACATCGTCGGGCGCGGCAAGGACCTGATCATCACCGGCGGCTTCAACGTCTACCCGAAGGAGGTCGAGGCCGAGATCGACGCGATGCCGGGCATCGTCGAATCCGCGGTCATCGGCCTGCCGCATGCCGATTTCGGCGAGGGCGTCACCGCCGTGGTGGTCGCCGCCGCCGACGCGCCGGACGAGGCGATGGTGCTAGCCCATCTCGAAGGGCGGCTTGCCCGCTTCAAATGCCCCAAGCGCGTGCTGTTCGCCGCCGCCCTGCCGCGCAACGCCATGGGCAAGGTCCAGAAGAACCTCCTGCGCGAGGCGCACGCGGCGCTCTACCGCGGATAGCCGGGGCCGCTGCGCCGGCGGGCGGCGGGTTCGGCGCGGCCGGCGCGGAACGGCTTGGCCGTATCGACGTTTCAGCCCCCGTGCGCCGCGATTCCCGCGTGGCCGCCCAGTGCGATCCCCCATGGTCTCTCCGGCTCCCCGCCCCCTCGATCCGCCCGCCGGCGACGCGGCCGGCTCGGTCCTGTGGACCCTGCTGCTCGGCTCCGCGCTGATCGCGCTGGCCTTCGCGCCCAGACGCCCCGTGCCTCGGGAATCCGACGCCGACGGAGAGGCCAGCGAGCCGGCGCGGCGCCGCGACGACGGCGGCGCCCGCTCCCATTCCGGCCGGGCGGCGTATCGCGTCGCCGAGACGCAGCCGGAGCGCGGCCGGGCCGCGACGAACCCCGCACAGATCACGCGGGCCGGCTGGAAGGACGTCGCGGTGCGCACCTACCTGGAGTTCAACAAGGACCGCGTCCTGTCGGTCGCCGCCGGCGTCACCTTCTACACCCTGCTCTCGCTGTTCCCGGCCATCGCCGCGCTGGTCTCCAGCTACGGCCTGTTCGCGGACGTGAACGTCATCAACGACCATCTCGCCAGCCTCCAGGGGGTGCTGCCGTCCGGCGCCATCGAGATCGTCGGCGAACAGGTCAAGCGCATCGCGGCCAAGGGCGGCGGCACGCTCGGGCTGACGTTCTTCACCAGCCTCGTGCTGTCGCTGTGGAGCGCCAACGCCGCGATGAAGGCGATGTTCGATGCGTTGAACGTCGTCTACGAGGAGGACGAGAAGCGCAGCTTCGTCATGCTCAACCTGCGCTCGCTCACCTTCACCGTCGGCGCCCTGGTGTTCGTGATCCTGGCGCTGGTCGCGATCGTGGTGCTGCCGGTGGTGTTCAACTTCATCGGGATCAGCGGCGGCGCGTGGCTGATCGCGGCTTTGCGCTGGCCGGCGCTCGTCGTCGTGCTGCTCGGCGGCCTGTCCTTGCTCTACCGCTACGGCCCGAGCCGCGAGCGGGCGCGCTGGCGCTGGGTCGGCGTCGGCAGCGTGGTCGCCGGCCTGCTCTGGCTCGTCGCCTCGCTGCTGTTCTCCTGGTACGTGTCGAGCTTCGGCAACTACAACGAGACCTACGGCTCGCTCGGCGCGGTGATCGGCTTCATGACCTGGATCTGGATCTCCTCGACGATCGTGCTGCTCGGCGGCGAGATCAATGCCGAGATCGAGCACCAGACCGGGCAGGACACCACGACCGGCCCGGCGCGGCCCATGGGCGCTCGCGACGCGCGCATGGCCGACACCGTGGGCGCCGCCGCGTGACCCTCTCGCGGGACGCGCCCGGCGCATCCATATCGATGCCATGCAACGATGGGAGGATTTCATGAGTGGATCGGATGCTGCGGCGATGGCGCCGGAGGCCCGCAGCGAGGCCGAGTGGCGGGCGGCGCTGACGCCGGAGCAGTACCGCGTGCTGCGCGAGCACGGCACCGAGCGCGCCGGGACGAGCTGCCTGCTCGCCGAGAAGCGCGCCGGCACCTTCACCTGCGCCGGCTGCGGCACGCCGCTCTTCGTCAACGCAGCCAAGTTCGAATCAGGCACCGGCTGGCCGAGCTTCTTCGCGCCGCTGCCCGGCGCCGTCGAGACCCAGGTCGATCGCAGCCATGGGATGGTCCGCACCGAGGCGCATTGCGCCCGCTGCAAGGGCCATCTCGGCCATGTCTTCGACGACGGCCCGGCGCCGACCGGCCTGCGCTACTGCATGAACGGCACGTCCCTCGCCTTCACGCCGAAAGAGCCCGGCGCAACGGCCGGTTGAGACAGGAAGGCTTAGGTCTTCGGACGGCCCGGTCTTGATTTCGGCACTTTGCTGAGTCCGTTGAGGCCGATAGGCTGCCAAGGCTCGGCCGTGAAGGCCCGACACGGCGCGGCGCGGCGATCGCCTTGCTCGGCGACGACGCGTCGCGTCGGTTGCCTTGGACAACGTCGAGCCCGCCGTCGCGCGGGGAAGAACGACCCGAACGTCCGCCGGTGGCCGCACCGCCGGGAAGCTTTTGAGCGGAGGTTGAGTATGAGCGTCGTCCGGCGGTTTCTCGTGGCACCGGCCCTGGTGCGTCTGATCCGCAAGGAGCGCGGCGGCGCCCGGATCACCGAAGGCTACTTCACGCCGCAGGGCGGCCGGACCTCGTTCGTTCGCATCGATGGGCAACACTGCCACCTCGTGCTGGTCACGAAGGGCGCGCAGGGCGCGTCCGCGGAGGAACGCACCGAAGTCCCGCGCGCGCACGGCGACGCCCTGCTCGACGTCTGCGCCGGCAAGGCCGCCTACGACCGCACGGCGGTGACGCTCGGCGGCCGCGAGGCGTTGATCGATCGCTACGTCAGCCCTGGCAGCCTCGACCTGATCAGCGTCGCGTTCGACGACGCGGGCGAGGCGTCAAGCTTCTCCGCGCCGGCCTGGTTCGGACGCGACGTGAGCGACGACGCGGCCTACGAGCGCCAGGCGCTGGCGCTTCAGGGCACCCCGTCCACGGGCGAGGTCGGATTGAGCAACGCGGCGCTCGATGCCGTCCTCGACCTGATCGAGCCGCGCTTCGGCTTCGGCCGTTACGGCGGCACAGGCCGTCCGGGCGAGGCGAAGGCCGAGAAACCGCCCGAGAAGGACGGCGTCGTCGATGCGCTTCGGCGCATCGCGGTGACGGGAGGCGCAGCAGCGGCGCCCGCCGCTGCGGCCGCCCCCGTCACGCCGCCGCCGGACGAGCCCGCCCCCGCGGAACCGCACGCGGCCGCCGTCGAGCCCGAGGCCGCCGCCCCTCCGGCCCCGCCGCCCGACGCCCGCATCGACGACGTGATCGAGAGCCTGTCGCAGGCGCTCGGCGCCGCGATCCAGCATCCGACCGAGCCGGCAGCCGGCTCCGACGATCCCGCCGCGACCTTCGAGCGTTGGACCGTCCGCCCCCGGCGCACCCAGCAGACTTGACCGTTCGCGGCGCGGGCCTCGTGCCGGGCGGCTGCGTCAGTTGTGGATCACGACGCGGGCGCCGCCATGGCTGCGGGCAAGGCTGAACAGCCGGCTCGCATGGCCGGGGGCGAGGCGGATGCAGCCGTGGCTCGCGCGGCGGCCGAGCTGGCCCACGGCATAGGTGCCGTGGATCGCGTAGCCGCCGCGGAAGAACATCGCGTGCGGCATCGGCGAGCCGTGGTACTTGTGCGAGCGCCACATCGGTGCCATCAGCCCCACCCGGAACGTGCCGTTCGGGGTGACGTAACCGCTGCGCGCGGTCGAGACCGGCCATTCGTGCGAGAGCGCGCCGTCCACGAAGACGCGCATGCGCTGGCGCGACTGGTCGATCTGGGCCACGATGCCGGCGGCCGCCGGCGCGCAGGCGGCGAGGCAGAGCAGGCCGCCGAGGGCGGCGGTACGGACGAGGGGCACGACGGGACTCCGATGGGCGGCGGCAGGCGGACCGCGGCATCCGGCGTCGACGCGATTGGACGGCGCATCCCTGAGTGCCGGCAGACCCGTGGGCTGGAAAGGTCGCCGTTCCGAGGATCGACAGGTTTTTGTCACGGTTTCCGTGGGTCGCAGTACGCACGCGCCGTTGAGCCGTGCGAGCACCTTCGATAGCCTGACGGCAAAACGGGAGGGTGCACGGCACCGTGCACGGGTGAGAACATGGCGCAGGCGATGCACGGAGCGGCGACGGACGGCGTGCCCGGGAAAGCGGCCCCGGCTTCCCACGAGCCCTGGTACAAGGTGCTCTACATCCAGGTCCTGATCGCGATCCTGCTCGGCGTGGCGCTGGGCTTCTTCGATCCGGCCACCGGCAAGTCGATGAAGTGGCTCGGCGACGCCTTCATCGCGCTGATCAAGATGATGATCGCGCCGATCATCTTCTGCACCATCGTTCACGGCATCGCCTCGATCGGCGACCTCAAGAAGGTCGGCCGCGTCGGGCTGAAGGCATTGTTCTACTTCGAGGTGGTCTCCACCCTGGCGCTGCTGATCGGCGTGCTGGTCGGCGAGGTGGTCCGCCCCGGCGCCGGCTTCAACGCCGACCCGACCAAGCTCGACGCTGCCAAGGTCGCGACCTACGCGAGCAAGGCCGCCGCCGATTCGACGGTCGCCCACATCCTGGGCCTGATCCCCAAGAGCTTCTTCGACGCCTTCGCCACCGGCGACCTGCTTCAGGTGCTGCTGGTCTCGATCCTCACCGGCGTCGTCGTCACCGGCATGGGCGAGCGTGCCGCCGGCATCAACCGGGCGATCGACACGGCCGGGCAGATCTTCTTCCGCATCATCGGCCTGATCGTGAAGCTCGCCCCCGTCGGCGCCTTCGGCGCGATGGCCTACACCATCGGCGAGTACGGCATCGGCAAGGTCTACGACCTCGCGTGGCTGGTCGGCACCTTCTACGTCACGTCGCTCCTGTTCGTGATCGTGGTGCTCGGCGGGATCGCGCGGGTGGCCGGCTTCTCGATCTTCCGCTTCCTCGCCTACATCAAGGACGAGCTGCTGATCGTCCTCGGCACCTCGTCGTCGGAGACCGTGCTGCCGCACATGATGACCAAGATGCGCCGCCTCGGCGCCTCGGACTCGGTCGTCGGCCTCGTCGTGCCGACCGGCTACTCGTTCAACCTCGACGGCACCAACATCTACATGACGCTGGCGACCCTGTTCCTGGCGCAGGCGATCGGGGTGGACCTGACCTTCGGCCAGTACGCGACGATCCTCATCGTGGCGATGCTGACCTCGAAGGGCGCGTCGGGCGTCACCGGCGCCGGCTTCATCACCCTGGCGGCGACGCTCGCCGCGATCCCGAACAACCCGGTGCCGGTCGCGGCGATGACGCTGGTGCTCGGCATCGACAAGTTCATGTCCGAGTGCCGCGCGCTGACCAACCTCGTCGGCAACGGCGTCGCCTGCGTCGTCGTCAGCCGTTGGGAGGGCGAACTCGACGTGGCCAAGCTCAACCAGGTGATGGCGAACCCGGTCTCGATCGGCACCCTCATCTCCGACGACACGCCGGAGCCGATGCGCACGGGCGGCCCCGCCGCGCCGAAGATCGCCGCCGCGGAGTGACGGTGCAGACGGCCGGGGCGCCCCTTCGCCTCGGCATCGATCTCGGCGGCACCAAGATCGCCGGCCTCGTCCTCGACGCCGAGGGAGCCGTCCTGAGCGAGGGCCGCGTGCCGACGCCCCGCGGCGACTATGCCGGGACCCTTCGCGCGGTCGCCGGCCTCGTCGCGCGGCTGGAGGCGGAGGCCGGCGGCCGGTGCAGCGTCGGCCTGGGCATGCCGGGCGCGGTCTCGCCCGAGACCGGCCGCGTCAAGAACGCCAACTCGACCTGGCTGAACGGGACGGCCTTCGGGTCCGACCTCGAACGGACGCTCGGCAGGCCGGTCCGCGTCGAGAACGATGCCAACTGCCTCGCCGTCTCCGAGGCCGTGGACGGAGCGGGCGCGGGCGCCGCCGTGGTCTGGGCGGTGATCCTCGGCACCGGCGTCGGCTCAGGCATCGCCGTGGACGGGCGCCCGATCCCTGGCCGCGGCCGCATCGCCGGCGAGTGGGGCCACAACCCGCTGCCCGCCCCCCGCGACGACGAGCGGCCGGGTCCGGCCTGCTCCTGCGGGCGGTCCGGCTGCATCGAGACCTGGGTGTCGGGGCCGGGACTCGCGGCCGACCACGCCCGCCGCACCGGCTTGGCTGCGTCCGGCGAGGCGGTCGTCGCGACGATGCGGGCCGGGGACGCGGCCGCGACCGCGACGTTTTCCGCCTTCCTCGACCGGCTCGGCCGCGGCGTCGCCCACGTCGTCAACATCCTCGACCCCGACGCGATCGTCATCGGCGGCGGCCTGTCGCGGGTGCCGGAACTGATCGCCGGGCTCCCGGCGGCGACCGCTCCGCACGTCTTCACCGACCGCTTCGACACACCGATCCGCGAGAGCCTGCACGGCGACGCCTCCGGCGTGCGCGGCGCCGCTTGGCTCTGGGGCCGGGCCTAGCGTGCTTCCCGACGAAGTGGACATCGGTTCGTCGCACACGTCACGCCGCGCCGGCCGGAAGCCTGCCCTGGTTCCGACGCTTTGGCCAATGAGACTCATGCCCGTTCGAAAAGCCGCTTGCCACGCGCTGAAATCGAACATAAAGATATCTTTATGTCTCACGATCGCGTCAGCACGACGGTCACGGTCTCCTTCCCCAGCGCGCTCGCCGTGCTGCGGGCGGCGGCTGAGGAGACGCGCCTGCGCATCCTGGCGCTGCTGTTCGAGGGCGAGCTCTCGGTCTCCGACCTCACCGACATCCTCGGCCAGTCGCAGCCGCGGATCTCGCGCCACCTCAAGCTGCTGGTCGAGGCCGGCCTGATCGAGCGCCACCGCGAGGGCGCCTGGGCGTTCTTCCGCCTCGCGGAAGGCCGCGCCGGCCTCGTCGATCCGCTGATCGCCGGGCTGGAGCGCGGCGCGGCGCCGCTCTGCGAGGACCGCGCCCGGCTCGAGGCCGTGCGGACGCAGCGGGCGGAGACGGCCAAGAGCTTCTTCGCGCGGCTGGCGCCGAAATGGGACGCGATGCGCTCGCTGCACGTGCCGGAGGCGACCGTGGAGGCGGCGGTGCTGTCGGCGCTCGGCGACCGGCCGGTCCGCAGCCTGATCGACCTCGGCACCGGCACCGGGCGAATGCTCGGGCTGCTGGCGCCGCTCGCGTCCCGCGCGACCGGGCTCGATGCGAGCCACGCCATGCTCGCGGTGGCCCGGGCCAACCTGGAACGGACCGGCCTGTCGCGGGTCGACCTGCGCCAGGGCGACATCCACGCCCCGCCCTTCGCCCGCGGCAGCTTCGACCTCGTCGTGGTGCATCAGGTGCTGCACTACCTCGACGAGCCGGCCCGCGCGCTGCGGGAAGCCGCACGCCTCGTAGCGCCGGGCGGCCGCATGCTGGTCGTCGACTTCGCGCCCCACGGCCTCGAATTCCTGCGCGAAGCCCAGGCCCACCGGCGGCTGGGATTTTCCGCCGACCAGGTTTCGGGCTGGCTCGCCGATGCCGGCCTCGACACCCTCGAGACCCGCGACCTCGCCCCGCTCGACCGGGCGCAGCTCACCGTCACCCTCTGGCTCGCCGCGGACACCCGCGCGGCAGCCGGGGCCGGCCATCCCGAACGCGCCGTCGCCTGATCCATCCGCAGCGGCCCGAATATCGAAAGCGATCGTCTGAACCGAGCGACTGCAAGAGGACGAAACCGATGCCCAACGCCTTCCGCCACCGCGCCAGCCGCGACGGCTACCATCCGATCCGCGTGTCGATCGAGTTCTTCCCGCCCAAGACCGAGGAGATGGAGCGCATCCTGTGGTCCTCGATCGAGCGCCTCGCGCCGCTCGGGCCGAAGTTCGTGTCGGTGACCTACGGGGCCGGCGGCTCGACCCGCGAGCGCACCCACAACACGGTCGCCCGGATGGTCGCCGAGACCGGCCTGAAGCCCGCCGCCCACCTCACCTGCGTCGACGCCACCCGCGAGGAGATCGACGCGGTGGTGCAATCGTACTGGGACGCGGGCGTGCGCCACATCGTGGCGTTGCGCGGCGACCCGGCCGAGGGCGTCGGCCACGCCTACCGGCCCCATCCCGGCGGCTACGCGCAGACCTCCGACCTCGTGGCCGGCATCAAGCGCATCGGCGACTTCAAGGTCTCGGTCTCGGCCTACCCGGAGAAGCACCCGGAGGCCGGTTCCCTCGATGCCGACATCGACGCGCTGAAGGCCAAGGTCGATGCCGGCGCCGACCAGGCGATCACGCAGTTCTTCTTCGAGAACGACGTGTACCTGCGCTACGTCGAGAAGGTGCGCGCGGCCGGCATCGACATCCCGATCATCCCCGGCATCCTGCCGGTGCAGAACTTCAAGCAGGCGGCCAACTTCGCCCGCCGCACCGGCGCCTCGGTGCCGTACTGGCTCGCCGCGCGCTTCGAGGGCCTCGACGGCGACGTGGAGACCCGCCGGCTCGTGGCCGCGGCCGTCGCCGCCGAGCAGGTGCTCGACCTCGTCGACCAGGGCGTCAACGACTTCCACTTCTACTCGATGAACCGCTCGGACCTCGTCTACGCGATCTGCCACCTGCTCGGCCTGCGCGCCCAGGCGCCGAAGGTGGTTGCGGCGAAGGCTGCCTAACCAAAGCCGTTGTCCCATCCTCCACCTCATCCTGAGGTGCCCGTGAAACGGGCCTCGAAGGAGGGCTCCAGGGACCGCAAGACATCCGGAGGGCTCCTTCGAGGCCTCCGCTTCGCTCCGGCACCTCAGGATGAGGTGACTGATGGGATCATCTTCATGACCGACCTCCGCCCCGTCGACGGCACCGAGATCGAAGCCGCCTTGCGCCAGCGGGCGAAGGAGAAGATCCTCGTCCTCGACGGGGCGATGGGCACCGTGATCCAGCGCCTCGGCTACGGCGAGGCCGAGTTCCGGGGGGAGCGGTTCAAGGATCACGGCCACGACCAGAAGGGCAACAACGACCTGCTGATCCTGACCCAACCCGATGCGATCCGGCAGATCCACCTCGACTACTTCCTCGCCGGCGCCGACGTCTGCGAAACGAACACGTTCTCCGGCACCACGATCGCGCAAGCCGATTACGGCATGGAGGCGATCGTCCACGACCTGAACGCGCAGGGCGCGCGGCTCGCCCGCGAGGCGGCGGCGCTCGCCGAGCGCCGGGACGGCCGCCGCCGGTTCGTGGCCGGCGCGATCGGGCCGACCAACCGCACGCTGTCGATCTCGCCGGACGTGAACAACCCCGGCTACCGCGCGGTCACCTTCGATCAGGTCAAGCAGGCCTATGCCGAGCAGGTCCGCGGCCTGATGGACGGCGGCGCCGAGCTGATCCTGATCGAGACGGTGTTCGACACCCTGAACGCCAAGGCCGCGGTCGCCGCGACGTGGCAGGTGTTCGACGAGCGCGGGGTCAGGCTGCCGATCCAGATCTCCGGCACGATCACCGACCTCTCCGGCCGCACGCTGTCGGGCCAGACGCCGGAGGCGTTCTGGAACGCGCTGCGCCATTCCGACCCGCTGACCTTCGGCCTGAACTGCGCGCTCGGCGCCCGCGAGATGCGCGGCCACATCTCCGAGCTGTCGCGCGTGTGCGACACCCTGGTCTGCGCCTACCCGAACGCGGGTCTCCCCAACGAGTTCGGCCTCTACGACGAGAGCCCGGAGGCGATGGCGACGCTGGTGGCCGAGTTCGCGTCGGCCGGCATCGTCAACATGGTCGGCGGCTGCTGCGGCACGACGCCGGACCACATCCGTGCAATCTCTGAGGCCGTGGCCGGCAAGGCGCCGCGGGCGATCCCGGAGGTAGCGCCGCTGATGCGGCTGTCGGGCCTGGAGCCGTTCACGCTGACGAAGGAGATCCCCTTCGTGAACATCGGCGAGCGCACGAACGTCACCGGCTCGGCCAAGTTCCGCAAGCTGATCACGGCGGGCGACTACGCCGCCGCGCTCGACGTCGCCCGCGACCAGGTCGCGGCGGGTGCGACCATCATCGACGTCAACATGGACGAGGGCCTGCTCGATTCCGAGAAGGCGATGGTGGAGTTCCTCAACCTCGTCGCGGCCGAGCCCGACATCGCCCGCGTGCCGGTGATGGTGGATTCCTCAAAATTCCACGTCATCGAGGCCGGCCTGAAGTGCATCCAGGGCAAGGCGATCGTGAACTCGATCTCGATGAAGGAGGGCATCGCGAAGTTTATCGCCGACGCGAAGGTGTGCCGCTCCTACGGCGCGGCGGTGGTGGTGATGGCCTTCGACGAGCAGGGTCAGGCCGACACGCTCGCGCGCAAGGTCGAGATTTGCACCAAGGCCTACCGCGTGCTGACCGAGGAGGTCGGCTTTCCGCCCGAGGACATCATCTTCGATCCCAACGTCTTCGCGGTGGCCACCGGCATCGAGGAGCACGACGGCTACGGCGTCGCCTTCATCGAGGCGACGCGGATCATCCGCGAGACGCTGCCCCACGCCCACATCTCGGGCGGCATCTCGAACCTCAGCTTCGCCTTCCGCGGCAACGAGCCGGTGCGCGAGGCGATGCACGCGGTGTTCCTGTACCACGCGATCCAGGCCGGCATGGACATGGGCATCGTCAACGCGGGCCAGCTCGCGGTCTACGACCAGTTGCCGGCCGAACTTCGCGAGTTGTGCGAGGACGTGGTCCTCAACCGGCGCGGCGATTCCACCGACCGGCTGCTGGAGGCGGCCGAGCGTTTCAAGAGCGGCGCCTCGACCCAGGCCAGGACCGCCGACCTGACGTGGCGCGAGGCAACCGTCGAGAAGCGCATCGAGCACGCGCTGGTCAACGGCATCACCGAATACATCCTTGCCGACACCGAGGAGGCGCGCGGGCAGGTCGCGCGCCCGCTCCACGTCATCGAAGGCCCGCTGATGGCCGGGATGAACGTGGTCGGCGACCTGTTCGGCGCGGGCAAGATGTTCCTGCCGCAGGTGGTCAAGTCCGCCCGGGTGATGAAGCAGGCGGTGGCCTACCTCGAACCGTACATGGAGGCGGAAAAGCTCGCCAACGGCGGCGACGGCAAGCCGCGGGCCGCCGGCAAGGTGCTGATGGCCACCGTGAAGGGCGACGTCCACGACATCGGCAAGAACATCGTCGGCGTCGTGCTCG